>NZ_JBFUCO010000005.1:0-297585 GCF_056405215.1 Arthrobacter sp. P1_H7 | reverse complement strand
CCGCGGCCTGAACAGACATAACAAACACCTCCGAAGGCGTCGGGAGGATCCCGCGGATCAGCCCCGGGTCCTCAAGGGAATCTGATACATCCCGTCCTGGCATCTCCGGAGGTGTTTGTGAAGGACAGACTCAACTCATATCAGCTGTATGCCAGCGCTCGAGGCTACCTCGGCTGCCCTCGGTTTGCCCTCGGCCTTCTCGATTCGCTTCCATTCCGGGGCGAGGTACACAGAGGCAAGCGTTCCCGCCAACGACACCGAGCGCACCGGGTGAGTCTCCGGATCCGTTGCTTCGATCAGCTTGCTCAAGTGGGCTCGCAGCCGAGCCATCGCCCCATCGATCTCGGAGGCTTCCGATCTCGCAACACCGGAGATCCACATCGTCCCCCAGTACGAAACCAGTGTCACAGCATCATCGACAATGCTCGGCTGGGCGCTTGTGCACCCGTAGTCCACAGCACGGCGCACCAAGTCTTCGATTCCAGCAGCAATTCCCATCCCCCGGAACCGTGCCACGGCCATCTCGTAGCAAGCTCTGAAGACCAGCTCGGTGTCTGCGCCCTCATCGCCGTCGGCCAGGAACGCTCCCATGAAGTCCAGCCACTCTGGCAGGTCGGCGTTCGCACTCTCATCCCATATCGCGTGCCGGAGCCCGTAGGTAACTTCTCCCTGCACCGCTGGCGTTAGGGCCATAGGCCCGTTGTTTTTCCGAAGGCCCTCAAGCAATTCGGCATACCACTGCGGTGCGGGCTCTTCCTCCGGCGGCGGGACTAGGTGAGAAGGAAGCTCAAGATAGTGCCTCGCGACCCAAATTAGGTCTTGCTGGGCTAGGAACGTCGCGAGGTCTCCGCCGCAGAAGATGTCGAGTGTTACCGCATAGGACTCCCGGGCGGTCTGCTGTAGTTCATGGGTGATGCCCTCGGAGATGGAGTGAACGCTGAAGAACGCTACATTTTCGACCGGCGCGGCGCCGGCGGCACAGATACCGGCGAGGTCGCTGAGAACCTTTTGTTTCAGTCCTGCGTTCTGGACGGTGCAAGCCACCACCACTGGCGAGGTCGAGGCTGCAGCCGCGAAGCCTGCCGCATGCGGAAGTTCGTTCGGGAGCCGGGTCGTGAAGGACTCTGCGTCTCGCTGCTGATCGCCACCAGAACTGACTGGCCCTGTCGCAATCATAATGTTTGAGCTGATCCGTTTCTGAGCAACCCGAGTGGCGATCTCCTCGAATCGGTGGTGCTCGTTCCGCGACGAGAGTTCATTTAGGCGGAACCGAATGTAGGCTTCCGCCTCAGGGATATGCTCAGTCACGTTCCTATTCTCCTGTATCACTGACGTACGGCATGCGCATCGCTGTACGGTCCGCAGGCATCCGCGGACGATCCAAGGGGCATGGCCCGCCGTCGCGGCGGTGCACTCATAATCCACCAGGGCCATGCGCACCCGAACCATGCCGGCCGGTCGCTCAACTGGAATCCGGGGTAGAGGATGGCATTGCCCCCACTCGATGCCGATGAGCTTGTCAGCCGCTCGCTTAGGGGCGACCGTTGGCAGCGCGCATCAGATAGAGTTCTGCGATGAACCCCAATGACGTCGTCGCCATTTCACCCGCCACGGCTGCCCTTCTAGCGCAAGTTATACCCGTATTCCTGCTTGTTTTCGCGATTGAAAGCGGCAAGTTGATGGGCCTCATTCGGTCAGGGTTGCGCCGATCATTGGTAAATTTCTTGCGCCTTCTTACAGTCGGTGCGCAGCTGGTCTCGATAGCCGCTTGCGTTGTCGTGGTTCAGTTGAACCAGCCGATGTTCCCTATAGCGGGAGTTGGTGTTTGGTCCACTTTTTTCGTCTCGCTCGTTTTTCTCTACCTTTTGATTAATGCAGCCGTCAGTAGAGAGATGCTCGCGTTCATGAACACTTGGCTAACCGAGAGGGAGAAGACTTTCGAGTCCAAGACGAGGTAGGGCGCGCGGTCCGCACGCTTCGCCCTCACCCCGGAACCGGCGGATCACCTACCGTTTCAACGCCGCCATGATGCCCGGTCTGAACTAGCCCTGGCCCTCACAACCGACCGACCCCAACACCACAGTCGGTAATCCACCGAGAAGCGGTGCCGTCAAAGTTGGGAAGCCAAGCGAGCAAGAACCGTGGAACCTTCCAACTCGGTCAACGGCTTATGCGGGCGTGAAACTCGGAGCAAGTTGCATCAGGGGCAAGTTCTCCTAAAATTATCCACCTTGGTCCGTAAGATCTCGACTAGCTCCGAATCTCACAACTTCCAASTAGRCGATGCGTTTCTTCCAAWTAGGGTGCCATTCTTCCAATTAGGTCGACATCTCACAGCCAGCTAACTTCCTGATCACCCAGTTGTCCATCTGCGCTCAGCTGGATCACGCGGTTTGGCCAACTATCCTGGAACGTGGCCATCTAAGTTGGGAAATGGCCAACTTCTGTGGAACCTCACATTTAGGTCGACGTCTCTCACTCACACAAAGGACCAAAAGACCATTTAGTTTGTCCAGGCACCAGACGAAGCGTTTCTTCCAAATAGGATGCCATTCTTCCAATTAGACCGACATCTCACAGGCGGGAAAGAAAGAAGAAGACTAGAAGTCCCAGTCGTCATCCTCGGTGTTAACCGCCTTGCCAATCACGTAAGACGAACCCGAGCCCGAGAAGAAGTCGTGGTTCTCGTCAGCGTTCGGCGACAGGGCCGAAAGGATGGCCGGGTTCACGTCGGTGACGGAGGCCGGGAACATGGCCTCGTAGCCCAGGTTCATCAGCGCCTTGTTGGCGTTGTAGTGCAGGAACTTCTTGACGTCCTCGGCCAGGCCGACGGAGTCGTAGAGGTCGTGGGTGTACTGGACTTCGTTCTCGTATAGCTCGAAGAGCAGCTCGAACGTGTAGTCCTTGATCTCCTGCTTGCGCTCCTCGGACAGGCCCTCGAGGCCCTTCTGGAACTTGTAGCCGATGTAGTAGCCGTGCACGGCCTCGTCGCGGATGATCAGGCGGATCAGGTCAGCCGTGTTCGTCAGCTTGGCCCGTGAGGACCAGTACATCGGCAGGTAGAAGCCGGAGTAGAACAGGAAGCTCTCCAGCAGCGTGGAGGCCACCTTGCGCTTCAGGGGGTCGTCGCCCTGGTAGTAGTCCATGACGATCTGGGCCTTCTTCTGAAGGTTCTCGTTCTCGGTGGACCAGCGGAACGCCTCGTCGATCTCCTTGGTGGAGGCCAGCGTGGAGAAGATGGAGGAGTAGCTCTTGGCGTGCACGGACTCCATGAACGCGATGTTCGTGTAGACAGCCTCTTCGTGCGGGGTGAGGGCGTCCGGAATCAGCGAGACGGCGCCGACGGTGCCCTGGATGGTGTCCAGCAGGGTCAGGCCCGTGAACACGCGCATGGTGAGCTGCTGCTCGTCCGGGGTCAGCGTCGCCCACGACTGCACGTCGTTGGACAGCGGCACCTTCTCCGGCAGCCAGAAGTTGTTGACCAGGCGGTTCCAGACATCCACGTCCTTGTCGTCCTGGATGCGGTTCCAGTTGATCGCCTCGACGTGGCTAAGCAGCTTGACCTTTTCGCTCATCTTGTTCCTTGCTTCACTAAGTTATGTCCACAGGACCAGCGGTCCTGGGCCTGAGTTTGGCGGCTGGACGCCTGCCCAGCCGCCAACCTACCTAAACGCGCTGGCTGATCGTTCCGCTAGGATTCGCCTTGGCGGCCGAATCGGTGACGAACTGTCCAGATGACGCCGACCTGTTTACGGTCTTCGCATTGGACGTTCCGGCACCTACGCGCTCCGTGGTCGTCTTGGACGGCCAGCGAGCCGCAGCCGCGTTGCTCACGAAGCGGCCGCTTCCGGCACTCCTATTTACAGTTCTACCCATAATTATCACCTCCTCCGGGGCTGTCGTGCCCCGGATGAGTGCCGTCGCTTGACGGAATGAAACTCATGTAAACTCAACAGTCCAAGGATCATTTTGGAACCGTCTCGTTGCCGGGACGAATTGAGGAGTCATGTTGACGCATGGCTCCTCAAGCATTTAAGGCTTGTCGTACGACGGCGGGCGGACGCCCGCCGTCGCACTCAAACAAATTCAACCTAAATCAGTTGATCACAACATACAAGAAACACAACCCTCCACCTCGGTCCCTTCCAGCGCGAGCTGGCGGAGACGGATGTAGTAGATGGTCTTGATGCCCTTCTTCCAGGCATAGATCTGGGCCTTGTTGATGTCGCGCGTGGTGGCGGTGTCCTTGAAGAACAGCGTCAGGGACAGGCCCTGGTCCACGTGCTGCGTCGCAGCGGCGTAGGTGTCGATGACCTTCTCGTAGCCGATCTCGTACGCGTCCTGGTAGTACTCCAGATTGTCGTTCGTCAGGTACGGCGCCGGGTAGTACACGCGGCCCAGCTTGCCTTCCTTGCGGATCTCGATCTTGGACGCCACCGGGTGGATCGAGGAGGTGGAGTTGTTGATGTAGGAGATCGAGCCGGTGGGCGGCACGGCCTGCAGGTTCTGGTTGTAGATGCCGTGCTCCATGACGGAGGCCTTCAGCTCGCGCCAGTCATCCTGGGTGGGGATGTGGATGTTCTTGAACAGCTCCGCGACCTTCTCGGTCTGCGGGACCCATTCCTGCTCGGTGTACTTGTCGAAGAACTCGCCCGAGGCGTACTTGGACTTCTCGAAGCCGCCGAACGTCTGGCCGGTCTGGATGGCCAGCAGGTTGGAGGCGCGGACCGCGTGGAACACCACCGAGTAGAAGTAGATGTTCGTGAAGTCCAGGCCCTCTTCGGAACCGTAGTGGACCCGCTCGCGGGCCAGGTAGCCGTGCAGGTTCATCTGGCCGAGGCCGATCGCGTGGCTCTGGTCGTTACCGCGGGCAATCGAGGGCACCGAGGTGATGTTCGACATGTCCGAGACGGCCGAGAGCGACCGGATGGCCGTCTCGATGGTCAGGCCGAAGTCCGGCGAGTCCATGGTCTTGGCGATGTTCAGCGAGCCCAGGTTGCAGGAGATGTCCTTGCCGGTCTGGTCGTAGGACAGGTCATCGTGGTACGTCGTGGGCTGGGAGACCTGGAGGATCTCCGAGCACAGGTTGGACATGATGATCTTGCCGTCGATGGGGTTTTCCCGGTTCACGGTGTCCTCGAACATGATGTACGGGTAGCCGGATTCGAACTGGATCTCGGCGAGGGTCTGGAAGAACTCGCGCGCCTTGATCTTGGTCTTCTTGATCCGGGAATCGTCCACCATCTCGTAGTACTTCTCGGTGACCGAGACGTCGGAGAACGGCATGCCGTAGACCTTTTCGACGTCGTACGGGGAGAACAGGTACATGTCCTCGTCCCGCTTGGCGAGCTCGAAGGTGATGTCCGGGATGACGACGCCGAGCGAGAGGGTCTTGATGCGGATCTTCTCGTCCGCGTTCTCGCGCTTGGTGTCCAGGAAGCGGTAGATGTCCGGGTGGTGCGCGTGCAGGTACACCGCGCCGGCACCCTGGCGGGCGCCGAGCTGGTTGGCGTAGGAGAAGCTGTCCTCGAGGAGCTTCATCACGGGGATGACGCCGGAGGACTGGTTCTCGATCTGCTTGATCGGCGCGCCGACCTCGCGGATGTTGGTCAGCGCGAAGGCGACGCCGCCGCCGCGCTTGGAGAGCTGCAGGGCGGAGTTGATGGACCGGCCGATCGATTCCATGTTGTCTTCGATGCGGAGCAGGAAGCAGGAGACCAGCTCGCCGCGCTGGCGCTTGCCGGCATTCAGGAACGTCGGGGTGGCCGGCTGGAAGCGGCCTTCGATGATCTCGTCCACCATCTGGGTGGCGAGCTTCTCGTCGCCGCGGGCCAGGTGCAGGGCCACCATGCAGACACGGTCCTCGTAGCGCTCCAGGAAGCGCTTTCCGTCGAACGTCTTCAGCGTGTAGGAGGTGTAGAACTTGAACGCGCCAAGGAAGGTCTCGAAGCGGAACTTCTTCTTGTACGCGCGGTTGTAGAGCTCGCGGATGAAGTTCATCGTGTACTGGTCGAGGGTT
This sequence comes from Arthrobacter sp. P1_H7, assembly GCF_056405215.1. Lineage (NCBI taxonomy): Bacteria > Bacillati > Actinomycetota > Actinomycetes > Micrococcales > Micrococcaceae > Arthrobacter > Arthrobacter sp. P1_H7. The sequence goes on along the minus strand of NZ_JBFUCO010000005.1, from coordinate 291,566 downwards.
TCGCGCTCGTAGTACTCGTTCTTGACGAGGTAGTCGAGCTTTTCCTCGAGGTCATGGAAGAACACGGTGTTGTTGTTCACGTGCTGCAGGAAGTACTGGTGCGCGGCCTCGCGGTCGGCCTCGAACTGGATTTCCCCGTTGGGGCCGTAGAGGTTCAGCATGGCGTTCAGCTCGTGGTAGCCCAGGCCCTTGTAGGCGGCCGGCATTTCGTGCTTCTTCTGCTGTTCCTGCTTCTCAACAGCGGCGGCGCCGGTGCCGGTGTGCAGGCCTGCGCCTTCAGTTACTGCTTTGTCTGCGACAGTCGTGTCCAAAACTCTTCCAATCCTTGTTGTACGCGGTTGACGTCTTCCGGCGTCCCCATGAGTTCGAAGCGATATAGGTGCGGGACCTTGCACTTGGCGGCGATGATGTCGCCTGCCATGCAGTAGTTGTCCCCGAAATTGGTGTTTCCCGCGCCGATTACTCCGCGGATCAGCTTCCGGTTGCCCGGATCGTTCAAAAACCTGATGACCTGCTTTGGAACAGATCCCTCTCCCCCGGTGCCGCCATAGGTCGGGAGCAACAAAACGTAGGGCTCCCGGGCCACCAGCGGAGCGTCCCTCGGGTAGAGGGGGATCCTGGCGGCGTCGACGCCCAGCTTCGCTACGAAGCGTGCGGTGTTTTCGGAGGTGGAGGAAAAGTAGATGAGCCGGCAGTGCGTTGTGGTGGCCGGTGTTGCCGTGCTGACCGCTTCCCCGCTGTCAGCCGTGGCAGCCACCCGATCTTCAGTTTTTACAGCCACGGTGGTCACCTCATCTACCGTGAATTCTTGCCTGGTAGCGGCGTCCTGGGCTTTTCAGGCGACAGGGCGTTTCAGGCTACAGCGACGGCGGCAGCCTGCGCCAGTTCTTCGATCTTGTCCGGGCGGAAACCTGACCAGTGGTCCTGGTCGGTGACGACAACGGGGGCCTGCATGTAGCCCAGGGACTTCAGGCGCTCAAGGGCTTCCGCGTCCTGGGAAATGTCGACGCTCTGGTAGGCGATGCCCTTCTTGTCCAGCGCGCGGTAGGTCGCGTTGCACTGAACGCAGGCCGGCTTTGTGTAAACCGTAACGGTCATGGTCCTGTCCCCTTTGTTGAAGTCTTCCGTGGAGCGCAATCCCGGCTCCGGATGTCCCGCGCTGATGCTCTGCTGGAACTGTATGTCGATACTACATGTAGTGCAAGAGCCTCATGTGGACCCCAAGATGATGTATTACAAGTATGTCATTTAACCCACCTTTAATCCACAGGAGGGTGCCCTCCAAATGTCCGGATTTCCGCCATTTTGGCGGACGAAATCCACACCCTGTGGAGTAGTTAGCCACATTAATCACCCCCGCGTGTCGCACCGCAGACGGCGTGTCGCGCGCCGCCGCGGGGACCCGGATCGGTGGCGCCGGCCACTGCATCTGGTGTCCGGGCACACGAAAGAGGCGGGCACCGTGGTGCCCGCCTCTTTGGTTCGTGATTGTTCTAACACCGGAGCTAGTGGGCGGAGTCGAGCACGATCTGCTGCACGTCGAGGTAGCCCGTTTCAAACCCGGCCCGGGAGTAGCAGAGGTAGAACAGCCACATCCGCTGGAAGACCGCGTCGAAGCCCATGGCCCCCACCTCGTCTTCGCGGGCCATGAACCGCTCTTCCCAGAGCCGCAGCGTCTGGGCGTAATGCTCACCCATGGCGAGGCGTTCGCGGACGCGCAGTCCGGTCTGCTTCGCCGTGATGTCTTCAATGGCGCGGACGGACGGAATGACTCCGCCCGGGAAGATGTACTTGTGCACCCAGGTGTAGCTGGTGCGGGTGGCCATGAGCCGGTCGTGGGCGATCGTGATGGCCTGGATGGCGACCTTGCCGCCCGGGGCCAGGACCCGCTCGATGGTCTGGAAGTAGGTGGCCCAGTATTCGAAGCCGACGGCCTCGATCATTTCGACCGAGACGACGGCGTCGTACTCGCCCTCCACGGCGCGGTAGTCCTTGAGCTCGATCGTGACGGCGTCGGCGTAGCCGGCCTCGGCCACGCGCTGGCGGGCCAGTTCCTGCTGCTCGCTGGAGAGCGTGACGGAGTAGACGCTGGCGCCGCGGGCGGCGGCGCGCAGGGCGAGCTCTCCCCAGCCGGTGCCGATTTCCAGGACCCGGGTGCCTTCCTTCACGCCGGCCTTGTCCAGCAGCCGGTCAATCTTGGCCTGCTGCGCGGCGGCCAGCCCGTCCCAGGCCACGTTCCGCAGGGCGTCGCCGCTGTCCGGGAAGAGGGCGCTGGAGTACGTCATGGTGCTGTCCAGGAACGAGGCGAACAGCTCGTTGGAGAGGTCGTAGTGCCGCGAGATGTTCGAGCGGGTGTTCTTCTCCGTGTTCCGTTCCCTGCGCGGCTGCCGCGGCAGGTACAGGCCGCGCAGCTTCTGCAGCGGTTCGGGAACGAGCGTGCCGACGCGGGAGGCAAACACCTCCATGACGGCCGTGAGGTCATCGGCGTCCCAGTCGCCGGCCATGAAGGACTCGCCCAGGCCGATCAGGCCGCCATCGCCGAGCCGGGTGGCGAACGCAACTGGTCGGTTGATGGTCATGACGGGATAGGCGGCGGCCGCCTCGTCAGAGGGAGCTTTGCCCAATACTGTGCCGTCCGGGTACCGGACTTCCAGCGGCAGCCTGCGCACGGCCGCCTTGAAGATGGCGTCCGCAGCGCGTCCGGCCACACGGGCCTTGAGGCTCGAGGGCACCGTCGCGATGCTGGGCCAGATGGCGGCGTCGATGGTGGCGGGAGGCTGGGGAACGGTGTACGGCACCCTGCTGGTGACGGCGCTGCTGTCTATGGCGCTGCCGGTCATGGCGCTGCTGCGCGTGGTGCCCTGTGCCCGTCCCGTACCGGATCCGGTCGCTTCGGTCATTGTCACTGAACTGCCTCCTGTGAAGGGTGGTGTGGTTTCTTGATGATGGGCAGGCGGCGCGCCCACAGCTTGATGCCCTGCCAGCGGATCTGTGCCGCGACACGCAGCGGGGCCGCGGGGACGGCGAGCGCCGCGGACACGATGTTCCGCACGCTCGCTTCGTGCCGGACGCCGTCCATGGTGGCGATGAAGGGCTGCTGTCCCTCCCGTTCCAGGACGATCGATACGGCGAGACGTTCGCCGGGTTCGGGGAGCTTCATGCGGTATTCGCCGTCGACGTCGTTGAACGGCGAGACGTAGAACGCCTTCGGGACGCTTGCCCTGCCCGTGGAGTCGGTTTCGAGGAGGTAGCAGTGCCGCTCCCCGTACGTGTTGTGGACCTCGGCGACGACGCAGCGCAACTCACCGGAGGCGCTGTGGCACCAGAACACGCTCAACGGGTTGAACACGTGCCCGAACACCCGGGCGCTGGCAAGCATGGTGATGCGTCCGCCGTCGAGCTTTATCCCCTGGGTGGCCAGGTAGCTTTCCACGTTGCCGCGCAGGGTGCCGGACGGATCACCGAGGTGGTCCTCCACCCGGAAGCCGGCCAGCGGCCGGAGCAGGCGCGGCAGCCGCGGGAGGCGGTCGACGTCGACGTACCAGCTGTAGCTGCGGTAGGTGAACGCGTTGCGCAGCGGGGTGCGCCGCACATGGGCGATGGCGGTGCGGTAGATGGCCGCCTGCTGTAGGGAGCCTTGGGCGCTCATGAGGCCTCCGCGGCCGGCTGGAGGTCCGGGTCCACTCCCACAGTGCCGATGTTGACGGGGAGCTGGTCCCAGTCGCGGCCCAACCTGGCGGCGGCCCTGAGGCCGGACAGGGCGCCGTCCTCGTGGAATCCCCAGCCGTGGTACGCACCGGCGAAGGCCAGACGCTCGTCGCCCAGTCCGAGGATCCGCTGCTGCGCCGCCAGCGACTCCGGCGTGTACTGCGGGTGCTCGTAGACCATCCGGTCCAGGACCGTGGCGTCGTCGATCAGCTCGGATTCGCCGAGGCTGACGATGTACCGGCCGCCGTCCACGGGGTCCAGCCGCTGCAGCCGGGTCATGTCGTAGCTGACCAGGACCTTGTCAGGCCGGGCGTCGCAGGACGGCAGCCGGTAGTTCCAGGACGCCTGGGCGTTGGGGCTGGCCGGCAGCACGGCTTCGTCACGGTGGAAGAGCGTCTGGTTCACCGAGTACGGCATGCCGCCAAGGGCGGCCCGCTCGGCAGCCGAGGCGTCGGTGAGCATGCGCAGGGCCTGCGCAGGGTGGGTGGCGATGACGACGGCGTCAAAAGTCTCGCGCACGGTCCCGGCGCCGAGAGCGGACGTGACGTCGACGCCGTCGGCGTGCCGCTGCACCGCGGTGACCGGGCTGGCGAGCCGGATGTCCGGCAGGGTCGCGGCGACCTTGTCGACGTAGCTGCGCGAGCCGCCGGTGACGGTTCGCCATTGCGGCGAGCCCTTGACGCCGAGCAGGCCGTGGTGGCCCAGGAAGGTGAACAGATAGCGGGCCGGGTAGGCCAGGGCGGTGGTGGGGTCGCAGGACCAAACGGCGCTGACCACCGGGGTCATGAAGTGCGAGATGAAGTAGCTGCTGAACTTCTCCCGGGCCAGGAACTCCCCGAGGGTGAGCTCGTGTCCGTCGGCTGCCGTGCCTGTGGCGGGCTCGGCCAGCAGGGCACGGGCCCGGCGGTGGAACCGGGTGACTTCCAGCAGCATCCTCAGGTAGCGGCCGCGCAGCAGCGTGGACGGCCGGGGAATGATGCCGCTCCCCTTGGCCCGTGCGCCGGCGTATTCCAGGCCGCAGCCGTCGCAGCGGACGGACATGCTCATTTCGGAGTCCTGGGTTTCGACGCCGAGCTCGGCGAACAGGCGCAGGAGGGTGGGATACGTCCGCTCGTTGTGGACGATGAAGCCGGTGTCCACACCCAGGGTGGGCCCGTTCTGCTGCGGCACATCGTGGGTGTGGGCGTGGCCGCCGAGCCGGGAGTCGGCCTCGAAGAGCGATACCCGGTCCTGCCCGTTCAGCACGTACGCGGCGGTCAGCCCCGCCACTCCGCTGCCGATGACGGCTACCCGCCGGCCTGCCGGAATCCCTGCTGCTTGCGACACTGATCTGCTCCTGTTGTCTGGCCCGAAGTTTCTTATGGGCAATTCGTGGCCGTCGGGCGGCCGGATGAGTATGAATGTGGGATTTTTTAGTTCTGCTGTCAGACCGTCGCAAGTGACGCCATCATCCGTCACTTGGGTAGGGTTCCTCGGATTCTCCTGCATGGGCCCGGCCGCGCAGCGCAGACTTTCCGTGCAGTCCCTCCGGCAGACATACCAGCAGACATATCGGCACGGCCGCCGGAGGGCCGGATATGCCACAATGAAGCGGGAATTCCGGTCCAGTCCCCGTGGACCCGCAACCAGGCGAAGGGCAGCCCTTGATCAACCCCGTCCATCTCCGGACCCTTGTGGAAGTGATCCGGCTTGGATCGTTTGCGGCCGCCGCCACCCGGTTGGGCTACACGGCTTCGGCCGTATCCCAGCAAATGTCGGCCCTGGAACGCGACACCGGCGTCACCTTGTTCCAGCGGGCGGCCCGCAGCATCCAGCCGACCGAAGCCGCCGTCGTCATGACCCGGCACGCCGCCAAGGTGTTGACGGACATCGAGACGCTGATGGCCGCCGCCTCCCGGGCGCAGGAAAGCCCCAGCCAGGAGCTGCGGCTGGGCATCTTCCCGAGCCTCGCCACCTATGTGCTGCCGCCGATCCTGCAGAACCCGGCCTGGAAGAAACTCGGCATCGACCTGCGGGTCTCGGTCGCGGAACCGGCCCAGACCATCCAGGGGCTGCGGACCGGCGGCGAACTCGACGTCGCCCTGGTGTACCAGGTGGGACAGTCCGGCCTCGCCTGGCCGCACACCGTGGACCGGCAGTGGATCGGCGACGACGACTTCCGCGTGGTGCTGCCGGCGGCCTGGGGCATCGGCACGGATTCCAAGGTCGCCGCACCGCACCTCTCGGACATGCCCTGGATCATGCACCACCCGGGCACGTCCGATGCCACGGTGATCGAACGGCTCTTCGCGAGCTGCAACCTGCACCCCCGCGTGGTGGCCTACAGCGATGACTTCCACGCCAGCCTCGAGATGGCCGCCGCCGGGCTCGGCGCCGCGCTGGTTCCCGAGCTCGCCTTGCGGCACCGGCCGGCCGGCGTGGTGGTCCTCGATGTGCCGGAGATCCGGCTGGCACGGAATGTTTTCGCCCTGCTGATCAACGAGAAGCGGACGGCCCAGGTCCAGCTGTTCGTGGAGCTGCTGGCCGAGACGATGCACCGGCTCGGGACCGCGCGAAAGGACTGAGTTCAAGGGCCCGGGCTCAAGGGCCGGCAGCGGTGGGCCGAGGTCGACTGGGCGGACGAACAAGCTCGGTAGCCCGGCGGGCGTTCAGCGCTTCCTGGCCCGCTTCCCGACCGGCGCCACCAGCGCGTCGATGATCCGGTGCTTGGTCCGGGTGTACGGCGGGTAGATCACTTCCAGCGTGTCCGGCCACACCGGCTTGTCCAGGGTGGGGCGCTCATGCGAGAACGTCCGCACCGAATGTTCCCCGTGGTAGGCACCCATGCCGCTGGCGCCGACCCCGCCGAACGGAAGCCCGGGGACGGACAGGTGGGCCGCCGGAACGTCGAAGCACAGGGCTCCGGACGAGGTCCGCCCGGCGAAGGCGCGGCGCGTCTGTGGATCCTTGCTGAAGACGTAAAGTGCCAGCGGCTTGGCGCGCCCGTTGACCTCCTCGATGGCCGCGTCGAGCCCGTCCACGGGCACCAGTGGCAGCAGCGGTCCGAAGATTTCTTCCGCCATGACGGCGTCGCCGGGCGCCGGGCGCAGCAGGGTCGGCGCAAAGTAGCGGCTGACGGCGTCGCGCTGTCCGCCGTGCACCACCGTGCTGGCGTCCGCCAGGGCAGCGAGCCGTGCGAAGTGGCGGTCATCGACAATACGGCCGTACGACGGGCTCGCCGCCGGGTCCGGTCCGAAGAGCGCCGCCACGGCCTTGATCAGCTCGGCCTGCAGCGGCTCCAGGATCTCCTCCCGGGCCAGGACGTAGTCGGGTGCGACGCACGTCTGCCCGGCGTTCATGAACCGGCCCCAGGCGATGCGTTTGGCTGCCGTGGCCAGGTCCGTGGATGCGTCGACGTAAGCCGGGGACTTGCCGCCGAGCTCCAGCGTCACCGGGGTCAGGTGCTCGGCCGCCGCGCGCAGCACCACCTTGGCCGCGGCTTCTCCCCCGGTGAAGAAGATGTGGTCGAAGCGTTCGGCCAGGAGCGCCGCTGTCTCCGGGATGCCGCCCTCAACCACCTCGGCGGCGCCGGCCAGGTATTCGGGAATCCAGCGGGCCAGCGCCGCCGAGGTGGCCGGGGCGTGTTCGCTCGGCTTGAGCACCACGGTGTTGCCCGCGGCCAGGGCTCCGGCGAGTGGGGCGAGCAGCAGTTGCAGCGGGTAGTTCCACGGCCCGATCACCAGCACCACGCCCAGCGGGGTGAGTTCGGTCCAGGCGCGGGCTGGCCGCACTGCCAGGGGCACCGGCACGCGGCGGGGCCGGAGCCAGTCTTCGAGGTGCCGCTCCAGGTGCGCCGCCTCGGCGTCTACGAACCCGATCTCCGCCAGCTGCGCCTCGGTGTGGTGTTTGCCCAGATCGCGGGCAAGGGCCCCGGCGAAGTCCGCGTGCCGCTCCGCCAGCATGCGCCGCAGCCGGCCCAGCTGATCCAGCCGCCAGGTGAGCGGACGGGTGGTCCCGGCGTCGAACGCGGCCCGGGCACGGATGACGGGCGAGATTACATGCTGCATCCGATCAATGTACAGTCATGCGGCCGTCCGCCGGCCAGGGTCCCGATAAAACCCTGCCAACGCTGGAATGGTCCGGTTTTCAGGACTATGTTGAAGATATGAACAAGGTAGCGAGCAAGCACTTCGGCGAGGTCGAGCTCAACCACGGACGGGAGCATAATCTCACCGCCACGCATGAGCTGGCGGGCCAGACCGTGGAGCTTGACCTGAATGTCAACGCGCATGACCATTTTGATGAAGCTGCCATGCATAAAGTTGACTACCGCCTGCGCTTCCTGCCCGAACTCGTGGACCAGGTCCGCGAAATGATCGCCGAGGAACTGGACCAGGAAGGTACCAGCCCGCAGGAGTACCGCCACTTCCATTGCAACGCGATCAAGGACGAACACCTCAAAAAGGTCTTCGGCGTCGAGGACAAGAGCCAGCTGACCGACGAGGTCTTCCTCAAGGCCCTCAAGCTCGGCCACGTGGGCATCTACCCCGGCCAGCCGGAACGCTACTTCGTCCTCGATTTCACGCTGGGCCAGCACTTCACCGACGAGGTCCTCGTCGCTTCCGCGGATGAGGACGGCGTCGTCGACGACGAAATCCTCTGGGAGTCCTGACTCGGGAATCCTGAGTCGCTGCTAATCCTGCGTCGGTTGCTCCGTAGATGCCCTTCTGGGCGCTGAAAACGGCGGCTGCTCAGCAATCGATGATTAAGAACGTACGACGCCGGCCGGCCACCTTGCGAGGGTGACCGGCCGGCGTCGTTTGTGCGTGGAGCGGACTCCTTGGCGGCTGCCTATTTAGCGGCCCCCACTTAAGGGTTCCTCTATTTGGCCGCTGCCTACTAGATCGCCTGTGTTACTTGGCGGCTGAGAGCAGCTCGGCGCGGACCGTCCTGGTGGCGGTGACCAGGTTACGCAGGGACTCTTCAGTCTCGGCGTAGCCGCGCGTCTTCAGGCCGCAGTCCGGGTTGACCCAGAGCTGGCGGGACGGGACGTGCTCGACGGCGGTGCTGAGCAGTTCGGTGACTTCCTGCTCGCCCGGGACGCGGGGCGAGTGGATGTCGTAAACGCCCGGGCCCACGCCGCGGCCGAAGCCGTGGGACTCGAGGTCGTGGACGACCTCCATGCGGGAGCGGGCGGCCTCGATCGAGGTGACGTCGGCGTCGAGGCCGTCGATCGCGTCGATGATGGCGCCGAACTCGGAGTAGCACAGGTGAGTGTGGACCTGGGTGGCGTCCGCGGCTCCGGCGGTGGCGAGGCGGAAGGACTTCACCGACCAGTCCAGGTACGCGGCCTGGTCGGCCTTGCGCAGCGGCAGGAGCTCGCGGAGCGCCGGCTCGTCCACCTGGATGACCTTGATGCCGGCCGCTTCGAGATCGGCGATCTCGTCGCGGAGGGCCAGCGCCACCTGGTTGGCGGTCTCGCCGAGCGGCTGGTCATCGCGGACGAAGGACCAGGCCAGGATGGTGACCGGGCCGGTAAGCATGCCCTTCATCGGCTTGCTGGTCAGGGACTGCGCGTACTCGGCCCACTTCACCGTGATCGGGGCGCTGCGGGTGACATCGCCCCACAGGATGGACGGGCGGGTGCAGCGCGAGCCGTAGGACTGGACCCAGCCGTGGACGGTGACGTCGAAGCCTTCGAGGTTCTCGGCGAAGTACTGGACCATGTCGTTGCGCTCGGGCTCGCCGTGGACCAGGACGTCGAAGCCGAGCTCTTCCTGCAGCTGAACGACGCGCTTGATCTCGTCCTTCATGAGCTGCTCGTACTGCTCCGTGGTGAGGTCGCCGCGGTTGGCGCGGGCCCGGGCGGTGCGGATTTCCGAGGTCTGCGGGAAGGAGCCGATGGTGGTGGTGGGCAGCGGCGGCAGGTGCAGCGCCTTCTCCTGGGCTGCCTCGCGGACGGCGTAGGCGGAGCGGTTGAAGTCGGCGCCGGTCAGGGCGGCGGTGCGGGCGCGCACGTCGCCGCGGCGGACGCCTTCGGCCTCGGCGCGGGAGGCGATGACGCGGGTGGCCTCGTCGATGGCGGGCTGGACGGCTGCCTCGTCGCCCAGCAGACCGGCGAGGTTGACGACTTCAACGGCCTTCTGGTCGGCGAAGGCCAGCCAGCTGCGCAGCTGCTCGGAGAGCTGGACTTCCTCGTCGACGTCGTGCGGGACGTGCTGGGTGGAGGTGGAGGTGCTGATGGCCAGCTTGGCCACCGACTTCTTCAGTTCGGCGATCTTCTTCGCGGAGGCGGCGAGGTCGTTGCGCCAGATGTTGTGGCCGTCCACGACGCCGGCGACGAGGGTCTTGTTGCCCAGCGCGGCCAGGGCCGCGGCGGACGGGACCTCGCCCTTGAAGACGTCCAGGTGCAGGGCGTCGATGCCGGTGGCGGCAAGGGTGCCGAGCTGGCCGTTGAGCGCGCCGTACGGGGTGGAGACGAAAAGCTGCGGGCGCTGGGCCGCGGCGGCCAGGGCCTCGTAGGAGCGGGCGACGGCGGCCTGGATTTCCACGGCCGGGGTGTCCTGGTCCACCACGAGGGCGGGCTCGTCGAGCTGGACCCAGCTGGCGCCGGCGGCGGCGAGCTTCTGAAGCAGCGCGGTGTAGACGGGGAGGATGTCCTCCAGGCGGGACAGCGGGCTGAAGCCGGCCGGGGCTTCGTCGGAGGCCTTGCTTAGCAGCAGGAACGTGACCGGGCCGACGATGTACGGGCGGGTCTCGACGCCGTTGGCGAGGGCGTATTCGAATTCCTCCACGATGCGGTTGGAGGTCAGCGCGAAGCTGGTTTCCGGGCCGATTTCCGGCACGAGGTAGTGGTAGTTGGTGTCGAACCACTTGGTCATTTCCAGCGGCTGCTGGTCCTTATTGCCGCGGGCCAGGGTGAAGTAGCCGTCGATGTCGAGCTGGCCCTGCGCGTTGAGGAGGTTCCCGAAGCGGGCCGGCACGGCGCCGAGGTGGGCGGCGGCGTCGAGCACCTGGTCGTAGTAGGAGAAGGTGCCGGGGACGGCGGCGGCTTCGGTCAGGCCCAGGCCCTGGAGGCGCTTGGCCGTGCCGAGCTGGATTTCCTTGGCGGCAGCGTCCAGGGCTGCGGCGTCGATTTTGCCGGCCCAGTAGGCCTCGACGGCCTTCTTGAGTTCGCGGCGGCGGCCGATGCGCGGGTAGCCGAGGATCGAGGCGGACGGGAAGGGGGTGATGGGAAGTTCAGTCATGGGAAGTCCTTGGTGTTGGTGGTTCTGTACGGGGGGAAGTTGTTGTGCCTAGCTGGCGAGCTGGCCGCTGGCGGCGCTCCGGGATGCGTTGATGCGGCCGGCGCCGTGCCGGTTGCCGCTGTTCTTGTTGCCGCTGTTCTTGTTGCCGCGGTGCGGCCGGGGCAGGGCGAGTTTGTCCAGCACGTCCAGGGCCGCGGCGTGCTCATTGAACGTGTAGAGGTGGATGCCGGGGGCTCCGGCGTCCAGGGCTGCGTTGGCGAGATCAACGGTGGCGCTGACCCCGATCCGGGTCCGGTCGGCGTCGGTATCGGCAGCCGCGAGGCGTTCGATGAGTTCCGGGGCCGGTTCCACGCCGGTCAGTTCGCCGAGCCGGGCGAGCCGCCGGAGGCTGGTCAGCGGCATGACCCCGGGAATGATCGGGATGGTCACCCCGGCCCGGCGGGCCCGGGTCAGGAGGTCGGCGTACTGTTCGGTGTGGAAGAAGACCTGGGTGATGGCGAAGTCGGCGCCGGAGCGCTGCTTGGCCAGCAGGACCTCGACGTCGTGCGCCTCGCTCGGGGATTCCGGGTGCCGGGTCGGGTAGGCGGCGACGCCGACCGCGACCCTGCCGGCGCACAGCAGTGCCGAGCGGCGCTGCTCCACGCGGCGGATGAGCTCGATCAGGTCCTGGGCGTACCGGAGCGATCCCGGCGGCGGGGTTTCTCCGTCTTTGGGCCGGTCGCCGCGGAGGGCGAGGATGCCGCGGACACCGACGTCGAGCAGTTCGCCGATGATCTCCGCCAGCTCCTGCGGGGAATTCCCCACGCAGGTCAGGTGGGCCAGGGGCCGCAGCGTCGTTTCCTGCACGAGCCGGTTGACGAGATCGACGGCGGTGCTGCGGTTCGAGCCGTTGGACCCGTAGGTCACGGACACGTAGTCCGGGTCCGTGGCTTCCAGTTCGCCGATGGTGGTCCAGAGGGATTCGGCGGCTGCGGGCGACCGCGGCGGGAACAGCTCGTAGGAAAGCGCAACAGGGGCCGCGCCGGCAAGATTGGGATGGGTATCGATAAGGCTTGGAGGTGACATTTGCGTCCTTGGCTTTGAACACTGCCGCCGGGAGATCCGGAATCCCGGAGGACCGGAACCAGAAACGGAAACTCCGTCGTCAGTGAATTGAGTTTGGGGAACACGGAGGGAACTTCAGCAGGGCGCAGCCGCGACTGTTACGCCTGATACGAAGTTGTCCGTGAGCAAATGTCAGGCCCACATGGGGGCACCCACACCCTCCTGGGCCGCCCGGGGGCAGCTTTCAGCGGAGGATCGCTGACACGTTACTGAGGTAACTTGTATAGAACTCTAAGACCCGGCCGGGGGGCCCTTCAAGTCGGCGCCCGAATTAAGACGCACCTTTACGGCCGTTTGCGGTACCGGGCAGAATAATGTTCGCCCAAGGCGCCGTTTTAGCCCCGCGCGGCCCGCTCTCCCCAACGCACCCGGTCAGGACTATCCTGTTGCCATGATTCAGCTTCCAGCCAGCTACCAGCAGTACCTCGCCGGCAAGAGCGAGAGCTTCATCAACACCGTCCGGCCCGTCCTCATGCAGTCGGCCGCAGAGAGGTTGCACGGGGTCCGGATTCTCGTGCTTCCGCATGGCCACCAGGCGCATCTGGATGACACCATCCCGTATGGGACGGTGGTTGAGGACATCGACTGACGCCCGGTCAGCCCCTGCCTAGTCCCCCAGGAGCAGCCGCTGGGAGCGCGGGGCCAGCGTGTGTTCAAGCACCAGGCAGGCCGCGCCGACCGCGCCGACGTCCTCGCCTACCCCTGTGCCCACGACTTCGATCCCATGGATCCTCCGGGTGGCACTGTTCGCCTCGACCAGGCCGGGAATTAGCTCGAGGTAGGCCGCTGAGAGGCATGTCCAGAACGGGCCGCCGAACACTACCCGGTCCACGTCCAGGGCGTTGGTGACGACCGACACCGCACGGGCCACGAGCACTGCGGACCCTCGAATGATTTCCCTGGCTTCGTGGTTGCCGGCGTCGGCGATCGCGCACAACTCGGCGAACCGTTCCTGAACTGCCGGTGCGCTCCTGTCCTGGAGTGAACCATCCAATATCCCGGCCGCTTCGGCCTGCGCCACGAGGACCTGCGGGATGGCGGAGGACTTCACGCATCCGTGCTGCCCGCAGTCGCAGAGGGCGCCGCCCGGGTCGACGACGATGTGCCCAATTTCCCCGGCGTTGCCCGAGGTCCCGCGGACGACTTCGTCATTAAGGACGATCCCGCAGCCGATCCCGGTCCCCATGTACATGAAGACAAAACTGCCCTCTCCGCTGGGGCCGCCGGCCCAGGTTTCGGCCACGGCTGCGCTGGTGACATCCTTGTCCATGAGCGTGGACAGGCCCGTGGCTTCCGCGAGGGCATCCCGCAGCCCCACGTGGTCCCAACCCGGCAGCAGCGGCGGGTCCACGACGGCGCCCTCGTTGAGGTCGATGGGGCCCGGCGACGCAACCCCGAGCCCGGCGATCCGGTCCGGGTCCACCCCGGAGTCCAGGATGAGCCTCTTGATTTCGCCCGCGATGGTTTCGATGACAGCCCTGGGGTCGGTGCCGGGCGGGGTGGTGATCCGTGAGTGCCGGACGACGGCGCCGAGCAGGTCCAGCACGACGAACGTGAGGACGGCCGGGTCCAGGTGGACGCCCACGGCATACATCCCTGCGGGATTCAGCCGGAGCATGGTCCTGGGCTTGCCCGGCCCGCTGCCTTCCTTGCCTGCCTCGACGATCAGGTGCTGGTCCAGCAGGCGGCGGGAAATGTTGGAGATAGTCTGCGGCGAGAGTCCGACAATCTGGGCGAGTTCCACCCGGCTCAGCCCGCCCGGCGTGCGGCGGATGGCGTCCAAGATGACCGTGAGGTTGAAGTCGCCCATCTTCGGTAGGTTGGTCCCTCGCCTCGGCGAGGGTTGCCGGAACTCGGTCACTGATACCTCTAAACGTTTTGGCCACGCACAGCAGTTGTCAGAATCGTACGTTACGTGCAGGCGTGCGCCCACACTTGCGCTTTACTGACACAAAGTTTCTTTCGTCAAGGCCGCCGGGTGCTGGCCGTGACGGTGAATTTTGGATTCCTGCCGGCCTCGCGTGTGGGCCCGATCAGCCGTTCCAGGGCCGGCCGGTAGTGCAGGTGGCTGTTGAACACGGTCCAGAGCTCCCCGCCCGGGGCGAGCACCCTGCCGGCCGCTTCGATCAGCTTGATCCCCGCGCCGGAGTGGACCGCCGCTTCCAGGTGGAAGGGCGGGTTGAGCAGGACCAGGTCCGCGCTGGCGTCCGGGAGGGAGCTCATGGCGTCGTCCTGGAGCACGTCGATCCGTCCGTCCAGGCCGTTCGCCCGGGAGGTGGCCAAGGCTGAGTCGACGGCGGCGGCGGACCGGTCGGTGGCGGTGACGCGGGCACCGGGGTTGGCGCGGGCGTACATCGCGGCGAGGATTCCGGTGCCGCAGCCAAGGTCAACGGCATGGGTGGCGTGCGGCATCCGGGGCAGGAAGTCCAGCAGGAACCTGGTCCCGATATCCAGCCCGGTGCCGGCGAAGACGGCGCCCCGGGCGCAGACCGTGAGCCCCAGTCCGTCGTTGACCTCAGTGACCGGGAAGGGCAGCGCGGCCGGGACCGGCTTCGGGCTCCGGGCCAGCAGGAGCCTTGATTTCTGTCGCGCCAGCTGGGGCTGGACGTCGCCGAAGTAGCTTGCCAGGACGGCGTTCATGCCCAGGCTCATGTGTTTGACGCGTCCGCCCGCGACCAGCACCACCTCGGGCGCCGCGTAGCGGGCCACGGCGTCGGCGATTTCCTCAAGTTCCGCCAGGGACCGCGGCAACTGCAGCAAGACCAGGGAGGCTCCCTGCAGCAGTTCGGCGCCCAACGGGAGGTGCTCGAAGCCGCCGTCGATGCCCAGGGCCTCGGCGTTGGCCCGCAGCGCCCGTTCACCGGTGATGAGGTCCTGCTGGACCCGCACGGCCTCCGCCCCGAGCGTCAGGGCGCCGAGGGTCAGGGCACCGTACCGGTCCCCCACCACCGCGAGCCGTCCGCCGGGCTGCAGCAGGCCGGCCGCGCGCATCTCAAGGGCAGAGTCCAGCAGGAGCCTGTCCGTGGCGTCCCAGGCCTGCAGGTTGTCGGCTTCCACATCCGGGAATCTACGCAGCCGGGCAAAGAGGGATTCGAAGCTGTTGTCCGCCACGCGCGTTGTGCCGCCGTTTCTTCTCGGGCTTGGAATTTAGCTGGGGTGTTTGGAACTTTGGTACTGCACTGCAACGCGGGGTCACTTACGGCCCGTCCTGAGCGCCTGGATGGGCCGTAAGTGACCCCGCGTTGCTTTATTACGTTATCCCGGACCGGGCCAGCAGTGTGACGATTCCAGCGACGGCGGCCCGGCCGGCCCGGTTGGCGCCGATTGTGGACGAGGAAGGCCCGTAGCCGACGAGGTGGACCCGCGGCTCGGCCGCGACCTGGGTGCCGTCCATCGCGATGCCGCCGCCTGGTCCGCGCAGGTGCAGCGGGGCGAGGTGTTCGAGTTCTGCCCGGAATCCCGTGGCCCACAGGATGACCCCGGCGGCGAGGAAGCTGCCGTCGGCCAGCCGGACGCCGTCGGGTTCGATCGCGGTGAACATGGGGTGCCGGTCCAGGACGCCGCGCGCGGCGGCGGCGCGCAGGGCAGGAGTCCAGATCAGGCCCGTCACGGAGACGACGCTCTGCGGCGGCAGGCCCTGCCGCACCCGCTCCTCGACCAGGGCGACGGCGTCGTGGCCGGCCTGCCGGTCGAAGGCGGCCTCGCGCCAGACCGGTTCCCGGCGCGTGAACCATGTGGTGGTGGTGACTTTGGAGATCTCGTCGAGCAGCCCGACGGCCGAGATCCCGCCGCCGACCACGATGACATGCTGAGCGCGGAATTCGTCGGCGGACACGTAGTCGGCGACGTGCAGCTGCCGACCGCGGAAGCTGGCCCTGCCCGGATATATGGGCCAGAACGGCCGGGTCCAGGTGCCGGTTGCGTTGATGAGGGCGCGGGCAGAGAACCGTCCGCGGGAGGTTGCGATGCTCAGCCGCCCGGCCGGATCATCGTCCTCCCGGCTCACCGACTGCACCTTCACCGGCCGCTCGATCGCGAGGCCGAGGTCGTGTTCGTACCCGCCGAAATAGCGGGTGAGGAAACTGGAGCTGGCCTCGGCGGGGTCCACGTCGGGCTGCGGGATTCCCGGGAGGTCGCTGATGCCGTTCACGGTGGCCATGAGCAGGCTCTTCCACCGGTGCCGCCAGGCCCCGCCGGGCCCGTCCTCGGCGTCGAGCACGATGTAGGTCCCGGCCGGGGCCGGGCCGGCCGGGTCAGGGCCGGCAGCGTCAGCGGCGGCCGGGACGAAGCCGCGGCGCTGAAGGTGGTAGGCCGCCGACAGGCCCGCCTGGCCGGCGCCGACCACGACGACGTCGGCCGCCCGCACCGTCTCCGCGGTCACGGTCACGGTCGCGTTCCCGGTCAGATCTTCTTGACGACGCTGGACTTGAGCTGCATGGGGCCCACGCCGTCCACCTTGCAGTCGATGTCGTGGTCGCCGACACCGTTGACCAGGCGGATGCCGCGGACCTTGGTGCCGACCTTGATGACGGTGGAGCTTCCTTTGATTTTCAGGTCCTTGACCACGGTGACGGTGTCGCCGTCGGCGAGGACGTTACCTACCGCGTCCTTGATGACGGCGGCCGCTGGGGCGTCGGCTTCTGTGTCAGTCGTCGCGGACGCGGACCATTCGTGCGCGCACTCCGGGCAGACCAGGAGCGCCCCCATTTCGTAGGTGTATTCGCTGGAGCATTCGGGGCACGGGGGCAGGGAGTCGTTCACCCGACCAAGTTTAGTCGCCGCTGGTGCCCGCCCGTGCTGGCCGCCTTTTCTCGCCCGTAGTGTCCGTCGTATTGTCCACCGCGGGTGGAGTGCCTTAGAACGGGTTCAGCAGGCGGTCCACGAACTGCCGCGTGCGTTCCTCCCGCGGGTCCCGCAGCACAGTGTCGGGGTGGCCGCGTTCGACCACCACGCCGCCGTCCATGAAGATGACCTCGTCGGCCACCTGACGGGCGAACGCGAGCTCGTGGGTGACCACCACCATGGTCCAGCCTTCGTCGGCGAGTTCCTTGATGACGGCCAGGACCTCGCCCACGAGCTCGGGGTCCAGCGCAGAGGTGGGCTCGTCGAAGAGCAGCAACTGCGGGCGCAGGGCGAGGGCACGCACAATGCCGACGCGCTGCTGCTGGCCGCCGGAGAGCTCGAAGGGGTAGCTGTTCTCCTTGCCGGTCAGGCCGACCCGGGCCAACAGGTCCCTGGCCTCCTGGATCGCCTCCGCCTTGGGCCGCTTCTGCACCTGGACCGGGCCCTCGATCACGTTCTCCAGGACGGTCTTGTGCGGGAAGAGGTTGTAGTGCTGGAACACCATGGCGCTGCGGTCCCGCAAGGCGAGCACCTGCTTCTTCGCCACCGGTGTGGCAAAGTCCACGGTCAGTTGCCCCGCGAATTCGGCGACGCCGGCGTCGGGCACTTCGAGGCCGTTCAGGCAGCGCAGGACTGTCGTTTTTCCTGATCCGGACGGCCCGATCAACGTGACCACTTCGCCGCGGCGGACTTCAAGGTCGATGGATTTGAGCACTTCGTGCTGGCCGAACGCCTTGCGCAGGCCCGTGACGGTCAGGAGCGGCTCGTCCGGGACAGGAACATCGGAGGGTTGCGGTTCAGTGGGCGACATAGCGGTCCAATCTCTTCTCCAGGGCGGACTGTCCGCTGGCGAGAACGAGGCAGATGATCCAGTAGATCACGGCTGCTTCCAGATACAGCAGCATGAACTCCTGGCTGAAGGCTGCCACCTGCTGCGCCACGCGGAACAGTTCGGTGACGAGGATCAGCGACGCCAGCGAGGTGTCCTTGACCAGGCTGATGAAGGTGTTGGACAGTGGCGGAACCGAGACCCGGGCGGCCTGCGGCAGGATGATCCGCACGAGCGTCTGCCGGCGCGACATTCCGATGGTGTGGCCGGCCTCCCACTGGCCCTTCGGAACGGACAGGATGGCCGCCCGGATGACCTCAGCGGCATAGCCGCCGACGTTCAGGGAGAACGCGATGATGGCGCTGGGCCAGGGGCTGATGGTGATTCCGACGGAGGGCAGCCCGTAGAAAATGACGAACAGCTGGACCAGGAGCGGGGTTCCGCGGATGACGGAGATGTAGGTCCGCGCCACCGCGGAAACCAGGCGGTTGCGGCTCAGCCGCATGAGGGCCACCACCAGCGCCAGCAGGAGGCCCAGGCTGAAGGATGCCAGCGCCAAGGGGATGGTGCCGAAGATCGCACCCGTCAGGAGGGGGCCCAGCGATGACCACACGAGTTCCCAGTTGATGCTCATGCCCGGACGCGGCGTTTCTCTGCGGCGTGCACAGGGCTACTTCGAGACGTCGGCGTCGAAGTACTTCTGGGAGATCTTCGTCAGGGTGCCGTCGGCCGCCAGCTCGCCGAGGGCCTTGTTGATGGCGTCGGTCAGGCTGGTCGATCCCTTGCGCAGGGCGAACGCGCTCAGCGACTTGTCAGTGGTCTCGGCAGCAATCTTGATGCCGGTGTCGTGGTCGGTCTTCTGGTAGTCCAAGTAGGTCAGCTTGTCGTTGATGGTGGCATCGACACGGCCCTGCTTGAGCAGTGTGATCGCCTGCGCCCAGCCCTCGACGGCCTCGACGTTCGCGCCGCTCTGCTGCGCCAGCTTGTACCAGTTGCTCGTCAGGGACTGCGCCGTGGTCTTGCCATTGAGGTCCTCAAAGGAGTGGATGCTGTCGTTGTCCGACTTGGTGACGACGACGCCGGTGCTCACCGTGTAGGGGGTGGAGAAGTCATACTTCGCTTTGCGCTCATCGGTGATGGAAACCTGGTTCGCGACGACGTCGAACCGCTTGGCGTCGAGGCCGGCGAAGATGGCGTCGAACTGCGTCTCCTGGAAGGCCGGCTTGACGCCCAGCTTCCCGGCAACGGCGTTGATGATCTCGACGTCGTAGCCCGTCAGCTCACCGCTGCCGTTGGCATGGAACGTGAAGGGCTTGTAGGTGCCTTCCGTGCCGACCTTGAGCACGCCTGCGCTCTTGACGTCGCTGAGGGAGGTGTCCGCACCCGCTGCCGGCGCTGAGCTGGCCGGGGTGGTCGACGCCGACCCGCAGCCTGCCAGGGCGAGTCCTGCGGCAGCAATGAGGCCGATAACGGAAAGTCGTGTGCGCTTCATGATGTTCCTTAGTCGTGGAGCCGGAAATGGCCTTCCAGCTATGCCGCATGGCGGCTGTCTCCTAGCGACGATAGCAAGGTCCCGCTCAGGGTGGAGAGCCTAAATGACAGTTTATGACGTCGGGTCATGAGACGGTCTTGACGGATGCAACTTCTGAAGGCAGGCACCTGTGCGGGGCACGAAAAAGGGAACCACCGCCTCGCGGTGATTCCCTTTCTGGTGGAGCTGAGGGGACTCGAACCCCTGACCCCCTGCATGCCATGCAGGTGCGCTACCAGCTGCGCCACAGCCCCTCATTTGCCCGGAAGTTTCGTCCTCCCTGAAGCAACCTGAATAGCCTAAACCACAAATCGCGTTCGCGCTAATCGGCGCGAAGGCTCATGGAAAAGGTTCGTTGACTTCCAGGTCCTGGCCCGGATCCTGGCACAAAAAATCCGCCGGAATCTTTCGATTCCGGCGGATTATCCGGTGGAGCTGAGGGGACTCGAACCCCTGACCCCCTGCATGCCATGCAGGTGCGCTACCAGCTGCGCCACAGCCCCGAATTTTCGTTGCTCCGAGCATGTCTGCTGACGTGCCAAGCTCTGGTTTTTTTGTCCGGATCTCTCCGAAGCAACTCAAATATCTTAGACCAGTCCTTCGGAAAATTCCAAATCGGGCATATTCGGCTCTTTTAGCGTCCGGACGTGGTCTGAGCGCGGGTGGCTACTCCGTGTCGGTGCCGGCGGTGGCCTTGGCGGAGGCGTCGTCGCCGAGCTGCAGATCGACGACGGGGCAGTCCTTCCACAGGCGCTCGAGGGCGTAGAACACGCGGTCTTCCTCGTGCTGGACGTGGATGACGACGTTGGAGTAGTCCAGCAGCACCCAGCGACCGCCGGAGCGGCCCTCGCGGCGGACAGGCTTCTGGTCAAACTTGGAGAGTTCGTCCTCGATGCCGTCCACGATCGCGTTGACCTGGCGTTCGCTCGGGGCCGAGGCAATCAGAAAGACGTCGGCCAGGGCCAGCCGTTCGCTGACGTCCAGGGCCACGATGTCCTCGGCAAGCTTCTCCGAGGCAGCGCGGGCTGCGTGGCGGGCGGTAGTGATGGATGAATCGGTTGCAGTCACGGGACTCCTTGTAGTGATGAAAAACTATGGTGATGAAAATGTGGGCGCCGGTGGCGGCCTGAGACCTAGTGGGCCAGCCCGGTGACGATCAGCGTGATGCCGGCGATGAGGGCAACAATCCCCAGCGCCAGGACGCCGAGCTGGAGCATGCGCAGGCGGCGCGCACGGCCCAGCCCGGCGGTGTCGGCATCCAGGGGTTCCAGCCCGTAGGCGGCATTCGCGGCTACGGGTTCCCCGCCCACGAATCGTTCGTCGGCCTCCCCCGCGGAAATTGCTGCGCTTGCCGCGTTTGCAGGCCTAGCCGTTCCGGCTTTGGCGGCTGCTTCCGCCCGGGCCAGGACGCCGGATCTGCCAGCGGCAGAACCCGTAGCAGGACCTGCGGCCTTCTGGCGGGAACTGCCCGGCCGCCGCAGGCCGGGCTTCCGTGGCGCGTCCACGCGAGGACCCGGGTTGGTGACAACCGGGACATACGACGTGGCAGGGCGCTTCATGACGGGCCGCTCCACGCCGGGGATCTTCTCAAATTCCAAGGGGGTGACCATGGCCAGGTTGTTGGCCGTGGTCGGATCGTTGCGAGGCGCCGCCGGCTGGCTGTTTTGTTCGGCAAGCTTCTGCTTGGCGGCGGCGCGGCGGTTCAGGATCGCGGCGCGCTCGGCGAGGGCGATCTGCTCGGCCAGGACGGCCGGATCAACGGCATCCGGATCCGTGGCCGCAATGTGTTCCATCTTGGCCACTTGGTTCTTGGCCTGCTCCGCGAGGAGCTCGCGGGCGGCCAGCGCCTGCTCCACGGTCATGCCCTCGGGCGTCGTGCCGCCCGGTCCGGCGCCGTCGGCCGCGGGGGCCTTGGGTGCAGCGGGCGCATTGGGCGCCGGGGCAGCCGACACAGCCGGGGACGTGCCCTTCGGGGCAGCATCCTTCGAAGCAGCGCCCTTCGAGGCGGCGTCAGTAGGTGCGGTGTCCTTCCCGGCCGGGGAAACCACCGGGGTGGCCCGCGTCCGCGGCGACACCGGAACAATGGTGTTGGCCTGGGTGGCCGGGGCGGTTTCGGTCGCCAGCTCCAAAAGCCTCAACTGGCGTCGCGTGGGCGGCCCGCCGCCGGCCAGCTGGCCTTCCTTTTCTGCGAGTTCCTTGATGGTGCGCAGTGCGGCGCGGTCCCGCGCCCGGACCTGGGAAGACCGCTCCGTGCCGGCAGACACAGAGTCAGCGCGCACAGAGTCCACCGGGGCGTCGGCGACGCGACGGCTCCGGCCAGTGATTTCGGCCTCCGTCGGCTCGCCCGGGCCTGGAGTTTCCAGGCGTTCATCTCTGGCCTGCCGCAATTCGCGGCGGCTGCGGATGGGAGGCTGTTCCTGACTCATAGCAAACTCATTCAGTGCTGGCTGGTTGGGTTATCTCAAAGGCTGGATCGTGCTGTGCGGGGTCAGTTCCTGCCGCGCTGTTTCCGGCGTTGGCGGTCCCGGCATGTCCGGCTTCAAGGCGGTCGGCGTCGGGGCTGGCGTGGTACAGGCCGTACTTGGCGATGTACTGGACCACCCCGTCCGGCACGAGGTACCAGACCGGGTTTCCTTCGGCCACCCTCGTGCGGCAATCCGTGGAGGAAATGGCCATGGCCGGGACCTCCAGGAGGCTGACGTCCTTGCGGCCCATGCCGTCCAGGACGTGGCCCGGCCGGGTAACGCCCACGAAGTGCGCGAGGGACCAGAGTTCATCGATGTCTTTCCAGGACAAAATCTGGGCCAGGGCGTCCGCGCCGGTGATGAAGAACAGATCGGCGTCCGGACGCAGGGTCCGCAGGTCACGCAGGGTGTCGATCGTATAGGTCGGTCCCGGACGGTCCACGTCCACCCGGCTCACGGTGAAGCGCGGGTTCGAGGCCGTGGCGATGACTGTCATGAGATACCGGTGCTCGGCTTCGCTGACCTTCTTGGCCATCTTCTGCCAGGGCTGGCCGGTGGGCACGAACACGACTTCGTCGAGGTCGAACTTGGCCGCGACCTCACTGGCCGCGACAAGGTGTCCGTGGTGGATGGGATCGAACGTGCCGCCCATCACACCCAGACGCAGGCGGCGCTGGGCGCCGCGCTGCTTCGTGGGGGCGGAAATATTAGTGACCTTGGCCGTGATCGTGCTTGTTCGGGTGCTGGCGGTGCGGGTCCGCGTGCTCCTCGACGGCCGCGTGGCGCCGGCCCAGGTTGGAGTAGGACAGCGTGATCAGCAGCAGAACCACCAGGATCGCGAACATGGTGCCGCCAATGACAAACGGCGGTGCAATGAGCGGTGCGAGTTCCTCGTGGCCCGATTCGCCGGCGGCGGCGACGAAAGTGGCGATCTGCTGCGACAGCATGTTCTCCCCTAGTGAGTTCAAAATGTGACGACGGCGGAGGTGTCCGCCGTTCCGGTCTTCCGTTCCATGTTACAGCGTTGCTAGCCCCGGATCTGGCCCTCGCCCTGCACGATCCACTTGGTCGTGGTCAGCTCGGTCAGTCCCATGGGGCCGCGGGCATGGAGTTTTTGGGTGGAAATCCCCACTTCGGCGCCGAGGCCGAGCTCGCCGCCGTCGGTGAAGCGGGTGGAGGCGTTCACGATCACGGCGGCCGAATCGACATCGGCGATGAAGCGCTCGGCGTTGGCGAGGTCGTTGGTCAGGATCGCCTCGGTGTGGCCGGTGGACCACTTGCGGATGTGCCTGACGGCCTCGTCCAGGCTGTCCACCATGGCCACCGCCAGGTCCAGGTTCATGTATTCGGTGGCCCAGTCATCCTCCGTGGCCGGCACGGTCTGGACCGAGGCCGGCAGGGCGGCGCGGATCCGCTGGTCCACGTGCAGGGTGACCCCGGCGGCCCGCAACGCGGCGGCGACCGCGGGAAGAACGGTGGACTTGGAGTGCACCAGGAGCGTTTCGACGGTGTTGCAGACGCTGGGCCGCTGGGTCTTGGCGTTGAGGAGGATGTCCACGGCCATTTCCTCGCTGGCGGAAGCGTCCAGGAAGATATGGACGTTGCCTTCACCGGTCTCGATGACCGGTACGGAGGAGTTCGTCACAACGGCCTGGATGAGCTCGCGGCCGCCGCGGGGAATGAGCACGTCCACCCGGCCGCGCGCCCGCATGAGCGCGTTGGCGCCGTCGCGGCCGTACTGGTCCACGGTCTGGACGGCGTCGGCGGGCAGGCCAACCGATTCCAGCGCATCCCGGAGGATGGTGATCAGGGCGGCGTTGGTGGCAGCGGCGGCGGATCCGCCGCGCAGGATGACGGCGTTGCCGCTCTTGAGGGCCAGCCCGGCGATGTCGACCGTGACGTTCGGGCGGGCCTCATAGATCGCGGCCACCACGCCCATGGGTACGTTGATCTGGCGCAGGCGCAGACCGTTGGGGAGGGTTTGGCCCCGCACGACGTTTCCTACGGGATCGGGCAGGGTGGCGAGGTTTTCGAGTGCGGCGGCGAGGGCCGTGATGCGTGAGTCGGTCAGCGTCAGGCGGTCCAGCAGGGCGGCGCTGGTGCCGGCGGCCCGGCCGGCCGCGACGTCCTTGGCGTTGGCGGCCAGGATCTGGTGCTTGTGTTCCACCAACGCCTTGCCGATGGCGCGCAGGCCCCGGTCCTTCCAGGCCCGGTTGGCACGCGCCATCTTGTGGGCAGCGTTCCGCGAGCGGTCTGCGATCGCGTGGACGGCCGCCTCGGTCTCTGTTGCCGTGCCAGGGGCCGCCGCCGGATCCGGGGCCGCGGCGAACCCTTGGGCGGGCGCGGTGTTACCGGCGGGAACGGTGCCGGCAGGCACATCAGTCACGGCAGCGGAAGTCAGGGCCTCAGTCATGCTTCCAGTTTAGGCGTCGGGGGAACCTAGACCAGCACCAGGTCGTCAACATGAACAACTTCGCGGTCATATCCGCGGCCCAGTGCCTTGCCGAGCTCATGGGTGGACCGGCCCAGCATTTGGGGCAGCTCGGCGGCCGAATAGTTGACCAGCCCGCGGGCAATCACAGTGTTGTCCACTGACACCATCTCCACGGCGTCACCGGCCTCGAAGTCGCCCTTCACCGCGGCGATTCCGGCCGGCAGGAGCGAGGTGCGGCGGTCGCGGACGGCCTTGACCGCGCCGTCGTCGAGCACCAGGGTGCCGCGCACGGATGCCAGGTGGGCCAGCCACAGGAGCCGGATCGGCTTGCGCGCGCCGCTGACGGAGAACCACGTGCCCACGTCCTCGCCGGCCAGCGCGGCGGCCGCATTGGCCGTGGATGTTACGAGGGCGTGGATGCCCGAACCGGCGGCGATGCTCGCGGCTTCGACCTTGGTGACCATGCCGCCCGTGCCCACGCCGGCCTTGCCGGTGCTGCCGATCGAGACGCCGTCGAGGTCGTGGGGGCCGGAGACGTGCGGAATCCGCTTGGCGCCGTGCGACGGCGGGCCGTCGTACAGGGAGTCGACGTCGGAGAGCAGCACGAGCGCGTCGGCGCGGACCAGGTGTGCCACCAGGGCCGCGAGGCGGTCGTTGTCGCCAAAGCGGATCTCGTGCGTGGCTACGGTGTCGTTTTCGTTGACCACCGGGACAACGCCGAGGTTCAGCAGCCGGTCCAGCGCGCGGAACGCGTTGGTGTGCTGGCTGCGGCGCATGAAGTCATCGGCGGTCAGCAGCACCTGGCTGACGGTGACCCCGTGCGCGCCGAAGGCGTGGGTGTAGCGGGCCATCAGCAGGCCCTGGCCTACGCTGGCCGCAGCCTGCTGGGTGGCGAGGTCGCGGGGGCGCTTCTCGAGGCCGAGCGGGGCGAGGCCGGCGGCGATCGCACCGGAGGACACCAGGATGATCTCCGCGCCCGCATTGCGCTTGTGCGCCAGGGCGTCGGCGAGCCCGGTCAGGGCCTCTTCGGAGATCCCGCCCTTGATGGAGGTCAGCGAGGACGAGCCGACCTTGACCACAATCCGGCGGGCCCCGGACAGCGCGGTGCGGTCCGGGGCGGTGATGGTCTGGGCCTTGAGCGGCTGGGACCGGTGCTCGACGACGGTCTTACTCGTCATCGGCTTCGCCCAGTCCACTCTCCTTGAGCGGCTGCCGCGCGCGGCGGCTGCTGACGGATTCGGTCCAGATGCCGGCCTTGCGTTCGGCTTCGAGCTCGGCGCGGGCGGCGGCCTTGGCGTCGCGGCGTTCCTGCTGTTCGTCGCGCTTCTGGCCACGCGTCGGGCGGTCGCCGATGTCGGCGAAGCGCACGTCGGTGCCGCGGGGCGAGGCGAGCAGCTCGGCACCGGCCATCATGGTCGGCTGCCAGTCGAAGACGACGCCGTCGTCCTCGCCGATGACCACCATGTCGCCCGGCTTGGCGCCCTGCTTGAACAGTTCATTTTCAACGCCGAGCTTGGCCAGGCGGTCGGCGAGGTAGCCGATCGCTTCCTCGTTGGTGAAGTCGGTCTGCTTGACCCAGCGCACGGGCTTGTCGCCCAGGACGCGGAAGAGCGGCTCGAGGTTCTTTTCCTCGCGGCGGATCGTGAAGCCGGTCTCGTTGACGGCGCGGGGGCGCAGGACCGGGGCGTGCACCTTCGGCGGGGTCGCGGCGACGGCGTCGCGGGCCGCCTTGACGATTTCGGCCATGGCGAAGCCGAGCTGGCGGAGGCCTTCGTGACTCGTCGCCGAGATTTCGAAGACCTTGTAGCCCCGGGATTCAAGTTCCGGGCGGACGAACTCGGCCATGTCCTTGCCGTCGGGCAGGTCGACCTTGTTCAGGGCCACGAGGCGGGGGCGGTGGTTCAGCGGAACGACTTCGCCGTCGGACCCGCTGTAGCTCATGTCCACGGCGTATTTCTCCAGCTCGGCCTCGATGATGGCGAGGTCGGAGAGCGGATCGCGGTCCGATTCGAGCGTGCCGCAGTCCAGCACGTGCACCAGGGCGGCGCACCGCTCGACGTGGCGCAGGAAGTGGTGGCCGAGGCCCTTGCCTTCGCTGGCGCCCTCGATCAGGCCGGGGACGTCGGCAATGGTGAAGCGGACCTCGCCGGCCTGGACGACGCCCAGGTTGGGGATGAGGGTGGTGAAGGGATAGTCCGCGATCTTGGGCCGGGCGGCGGACATGGCGGCGATCAGGCTGGACTTGCCGGCGGAGGGGAAGCCGACCAGGGCGATGTCGGCGATGGACTTCAGTTCCAGGACAACGTCGCTGGATTCGCCTTCGATGCCGAGCAGCGCGAAGCCGGGCGCGCGGCGCTTCTGGGAGGACAGTGAGGCGTTGCCGAGGCCGCCAATGCCGCCGGCGGCGGCGATGTATTCGTCGCCTTCGGCCACGAGGTCGGCGATGACTTCGCCGGACTTGGACTTCACCACGGTGCCCACCGGGACCGGAAGGATCAGGGTTTCGCCGTTCTTGCCGCCGCGCCAGTCGCCCATGCCGGGGCCGCCGTTGGTGGCGTGCCGGTGGGGCGCGTGGTGGTAGTCGAGCAAGGTGGTGGTCTGGGGGTCCACGCGCAGGATGACGTCGCCGCCGTTGCCGCCGTTGCCGCCGTCGGGACCGCCGAGGGGCTTGAACTTCTCGCGGTGGACGGAGACACAGCCGTGGCCGCCGGTACCGCCGGATACGTGCAGTACTACCCGGTCTACAAAGCTCGCCACGTGGATCTCCTCAGTGCTGTTCCCCGGACCCCCAAAGAGGCCCAAGATGATTGTAATGCGGTTAAAACACCGGTGGAGCGGACCTAATGGCCCGCCCCACCGATTTAGAACTTATTGTTACTCTGCAGCTGCAGCAGCCACGATGTTCACAACGCGGCGACCACGGCGGGTGCCGAACTCGACAGCACCGGGGGTCAGGGCGAACAGGGTGTCGTCCCCGCCGCGGCCTACGCCGGCGCCCGGGTGGAAGTGGGTGCCGCGCTGGCGGACGATGATCTCGCCTGCGGAAACTACCTGGCCACCGAAGCGCTTGACGCCGAGGTACTGGGCGTTGGAGTCACGACCGTTGCGAGTGGAACTCGCGCCTTTTTTATGTGCCATTTGAAATGCCTGCCTTCAAAAATTCTGGGGAATCTGCTGGAACCTGAACAGTAACGAAGAGTTACTTGATACCGGTGATCTTGACCTTGGTCAGTTCCTGACGGTGGCCCTGACGCTTCTTGTAACCGGTCTTGTTCTTGAACTTCTGGATGACGATCTTCGGACCACGGAGGTCTTCGAGGATCTCAGCCGTAACCGTTACCTTGGCCAGGTCCGCAGCAGCAGACGTGACTTTGTCACCGTCCACCAGGAGCAGTGCGGGCAACTCAAAGGTGCTGCCGGCTCCACCGGGGACGCGGTTCAGGGTAACGAAGTCTCCAACGGAAACCTTCTCTTGGCGGCCGCCTGCGCGGACAATCGCGTACACCACTGGGGAACTCACTTCTCTCGACGTTTATTACTAGATTTGCGTGCGGAACCAGGGGCCAAATTGTTTGGACCGGCTCACGCTGTGCCTCAACGCCGGTGGATTCCCCGGGGGAACCCATGAGCTATCCCCGGAACAAATCCATTTGGAATTCCAAGCGGACTGTTCTCAGGGTCATAACCCAAGTGTTGGCGTAAGCACCGAAGATCTAGAATACGCTAATTTTGCCTTCGGCCGCAAATGAGGCTGGTTCCGGCGGGTAGTCCGTGATAGGCGCCACAACCTCCTGATGCAAAGACCCTGCCAATGTTCTTGGCCGGGATCTTGACCATCCTGAGCTGTGTTGCCGCAACGACTTCCGGAACCGTGCCCCACCATCGTACCGGTAGTCCGGGCCAGCTCGTGTCAGGCGTACAGCCGCGGCGCGTCGAAGAAGTCCACTTCGTAGCGCGATGACTGCCGGAAAGCCAGCGCCATGGCCACCCGCTCGCTCTCCGATGCCCGCCTGGCCGCCGTGTCCGTGTAAGCGATGGCCTGCCGGGTCGCGGCGGCGAAGTCCTCATCGGCGTACGTCTTCAGCCAGTCGGCGTAGGGGTGCTCCCCGGGGGCGCCGCCGGCCAGGAATTCCCGGTGCAGCGTGGAACCGACCTCGGCGTAGAGCCAGAAGCACGGCAGTGCCGCCGCCACGAGGACCCCGTAGCTGCCGGACACCGAGGCGGCCAGCAGGTGGTCCACATACGATTTCGTGACCGGGCCCAGGGTGGAGTCCGTGGGGCGGGTGCTGAGCCAGGAACGGTGCAGCTCGGATTCGACTTCCAGGCAGGTCTGCGCCGAGCGGGCCCAGAACAGCTGCTCGGCCTCGGTGGGGGCAATCGCGGCGGCCCGGGCCAGGACCCGGGAGTAGCCGTTGAGGTAGATGGCGTCCTGGGCGAGGTAGTACGCGAACTCGTGCTCGGGCAAGGACCCGTCGGCCAGTCCGCGGACGAAGTCCAGGGCGTAGATGGCTTCAAGATCGCCCGCGGCTCCTGCGCGCAGGGCTGCGGCGAACTCCCCCGCTGCCGGAACGTGTCCGGCCGGGCGGCACTGCCCGTCGCGGAGTTGCTGCCCGTCCTGGAGTTGCTGCAGGTGGTGGAAGTGGTGGACCGGGCCGTTGCCGGTGCCGACGTCCAGGACCGAGGCTTCGCGGAGCGCGCCCAGCAGCCACGGCTTGACTTCCCGCAGCGCCGCTTCCCAGTCCCCCACCCGGGCCTGCACGGTGGCCATGGCCGAGGACAGGGAGCAGCCGGTGCCGTGGCTGTTGCGCGTCGCGATCCGCTCCCCCGGCACCACCACCGTTTCCTGGCCGAGCACGCCGCCGGTGTTGACCAGCGCATCCGGGCAGCCGTCCGCGGCGTCGTTGCCTGCGGCGGCGGCGTCGGAGTCCCCGGGCTCGCCGCCCTGGAGGTGGCCGCCCTTAACCAGGACGGTGGTGCCGGTCAGGGCGGCCAGCCGCTTGCCCTGCGCCAGGGCCTCGGCCCAGTCGGCCGCGACGGGTTCCTTGAGCAGGATGGCGAGTTCAGCGAGGTTGGGCGTGATGAGGTCCGCCAGCGGCAGGAGGGACTTCAGGGCGGCCTCGGCCGATTCCTGCAGGAGCCGGTCACCGCTGGTGGCGACCATCACCGGGTCCAGGACGACGACGGCGGGGCGCACCTTTTCCAGCCAGCTGCGGACGGCGTCGATCACGGCCGCGTCACCGAGCATGCCGATCTTGACCGCGTCGATGCCGATGTCGTCGCTGATGGCGTCCAGCTGCGCCGTGAGGAACGCTGCCGGGGGGACGTGGACGGCGCGCACGCCCTGGGTGTTCTGCGCTGTCAGGGCGGTGATGGCGGCCATGCCGTAGCCGCCGTTCGCCGCGATGCTCTTCAGGTCGGCCTGGATTCCGGCCCCGCCGGAGGGATCGGAGCCGGCGATGGCCAGCACGCGGGGAATGCGCGGCGGCGCCGGCAGAGGCTCGCTGTGCAGAAAATTGGCCGGCAGAAACTCGCCGGGCAGGAACTCGGACGGATTCGATCTCGCGGACAAGGCAGACATCCCTTCGCCGGTGCTAACCGGACAGGTTCAACGGGTCTGGATCTCAGCCGGCCCGATGCCCGGCACCCCGTGTCAGTGTTCCAGCCTAGCCGCTGCCACCCTGTGGCCCCGTTAACGCACGGGCGGGCCCGGGCCTGGGCGGACGTTTGTTACGCCCGCTTGGACCCGGACCCGCAGCCCGACCAGTCGAAAGGGTGACCGGTCGGGGACGTGGTCAGTCGCGGAGGACTACAGCTCCGACGCCGGCACGCCGACGCCGAGGATGATCGGCTCGTTGCCGGCCGGGACGGACGCAGGCCTGGCCGCAGCGGGAGCCTTGGCCTCGTGAACCGATCCGGCCGCGGCCGGCCGGGTTGCCTCGCGGTGTTCCACGGAGGTTTCGTTGGCCGCGCCCTGGGCGCGGCTTGCACTCCGGTTGCGGCGCCCGCGGCGGCCGCGCGTGGTGTCGGCTGTGCGTGACGCCGGCGCCTCCGCAACGCGCACGGCCGACGGCGCCTCGGGCGCCGTGGCTTCCGGGGCGGCAACAGCCGCTGCCTGGCCGGCCGTCAAGTCCTCGGCCTGCTTGCCGGCCTCGGCCTCGCCCAGGTTGGCGAAGGCCTCGGTCAGCAGGTCCAGGGTCAGGGCAGGTGACGGCGCGTCCTCGGCGTGCTCGACGAAGGGCAGGGCCACCTGCTCGCCGCCAAACGTCAGCACCGTTGCGGGGCGGCCGGCTGCCTCGTCGGCGGCTGCGAGCTGCGTGACGGCGTCGACGGCGGCCTGGCGGGCCCCGGCGTCGCTGGCTGCGGCTGCCTCCCCGTCGTGCAGGTGCGCGGCGTGCGCCGCGGCAGCGATGTTGGCCAGCGCGGCACGGGTGGCTTCGGCCTTGGCGTGGCGTTCGGCCTCGGTGGGCTCGGCGTGGGCGGGTGCGGGTGCGGCCGGCGCGGTCTCCGCGCCCTGGCCTCCCCTGCCGCGGCGACGGCTCTTGCGTTCCGTGCGGGCAGCAGGCTGCGCCTCGGTGCGCGGCACGTAGTGCTCCGCGGCGACCGTGTTGGCGCGGCGGTGTTCCACCGGCTCGTCGTGGGTGACGATGCCGCGGCCCGCACACGTTTCGCACTGCTCGCCGAAGACTTCCAGCAGCCCGGTGCCCATCCGCTTGCGGGTCATCTGCACGAGGCCCAGCGAGGTCACCTCGGCCACCTGGTGCTTGGTCCGGTCCCGGCCCAGGCACTCCACCATGCGGCGCAGCACGAGGTCGCGGTTGGATTCGAGCACCATGTCGATGAAGTCGATCACGATGATGCCGCCGATATCGCGCAGGCGCAGCTGCCGGACGACTTCTTCGGCCGCTTCCAGGTTGTTTTTGGTGACGGTTTCCTCGAGGTTGCCGCCGGAGCCGGTGAACTTGCCGGTGTTGACGTCCACCACGGTCATGGCTTCGGTGCGGTCGATCACGAGCGAACCGCCAGAGGGCAGGAAGACCTTCCGGTCCAGGGCCTTGTGGATCTGCTCGTCGATGCGCCAGGCCGCGAAGATGTCCGTGTCCTTGGTCCACTTCTCGAGCCGGCCCACGAGGTCCGGTGCGACGTAGGTGACGTAGGCCTCGATGGTGTCCCAGGCTTCCTCGCCGGAGACGATCAGCTTGGAGAAGTCCTCGTTGAAGACGTCCCGGACCACCTTGATGGTCAGGTCAGGTTCGCCGTAGAGCAGCTCGGGGGCGAGGATCTTGGTGGACGTCGACTGGCTCTCGATGCCTTCCCACTGCGCGCGGAGGCGGTTGATGTCGTGGGTCAGCTCTTCCTCGGACGCACCCTCGGCCGCGGTGCGGACAATGACGCCCGCGTCCTCGGGCAGGCGGTCCTTGAGGATCCGCTTGAGGCGGTTGCGTTCGACGTCGGGCAGCTTGCGGGAGATGCCGGTCATGGAACCGCCGGGCACGTACACGAGGTACCGGCCGGGCAGCGAGATCTGGCTGGTGAGGCGGGCGCCCTTGTGGCCAACCGGGTCCTTGGTGACCTGGACGAGCACGGAGTCGCCGGACTTCAGCGCGTTCTCGATCCGGCGCTGCTTGCCCTCGAGGTTGACGGACTCCCAGTTCACTTCACCGGCGTAGAGCACGGCGTTGCGGCCGCGGCCGATGTCGACGAAAGCGGCTTCCATGGAGGGCAGCACGTTCTGGACCTTGCCCAAGTACACGTTGCCGATCAGGGAATCCTGCTGGGTCTTGGACACGAAGTGCTCGGCGAGGACGCCGTCTTCGAGGACACCGATCTGGATTCTGTCGTCGCGCTGGCGGACGATCATCTGGCGGTCCACGGACTCGCGGCGGGCCAGGAACTCGGCCTCGGTGATGACGGTGCGGCGGCGGCCGGTGTCGCGGGATTCGCGGCGGCGCTGCTTCTTGGCTTCCAGGCGGGTGGAGCCCTTGACGGACGTGACGCGGTTGTTGACCGGCGCCTCGGCCATCGCCCGCGGCGCACGGACGCGGGTCACCGTGTTGGGCGGATCGTCGCCTTCCCCGCCGGTCAGCTCCAGGTCCTGGTCACCGCGACGACGGCGGCGGCGGCGGCGGGAGGTCACACCGTCTTCGAGGATCACCTCGGAGCCTTCATCACCCTCCTCGGTGCCTTCGGTCTCGGTGTCGGACTCGGCAGACGTGCGGGTGCGGCCGCGCCGGCCGCGGCTGCGGCGCCGACGGCGGTTGCCGGCGTCCTCGTCCTCGTCGCCTTCTTCGTCCTCGGGCTCAGCTGCTGCCGCGGCGACGGGGGCCTGACGCACCACGGTGCTCAGGTCCGGGGCCTGGAAGATCACGGAAGTGAGGGCACCCGGTTCCATGAACAGCGACGCGGCCGGGCTTTCCTCGGGCCGGGCTTCCGGCTCTTCGGGCTGGGCTGCGGCGGGCTGGGCTGCGGTGGCGTCCGCAGCGGGTGCTTCCGTAGCGGCGGCTTCTTCAGCCGGGAGTACTGCAGCGGGTGCTTCTTCGGCCTTCGGGGCGGCATTGGCACGGCTGGCGCGGCGCCGGACCGGCTTCTCTGCAACCGTCTCCGCAACCGTTTCTGCGGCGGCAGCTGCGTCAGTGCCGGCTGCTGCGGGGGCCTCAGCCGCGGCAGGTGCGCCGGCTTCGGCGTCGCCGGCGAAGGCAGGCAACGGTTCCGGGGCGGCTACAGCTTTCCGGGTCCGGGTGCGCCGCGCGGGCGCCTTGGCCGCAGTGTCAGGTGCGGCAGTTTCAGATGCGGCTACTTCAGATACGGCTGCTTCGGGTGCGGCGGCTTCGACGCTGGCTGCCTTGCGGCGGCCCCGGACGGGCTCATCTGAGCCGGCCGCGTCGGCCAAGGCGGCGGCTTCGGCCACAGCCTCCGCAGCCTCCGCGGCGTTGACCTTGGCGACGGGCGCCTTCCGGCGGGTCCGGACGGCCCTCTTCGGCGCTGCCGGAGCCTCTGCTTCCGCAGTTCCCTGTGCTTCCCCGGCGACTGCTACTTCTTCGTTTCCGGCTACAACCTGGTCATTATCCATATGTGGCGACACTCCTGCCCCTGATGCGCCGCCACATTCGGCGCCCCTTGGGGCAAATATGCGTCAACACCCGCAGGCATTGACAGAAGTCAATTGGATACCCTCAGGTTCGCACCGGCAGTGGGGTGCGGCAGCCCTGGAGGGCCGGCGAGATTGTTTTGGAACCCGTTGACTTGCACGCCACAACCAGGTGCCGTCCAATGGCATTGCGGGACAGCTGGAATCAGAGGATCCGCAGCTCCCTGCTCATCATTGGCGGTCTTGAAACAAAATCGCCGGACCGGAATCCGGATGTGGATCGGGTTCCAGCCACGATCATTGT
Organism: Arthrobacter sp. P1_H7; assembly: GCF_056405215.1. NCBI lineage: Bacteria > Bacillati > Actinomycetota > Actinomycetes > Micrococcales > Micrococcaceae > Arthrobacter > Arthrobacter sp. P1_H7. The sequence goes on along the minus strand of NZ_JBFUCO010000005.1, from coordinate 258,038 downwards.
CTCACAGGAGCCGTCAAAGCAGGCGTAGGCGGGGCCGGAAGCGCATCAGATGCGGCCGGGCACGGCGGACGGGGCCATTCTCCGGCGCTGTTCAGCCTGCGGCGTTACAATCGGGGCAAGAAGCACCCGGTCAAGACGACTAAAAAAGGACTCAATTTCCATGCCCAGCATCTCCAGCACTGCCGGCGACGCGACCGTGCACCAACCGGGTTCCGGCCCGGCGCCCGCGGAGCGGTCCCTTCCCCCGATGACCCGCGACCGCCCGTTCGCCTGGCTCCTGCTGATCACCGGTGTCATCGGCTGGCTCGCATCCGGGGCCCTGGTGCTGGAGAAGCTGGAGGTCCTGAAGGACCCGAACCACGTCACGGTCTGCGACGTGAACCCATGGATCTCCTGCGGGCAGGTCATGCAGACACCGCAGAGTTCCGTGTTCGGCTTCCCCAACATGTTCATCGGGATCGTCGCCTTCGCCGTGATCATCACCACGGCCATGGGTATCCTCGCCGGCGCCCGGTTCGCCCGGTGGTACTGGCTGGGGCTGCAGGCGGGCGTGACGCTGGGCTTCGCGTTCGTGGTCTGGCTCTGGTCCCAGGCCCTGTATTCCATCCACATCCTGTGCCCGTTCTGCATGATCGTCTGGGCCGTGATGATCCCGCTGTTCGTCTGGGTGAGCGTCCGGAACGTCTCCCACGGCGTGATTGCGCTGCCTGCCGGCCCCGCCAAGGTGATCGGCGACTCCGGCTGGATCATTACGGCGCTGCTGTACGTCGCCGTCATCGCGACGATCTTCTTCGCCTTCATCCAGGTCTTCATCGGGACCTCCGGCTACTGAGCGCCCTCCACCGCACCGAGGTGACAGTTAAGGCCAATGCTCGCGCTGAGCATTGGCCTTTTCTGTCATCTCCGTGACATGGTCCGGGCCCATGTCGGGACTTATGGCACGACCCCGCACGCACAGGTTGGAGAAGGCTGGAGAAAGGAAGACAGGAGGCTTCATCGTGACTGTTCTTGTTGCCTATGCAAGCGCCTTGGGGTCCACCCGGGAGATAGCCCAACATATGGCGTCCCGGATGGCGGTTGCACTGGGCGAGGTGGAGTGCCGGTCCGTGGAGGAAGTCGAGGCTGTCTCCCGCTATGAGGCTGTCGTCGTCGGCAGCGCCATCCACAACCAGGCCTGGCTGCCCCCGGCTTTGCTGTTCTTCAAACACCATGCCCGCGAGCTGGCCAATCGACCCGTCTGGGCCTTCAGCGTAGGCATGGCGGATGCGCTGCCCAAGCCGTTTCGCCGTCGCGGCGCGGCCCTGCAACAGGAACGTCTGGCCGAAGTCCTGAACAAGGAAGTTCCGCTTCGGGACCACAAAATCTTCTCCGGCGTCTACCAGGCCGGCCAGATGCCGGCACCGCTCCGGATGGTGTTCCGGCTAGTCGGCGGCCGTTTTGGGGATTTGCGGGACTGGGCGGCTGTCGACGACTGGACGGATCAGATTACGGACCAACTCGCAAAACCTGCTTCGTCCACATCTTCAGGCAGCATCACAGGATAATGCCATCGAGACTGCACAGTCCGGTCCGACCGCCTGGCGGGGGGAGCGTGCCCGGGAGGCCCCATGACGGTTGTGAGGATTCGCACCGAACGAGGGGACATGCCTGCCTACGCGGCGACGCCGGCCGGTGCCGGTCCGTGGCCCGGGGTCGTCGTCATCCATGACGCACTCGGCCTGAGCCGTGACACCAGAGGCCAGGCCGACTGGCTGGCCAGCGAGGGGTTCCTCGCCGTGGCGCCCGACTTGTTTTACTGGGGCAGCAGGGCGACTTGCCTGTGGTCCCTCATCCGCGGCTGGCGGCCCCTCGGCGACCTGGACGTCACCCGCGCCTGGCTGGCCGGACAGGACGGCTGTACCGGCCGGATCGGCGTGATCGGCTTCTGCATGGGCGGCGGGTTCGCCCTCATGCTGGCCCCGGACCATGACTTCGCCGCGGCAAGCGTCAACTACGGTGGACTCGATGAGGAAACCGCCCGTGCAATGCCCCGCGCCTGCCCCATCGTTGGCAGTTACGGCGGCAGGGACCGCTGGCCCGGAGTGCGCAAGGTCCCGGCCCGTCTGGAGCCGCTGCTCGCCGAGGCCGGAATAGACCATGACATCAAGGTCTATCCCGACGCCGGTCACGGATTCCTCAACAGGCATGGCCCGTCGGACCTCACGTTCGGGGACAAGTTGCTCGCGAAGCTGGTCGCTGCCGGTTACCACGAGCCCTCCGCCGAGGACGCGCGCCTGCGCATCCTCGGCTTCTTCCGGGAACACCTGACCACCCCTGAGGGGGAAGCGCGATGATGCACCCTGCACCGAGGGGATCCCTGCTGGCAGCCGGTGCCGTGGCCGTTTTCACCACCGGCTACCTGGCCGTTGTGCGGCCACGCCTGCTTCGCTGGGGTGCGACCGTTGACGAAGCGCGGGGACCTTACCCGGGCGCCGGGTTGATTCCGGGCAGCACCCGAAGCGCGACCATGGCCGTCACCATCGATGCGCCCCCTTCCCGCGTGTGGCCCTGGCTGGTGCAGATGGGAACGGATCGCGCCGGCTGGTACAGCTGGGACCGTCTCGACAACTTCGGGCGCCGCAGCGCAGAGAGCATCCATCCGGAGTGGCAGGACATCGCCATCGGTGACCGTCTGGCGGCGAAGCCCGACGGCAGCGAGTGGTGGGCGGTCGCGGCGCTTGAACCCGAGAGGTTCCTGGGCCTGCGGATGTCGGTCGATCTCCGGGGGCGTCCATTCGACCCGGCACGAACCGGGCCGCGCTATTACACTGACTCGCTCTGGGGATTCGAGTTGCGGGAGGCCCCTGCTGAGCGCACCCGGCTGGTCGTCAGCGGGTACTGGTCGCTACGGCCACAATGGCTGCAACCCATCATGAGCATTGCCATGCTGGAGCCCGCGCACTGGGTCATGCAGTCCCGTCAGTTCTCGAATCTGTTGCGGCTCGCCAGCCGTTGAGAGGGCACCGGACCCGGAAGGCCCGGTGCAGGCAGCGAACCCCTCCGCCGCGAGGTGCCAGATCGCGGCGGGACAGTTAAGGCCAATGAACGCGTGCGAACATTGGCCTTAACTGTCCCCTCGGTGCTGAGGGTGTCCCGAAACCTGGGCTAGAACCAGATCTTGATCTCGCGCTCGGCGGATTCCGCCGAATCCGAGCCGTGGACCAGGTTCTGCTGTACCTTCAGGCCCCAGTCGCGGCCGAAGTCGCCGCGGATGGTGCCGGGTGCCGCCGTCGTCGGGTCCGTGGTGCCGGCGAGGGTGCGGAAGCCCTCGATCACGCGGTGGCCCTCGAAGATCGCGGCGACCACGGGGCCGCTGAGCATGAACTCAACCAGCGGCTCGTAGAACGGCTTGCCGACGTGCTCCTCGTAGTGCTGCTCCAGCAGTTCGCGGCTCGCGTCGACTTTCTTGAGCTCGGCCAGGGTGTAGCCCTTGGCTTCGATCCGGCTCAGGATGGCGCCGGACAGGTTGCGGGCGACGCCGTCGGGCTTGATCAGGACGAGGGTGCGCTCAATGCTCACAGCTGCTCCAATGTGTTGGGGTGGGATTCGGGTCAAGTCTACGGGGTTCGGGCCAGGTGCCCGGGATGGACGGTCAGGCGTTGTTTCCGGGCGCGCGGCCCTGGGGGTGGGCGGCATCCCAGTCAGCCTGCTCGCGCTCCCGCTGGGCGGCTTCGCGGTCAATCCGGATGCCGGTCCGGATCCCGTACCACCACGCCACGGCGAAGAGCGCGCCGACGAGGTACATGGCCGGTTCCACGATGCCGCTCAGGATCAGCACGAGCTGCAGGATCCAGCCCAGGGCCACTCCCCAAGGCTTCGAGAGGACCGCGCAGGTGAAGACGAAGACCAGGCACAGGCCGATCCCGACCGAGAAGACCAGGGCCGCAGGGTATTCGTTCCGGTGCAGTCCAAAAACGGCCAGTGTCCCGAAGAGCACCACGAACGCTTCCAGCAACAGGACCGTGGAGGCGAACATGACCTTCGTGGAACGTCGTTTCTTGGGCATTCCCGGGCGCCATTCGCGCTGGGCTTTGGTGAGTTTCGCCATCGCTTACGCGTCCGCCTTTCCGAGCAGGATCCGGGCGTCCGCGACGAGCGTGATCGAGCCGGTCACGAGGACCCCGCCGGCGAGCTCGTCGTCGGCTTCGGCACGTTCCACGGCCCATTCGAGGGCGTCGTCGAGCTTCTCGGCGACGTGGATGTTCTCCTCGCCGAAGCCCAGGTCAACCGCGATCTCGGCCAGGTCCTCGGCCGGGACGGCCCGGGGCGAGTTGGACTGGGTGAAGCAGTATTCGGTGGCGAGCCCGCCCAGGGATTCCTTGAGCTGGCGCAGGATCTCCTCGGCGTCCTTTTCCCGCAGCACACCGACCACCACCACCAGCTTGGTGAAGTTGAAGGCCTCGTGGATGGCCTCGGCGGAGACCCGGATGCCCTCCGGGTTGTGGGCGGCGTCCACGATGATGGTCGGCGCGGTGCGGACCACCTCGAGCCGGCCCGGGGAGGTGACGGAGGCGAAGGCCTCCTGCAGGATCTCGGCGTCGATCGCCTTTTCCCCGCCGAAGAACGCTTCCAGCGCGGCAATGGCGACGGCGGCGTTCTCGGCCTGGTGCGCGCCGTGCAGCGGTACCAGCAGGTCCTCGTAGCGGCCCGCGATGCCCTGGATGGTCACCATCTGGCCGCCCACCGCGACGGTGCGGGATTCAACGCCGAACTCCACACCCTCGAAGCGGAACGGCACGTTGACCTCCTTGGCCTTCTCCAGCAGGACCTGGGCCGCGTCGACCGGCTGCGCCGCGCTGATGAGGAAGCCGCCGGGCTTGATGATGCCGGCTTTCTCATAGGCGATGTCCCCGGTGGTGTCGCCCAGCAAATCGGTGTGGTCCAGGGAGATCGGGGTGATCACGGCCACCTGGCCGTCGCCGACGTTCGTGGCGTCGGTGATGCCGCCCAGGCCCACTTCCATGACCGCGACGTTGACCGGCTGGTCCGCGAAGACCGCGAAGCCCAGGATGGTCAGGCACTCGAAGTAGGTCAGCCGGGGCTGGCCCGCCGCCTCGAGTTCGCCGTCCACGATCTGCAGGTAGGGCCGGATCTCGTCCCAGATCCGGACGAACGTCTCATCCGGCACCGGGGCGCCGTCGATGCTGATCCGCTCGGTGACCTTGGACAGGTGCGGGCTCGTGTAGCGGCCGGTGCTCAGGCCGTGGGCGCGCAGCCCTGCCTCGATCATCCGGGCCGTGGAGGTCTTGCCGTTGGTGCCGGTGACGTGAATGATCGGGAACGCCTTGTTCGGCTCCCCCAGGATTTCCATCGCCCGGTGCAGCGGGGCGAGCCGCGGCTCCATTTTGTTTTCCGGCGCCCGGCCCAGGAGCTCGGCGTAGACGCTTTCCACGGAGAATTCGTCGGTCATGGCTTAGGCTCCAACTTTCTTGGCGACGCTGACCTGCGGGTCCTTGACGTCGGCCGCCAGGGTTTCCAGCTCGACGGTCAGGGTTTCGGTCTTGACCAGTTCCGCGTTGGCCAGCAGTGCCTCGACGACGTCCTGCTTCGCCGTGACGGACGTGCTGATCCGGTCGCTGACATTGAGCCCGGCGTCCTTGCGGGCCTGCTGGATGGCGCGGACCATGTCACGTGCCAGGCCTTCAGCCTCCAGCTCCGGGGTGACCTCGGTGTTGAGGACCACGAACCCGCCGCCGGGAAGGACGGCGGCCGCCCTTGTGGCAGGACCAGCTCCTTCGCCTTCCGCGGCTTCGGCCACGACGGTTTCGAGCGTGTACTCCTGCGGCTCGAGGTCAAGGCCGCCGGCGGTGACCACCCCGGCGTCGCTGACCGACCAGTCCCCGGACTTGGAGCCCTTGATGGCCTGCTGGACGTTCTTGCCCAGGCGCGGGCCGGCGGCCCGGGCGTTGACCACGAGCTTCTGCTCGATGCCGAACTCCTCCGGGGAGGCGTTCTCGGCGTCAAGCAGGCGGACCGAGCGCAGGTTCAGTTCATCGGCGACGACGGCGGCGAATCCGCCCAGCGCGTCCGCGCCGGGCGCCACGACCGTGAGTTCCTGCAGCGGCAGGCGCACGCGCAGGTTCGCGGCCTTGCGCAGCGAGGAGCCGGTGGAGCAGATCTGCTGCACGCGGTCCATCGCCTCGACCAGGCCCGGGTTGGCCGGGAACAGTCCGGCGTCCGGCCAGTCGGCCAGGTGCACGGAGCGCCCGCCGGTGAGGCCGCGCCAGATTTCCTCGGAGATCAGCGGCAGCAGGGACGCGGCCACCCGGGTGACGGTTTCCAGCGCGGTGTAGAGCGCGTCGAAGGCGTCAACGCTCTCGTCGAAGAAGCGCTGGCGGCTGCGGCGGACGTACCAGTTGGTGAGCATGTCCAGGTAGCTGCGCAGCTCGTCGCAGGCGCCGGAGATGTCGTAGCTGTCCAGCTGGGCGGTCATGTTCCGGACCAGGTCCCCGGTGTTGGCCATCAGGTACTGGTCCAGGGTGTCGGCGTAGCCGTCGTAGCGGAGCTTCGCGTCGTAGCCGGACGCTTTTCCACCGGTTGCACCCGCGGCGTTCGTGTAGAGCGTGAAGAAGCTGTACACGTTCCACAGCGGCAGGATGACCTGGCGGACGCCGTCGCGGATGCCCTGCTCGGTGACCACGAGGTTGCCGCCGCGCAGGATCGGGCTGGACATCAGGAACCAGCGCATGGCGTCGGAGCCGTCGCGGTCCAGGACCTCGGAGACGTCCGGGTAGTTGCGCAGGCTCTTGGACATCTTCTGCCCGTCCGAACCCAGCACGATGCCGTGGCTGATGACGTTGCGGAAGGCCGGCCGGTCGAACAGCGCGGTGGAGAGGATGTGGAGCATGTAGAACCAGCCGCGGGTCTGGCCGATGTACTCGACGATGAAGTCCGCCGGATTGTGGGTGTCGAACCATTCCTCGTTCTGGAACGGGTAGTGGACCTGGCCGTAGGGCATGGACCCGGAGTCGAACCAGACGTCCAGGACGTCTTCGACGCGGCGCATCACGGACTGGCCCTCTTCCGGGGTGCGGGGGTCATCCGGGTTCGGGCGGGTGAGCTCGTCGATGAACGGCCGGTGCAGGTCCACCTGGCCGTCGTTGTTCAGCGGCAGCCGGCCGAAGTCGGCCTCGATCTCGGCCAGGGAGCCGTAGACGTCGGTGCGCGGGTAGTCCGGGTCCGTGGACTGCCAGACGGGGATAGGGCTGCCCCAGTAGCGGTTGCGGCTGATGGACCAGTCGCGGGCGTTGGCGAGCCACTTGCCGAACTGGCCGTCCTTGACGTTGCCCGGGATCCAGTTGATGTCCTGGTTGAGCTCGGACATGCGGTCCTTGAACTTGGTGACCTCGACGTACCAGGAGGACACGGCGCGGTAGATCAGCGGGTTGCGGCAGCGCCAGCAGTGCGGGTAGCTGTGCTCATAGCTCGCCTGGCGGACCAGGCGGCCCTGGGCGCGGAGCACCTGGGTGATGGGCTTGTTGGCCTCGAACACCTGCAGTCCGGCGATTTCGGCGAGGTCGCCGTGGCCGAAGAGCGGCAGGAACTTTGCGCCCTCGTCGACCGAGAGGACCACCGGGATGCCGGCCTCTTCACAGATCTTCTGGTCGTCTTCGCCGTAGGCGGGGGCCTGGTGGACGATGCCGGTGCCGTCGGTGGTGGTGACGTAGTCAGCCACGAGGAAGCGCCAGGCGTTCTCGGTGCCGTACTTTTCGGCGTCGTGGAAGTAGTCCCAAAGCGGCTCGTAGCTCAGGCCGTTGAGTTCGGCGCCGGTGTGGCGGGAGGTGATGGCGGCTTCCGCGGCGGCGGCGCCCTCGGCCCCGTCGCCGTAGCCGAGGTCCTTGGCGTAGGCGCCCAGGAGGTCAGCGGCGAGCAGGAAGCTGCCCGTGACGGGGGCGTCGGCCGCGGCGGCCTTGATCCCGTGCGGGCCGGCCGGCAGGACCACGTAGCTGATGTCGGGCCCGACGGCGAGCGCCAGGTTGGTCGGCAGCGTCCAGGGCGTGGTGGTCCAGGCAAGTGCCTGCACCCCGGCGAGCTGCCTGGACAGCTCCGACTCCCCCGCCGTGATGGGGAAAGTGACTGTGACGGTCTGGTCCTGGCGGTTCTTGTAGACGTCGTCGTCCATGCGCAGCTCATGGTTGGACAGCGGCGTCTCGTCCTTCCAGCAGTACGGCAGGACGCGGTAGCCGTTGTAGGTCAGGCCCTTTTCGTGCAGCTGCTTGAAGGCCCAGAGCACGGACTCCATGTATTCGACGTTGAGCGTCTTGTAGTCGTTCTCGAAGTCCACCCAGCGCGCCTGGCGTGTGACGTAGCTCTTCCATTCGTCGGCGTACTTCATGACGGAGGCACGGCAGGCGTCGTTGAACTTGTCGATGCCCATGGCCTCGATCTGGGTCTTGTCCGTCATGCCCAGCTGCTTCATGGCTTCCAGCTCGGCGGGCAGGCCGTGCGTGTCCCAGCCGAAGCGGCGCTCCACGCGGCGGCCGCGCTGGGTCTGGTAGCGGCCCACGAGGTCCTTGGCGTAGCCGGTCAGGAGGTGGCCGTAGTGCGGCAGGCCGTTGGCGAAGGGCGGGCCGTCGTAGAAGACGAATTCGTTGGACCCGTCCTGACCAGCATCCCGCTGGTCGATGCTCGCCTGGAAGGTGCCGTCCTGGTCCCAGTATTTGAGGATGCGCTCTTCGATCTCCGGGAACTTCACGGAGGCAGACACACCGGAGGTGTTGGAAACTGTGTTGGAAGTTGCGTTTGACGCAGAGGTGGTGGAGCCGGCGCCTGCGGCGGAGGCCTTGGGGTAATAAGTCATCTCGACATCCTGGGTTGAGCTGGTGAACACATGCATTCAGGATGCGAGGACGGCCCTGTTGTCTTCCGACACCACGAACCGCGGTACCACCTCACTTACCGCCACCGGTCCTCTCCCCTTCGCGAAGGGCGCTGCACCGGCGTCGGCCGCTCATTACTGCTGTGACGGGCTTACCCGTCCGGTTCTACTTGCCATTGCGTGCGTGTGCGACTGAGTCTCCACCGCCCGCGAGGGTGTTCTTCCGGAAGCTCACCGGTGATGGCCGGGTCAAAGCTGCTACGTCGATGGTACCGGAGAATCACTGTGTTTCACTGCCCCAAACGCAGAGACGGGCAGTGACACTGCGTTTCCCGGTGCGGCAAACTCCGCTGTGAGGGGCGACGCCGGCGGTCCGACTGCATAGACTCTTGCCATGACCGTCCCCCGGCCGCCCCGGGCCTACCCGTGAAGCGCCGCAGCGCCAGCCGGCGGTGGCACGTGTCCTCTGCCCTGTGCGCCGCGCCCGTTGCGGTGGTATCCATCTTCCGGGCGGTCCCGGCGCCGTGGCCGGCCCCTGTGGTCCAGCTCGTGGCCTTCACGCCCTGGTTCGTGCTCCCCGCCGGCGCGGCCCTGCTGCTCGCGCTGCCGGGGCGGCGTCCTTGGGCGGTCCTCCCGGCCGGCGCCCTCCTGGCCCTCCAGCTGCTGTGGCTGTTCCCGCCGGACCGGGTGGCTGACCGATTCCTGGCCCGGGAGGCGGATCCGCCGCATGGCGAGCAACAGAGCACAGGCCAGGAACAGGCCGCAGCCCCGGCACCGGCGGCGGAACTGACGGTCATGAGCCTCAACGCCTGGAAAGGCCAGGCGGACGCCGCGGAAGTGGTCCGGCTGGTGCGTGAAAACGGCGTCGGGTTCCTTGCCGTCCAGGAACTCTCGCCGGCCCTGGAAAAACGGCTGGACGCGGAGGGGCTGGGCGCGCTGCTTCCGCACCGGATCAGCCGTTCGAGGGACGGTGCGGGCGGCGGCGCCATGTATTCCTCCCGCCCGATGATTCCGGTGGACTCCGTGGACGGTTCCGCCTTCCACATGCCCACGGTGCAGTTGGAGCTCGACGCCGGCGGCCGGCCGGCCCCCCTCACCGTGACCAACGTGCACACCAAGGCTCCTGTGTGGGGACGGGCCGGGCAGTGGCGGAGCGAATTGGCTGCCCTGGGCCGCCTTGCTGCCCGTCCCGGCAGCATGCTGCTGCTGGGCGACTTCAACGCCACCCTCGACCACGCGGAGTTCCGCCAGATCCTTCAGGGCCCGGACGGCAGCGGGCCCGATGGCCCCCGCGTCGACGCCGGCGCCGCCGCCCTGGCGCGGCTGGTGCCGACCTGGCCCATGGCCGGGCCCCCGCTGCCGGGCGTGGTGATCGACCACATCGTGACCGGCCCGCGGGTGCGCAGCAGCGGCTATGCCGTGCTGCCGGTGGCCGGGACGGACCACGCGGCGGTCCTGGCCACGTTGTCCGTCCCGGCGGCGGACTAGCTGCGCGGCAGTTTCATGCCGGCCTCGGCCATCACGTCCCGGAGCCGGTCCGGGTAATCCGTGATCAGCCCGTCCACGCCGGCACCGATGAGCGCCCGCATGGTGGGCTTGTCATCAACGGTCCACGGAATGACCTGCATGCCGGCCGCGTGGGCACGGCGGACCATGTCGGCGGTGACGTAGGGAACATAGCCCGGATCCGTCACGGCGCCGTTCTGCGGCGTGCCGTGCACCGGTGAGATGGCATCGAAGCCCAGGGAGGAGGCTGCGGCGACGAGGTCACCGCCGAAGTCATCGGCGTCGATGCCGCCCAGCCACGGCGACTTGCCCGGCTGGCCTGCCTGGAGGAAGTCCTTGTTGGTCAGGGCCACGGTGCGGATCTGGGGATCCTGCTGCTGCACCAGGCGCAATGAACCCCAGTCGAAGCTCTGGATTGAGACACGGCTCTGCATGCGGGCGGCCTTGATTTCGCGGAGGGCGACATCGACGAACTGCTCACGCGGCGCGGTTTCCTGCGGCGCACCTGCCTCCACCTTGGTTTCGATATTGAACTTAACCCGGCTGGCGCGGTGGGAGTCCGCCAACGCGAAGACCTCGGCGAGCGTGGGCATCTTGGCGCCCGGCGAGGCCGCCTGGCCCGGGAACTGGGGCAGCGTGAGGGTGCCGCAGTCCAGGCTCCGGACCTGCGCGAACGTCAGGTCCTTGACGTATTGGCCCACGTAAGGGAACTGGGGGTCGTTCGGCGTGACAGGAGCCGTGTCCAGGCACTTCTGGCCGCTGATCTTGCGGTCGTGGGTGATGACCTCGTGGCCGTCCTTGGTGATCTGGAGGTCAAGTTCAAGGGTGGAGACGCCGGTCTCGATCCCCTTCGCGAACGACGCCAGGGTTGACTCGACGCTCAGGCCGATGCCGCCTCGATGGGCCTCGAGGTCAAAGTGGTTGTCCTGGCCGTTGGGGTTCGTGTCGGCCGCGTTTGCCTGGGCGGCGGCGGTGAGGAGCAGGGCTGCGCTGAGTACGGCAGCGCCGAGCTTCGTCGGGGTTCGCATGGGAAAGTTCTCCACTCTGGTGGTGTGCAGTTGCATGCGCCACCTTGCCCAACCCCGGCCAACTCCGGACCATCGCAGCCTGACCTCCGCCCCACGCCACGGTGAACGTCCGGTGTCGCCGCCGGACGTCCCGTCCCCCGCGCCCGGCCCCTGCCCCGGCCCGCCGGCCCCGGGCCGCCGCGCTACTGGTTCTTGCGGATCAGCTTGTAGTTGGCCGCCTGCGCTACCGGGCGGATCACGATCTGGTCCAGGTTGATGTGGTGCGGCGCGACGACGGCGTAGCGGACCACATCGGCCACGTCCTCGGCGGTCAGCGGCTTCTCGACTCCCTGGTACACCTTGGCCGCCGCGTCCTGGTCGCCGAGGCGGTTCAGGGCGAACTCCTCGGTCTGCACCAGCCCGGGGGCCACCTCGATCACGCGGAGGTTGTGCTCGGCCTCTTCGAGCCGCAGGGCGCCGGTCAGGGCGTGCTGGGCGAACTTGGCCGCGTTGTAGCCGCCGCCGCCCTCATAGGCCGCGAGCCCGGCGGTGGAGGTCAGGTTCAGCACGGTGCCCTCGCCGCAGGCACGCAGCATGGGCAGGAACGCGCGGATCAGCTTCATGCTGCCCAGCACGTTGACCTGGAACATCCATTCCCAGTCCTCGGTCTTGGCCCCGGCAACCTTGTCGGCGCCGCGGGCACCGCCCGCGATGTTAATCAGCGTGTCGATGCCGCCGGCGCGGGTCACTTCATCGAGCAGCCGGGCCACATCGGCGTCGTCGGTCACATCGGCGGGAAGGGCGATGGCGCCGGTTTCGGCGGCGAGCGCTTCGAGCCGGTCGGCACGGCGGGCGACGGCGAACACGGTCCAGCCTTCCTTGCGGAGCGCACGCACCGTGGCCTCGCCGATTCCGGTGCTGGCGCCGGTGACGACAGCTGCTTTGGCTGCTGTGGAGTTGGTTACGGGTGCTGTATTTGCAGTTCCTGCGTTATGGATTCCCTCAGTCATGGCACCACCCTAACGGCAATGCCTGGCTCATTTCCTGCTGTTGCCGCTGTGCTCCAGGAACTCCTTCAGCACACGGGCATGGTTGGTCTCCGGGTCCCGTGCACCGAACAGCAGCGTCACTTTCCCATGCTCCGCCGCGAGTCCGTACAGCGTCTGCACGGCGGGGTTGGTTTCGAGCTCGGCCTCGTAGGCCGCCCGGAAGTCCGCGAACCGCTCCTGCATGTGCCCGAATTCCTTGCGCAGCGGCGGGGACGGCGCCGCGTCCTTGAGCCAGAGCTCCAGCCGGGCCCGTTCCTTGCTGACTCCCCGCGGCCAGAGCCGGTCCACCAGGACCCGGCAGCCGTCGTCGTCGGAAGGATCCGCATAGATGCGCTTGATCGCGAAGGTTCCGGCAGAATTTCCCTCAGAATTGCCCATCTGCGCATGCTACTTCACGTTACTTCGGCAGCTCCCGCACCCGGAGAACCCGCCGCCGGTGCGTTCCGGTACATAAGGGGATGGCAGTTAGTGGAAGAATTGGCCCATGGCTGAAGACAATCAGGGTACAGACACGCCCACCACCGCCCCCATCAACGTTCCGGACAAGCCCGCCCTGGAGGGGCTGGAAGAGGCGCTCACGCGGCGCTGGCTTGAGGAAGGGACCTACAAGTTCACCCAGGACACCACCCGGGAACAGGTCTACTCGATCGACACTCCCCCGCCCACCGCGTCGGGATCCCTCCACGTCGGACACATGTTCTCCTACACCCAGACCGACGTCCTGGCGCGCTACCAGCGCATGACCGGCAAAAACGTCTTCTACCCCATGGGCTGGGACGACAACGGCCTGCCCACCGAGCGCCGCGTGCAGAACTACTACGGCGTGCGCTGCGATCCGGCAATCGCCTATGACGCCGGCTACCGCCCCCCGGCCGAGCCCGCAAAGAACCAGCGCGACTTCGACGTCATCTCCCGCAAGAACTTCATCGAGCTGTGCGAAGAGCTCGCGGTCGAGGACGAAAAGGTCTTCGAGCACCTCTTCCAGACCCTGGGCCTGTCCGTGGACTGGGACCTGACGTACCGGACCATCGATGACAAGTCCCGCGCCATCTCGCAGCGGGCCTTCCTGGCCAACCTGGCCGCCGGCGACGCGTACATGGCCGAGGCCCCCACCCTGTGGGATGTCACGTTCCGCACCGCGGTGGCCCAGGCCGAGCTTGAGGACCGCGAGGTCGCTGGCGCCTACTACCGCTACCCGTTCTTCACCGAAGACGGCGAAAAGATCTTCATCGAGACCACCCGCCCCGAGCTGCTGGCCGCCTGCGCCGCGCTCGTGGCCAACCCCGACGACGAGCGCTACAAGCCGCTGTTCGGCAAGAAGGTCACCTCACCGCTGTTCGGTGTCGAGGTTGAGGTCAAGGCCCACTCGCTGGCCAAGGCGGACAAGGGTTCCGGCGTCGCCATGGTCTGCACCTTCGGCGACCTCACCGACGTCACCTGGTGGCGCGAGCTGCAGCTGCCCACCCGCGCGATCGTGGGCCGCGACGGCCGCATCATCGGCGAGACTCCGGAGTGGATCACCACCGAAGAAGGCCGCGCCAACTTCGCGGCCATCGCCGGCAAGACGGTGTTCAGTGCCAAGGAGTCCGTGGTGGAGCTCCTGGCCGCCGCGGACCTGCTCGACGGCGAGCCCAAGAAAATCATGCACCCGGTGAACTTCTTCGAGAAGGGTGACAAGCCTCTCGAGGTCGTCACCTCACGCCAGTGGTACATCCGCAACGGCGGCCGCGACGAGGACCGCCGCAAACGGCTGATTGGCCGCGGCAACGAGATCGAGTTCCACCCGGCGTTCATGCGCTCCCGCTACGAGAACTGGATTTCGGGGCTCAACGGCGACTGGCTCGTGTCCCGCCAGCGCTTCTTCGGCGTGCCGGTACCGGTCTGGTACCCGCTGGATGCCGACGGCAACCCCGAGTACGACGCACCGATCGTTCCGTCCGACGCGCAGCTGCCCGTGGATCCCGCGGCGGATGCGGCCCCCGGCTACGAGGAAGCCCAGCGCGACGTGCCGGGCGGCTTCACCGGCGACGCGGACGTCCTCGACACCTGGGCCACGTCCTCGCTGACCCCGCAGATTGTGGGCGGCTGGAGCACCGACGAGGCGCTCTTCGCCAAGGTCTACCCCTTCGATGTGCGCCCGCAAGGCCATGACATCATCCGGACCTGGCTGTTCTCCTCCGCCGTCCGCGCCGACGCGCTGCAGAAGACCGCACCGTGGAAGCACGCGGCCATTTCCGGCTGGATCCTGGACCCGGACCGGAAGAAGATGTCCAAATCCAAGGGCAACGTCATTGTGCCCACGGATGTGCTGGAGGAGTACGGCTCCGACGCCGTGCGCTACTGGGCGGCCTCGGCCAAACTCGGCGCGGACACCGCCTACGAGATCGCGCAGATGAAGATCGGCCGTCGCCTGGCGATCAAGCTGCTCAACGCCTCCAAGTTCGTCCTGAACCTGGGCGCCACCGAGGACTCGGTCGTTTCCGGCGATCTGTCCGTGCTGAGCAACCCGCTGGACCGGGCCGTCCTGGCCCAGCTCGCCGACGTCGTCGAGCAGGCGACCAAGGCATTCGAGGGCTACGACTACGCACGGGCGCTGCAGATCACCGAGAGCTTCTTCTGGAACTTCACCGACGACTACGTGGAGCTCATCAAGGACCGTGCCTACGGTGCGGCCGGCGAGGAGCAGCAGGCGTCCGTGTTGGCCGCCCTCGCGACGAGCCTGGACACGCTCCTGCGGCTCTTCGCGCCGTTCCTGCCGTTCGCCACGGAGGAAGTCTGGAGCTGGTGGCGCACCGGTTCCGTGCACCGCGCCCAGTGGCCCTCGGCCATCGCGGTCGACGGCGACACGACCCTCCTGGCCACGGTGGGCACCGCGCTCAGCGGCATCCGCAAGGCCAAGTCCGAGGCCAAGGTCAAGCAGCGCACCGAGGTGCTGTCCGCGACGATCACGGCCTCGGAATCCCTCACGACCCAGCTCAAGGCCGGCCTCGCCGACCTCAAGGCCGCGGCCAACGCCCGTGAACTGGCGCTCGTCGCCGGCGAGGGTGAACTGGCCGTCAGCGACGTCGTGCTGGCACCGGCCGAGCCGCCCGTCCAGGCGTAAAGCCTGCGCGGAAACAACACGAAGGGGCCCTCGGTCCGGTTCAGTGAAGCAATTCTGACCCGGCGGGGCCCCTTCGGCGTCGCGGGGGGCTCAGACCGCGAAGGACGTCCCGAAGTGCGTCAGCACCGGCGGGGCGGCCAGGAGTTCTGCCAGCCCGCTCGCGCCGTCGCCTGCGCGCCAAGCGCGATAGGCGGCGTCGTGTTCCATCGATACCCATTGTTCGACCACGAGAAAATGCGCCGGATCCTCGCTGTCGACCAGCACGTCGACCCCGAGGCAGCCGTCAAAGGTGCGCGTATCGGAGAGAATATCGCGGAGCACCGCGGGCGCCGTGGGCAGGGCTTCGGCTTTGAGGTTCAAGTCAAGATGGGCTGTAACGGGCATGGCGCTCCAATGTTCGCAGGTGGGCACAGGACAAAACCGGGTACAACCAGGCGGGTTGCCCGGAGATCACGGCACGGGGACCGCTGCCCCGTCATTGGAAGCAACAGCCGGGCCGCCGGGCTTGTTCCTTCGGCCCGGAACCAGGGGAAGCACAAGCCAGTCCTACCGCTGAGGCGTGAGGTCACCCGGCACGGGTGAGGCGCCGCACCTCACCGGGGGCACAGAATGAAGATGCAGCGGTCCGTCGGATCGCCTTGAACCCCAAGAAGAAGCGGAGGTCATACGCATGACTGAGACACTCGATGAACTGGGGCCGGTCGACTGGATCGTCGTTGAATTCCCCGGACCCGACTTCGGCAAGGGCCAGATCGCCCCGTTCCTGGAAGACCTGGTCCAGCGTGACCTCGTCAGGGTACTCGACATGGTGTTCCTGAGGAAGATGGAGGACGGCACACTCGAGACGGCGGAGATCTCCGACCTCGACCCGAGCGAGCTCGGCGAAGTGCGCACGGCCGAGGCCGACCTGGCCATGGTGCTCTCTGAGCAGGACGTCATGGACCTGGCCGATACGATCGCACCCGGCCACTCCGCCGCGGTGCTCGTCTGGGAGAACCTGTGGGCGGCCCCGTTCGGCACGGCAGTCCGCAAGGCCGGCGGCCAACTCGTGGCCAGCGGCCGGATCCCGACCCAGGCCGTCATCGCCGCCTTCCAGGCCGATGCCGATGCCGAGGCCGACGCCGAGGCCGAACAAACGATAGAAGGAGCCTGACATGCCACTGGCAGCACGACGCAGACGCAGGACCGCCGCCGCCGTCGGCGGTGCCGTTGTGGTCGCCCACGGGATCAACCGTCGCGGCGACCGGCGGGAAGACCGCCGTGACGACCGCGGCGACCGCCGGGAAGACCGCCGCGATTAACATCCGTGACTAACGCACCCGCGGCTGACACCACGGAGCCAGCCCCGGGCACACGCAGGTGCGCATGACCCGCCCCGGGTAATGCGCACCTGCACAATGCCCGCTCCCCACCCGGGGAAGCGCCCTGGAACAGCGACCTGACGAATTTTGGTCACACTCTTTTTGGGCGCTGTTTCTTGAGCATCCTGTTTTTGGGCACATTGTTTTTGGGCAAAGGGGAAGCCCCATCAGCGTTAGCCGTTGGTGGGGCTTCGACTTTTCGATTGTCACGTGACGTCTTAGACAATCTGGCGGGATCCTTAGACTTTCAGGTCTTCCTACCTCGTCACTGGTAGCCATCATCTGACTTTGCCGAAGGCTGCGTCGGATGAGTGTCACTGAATCTTTGGTTCCTGCGTCCCTCTTCTTTCGAAGTGGGTAAGTTCTATTGTTGTCCCCCGGCCCGCCGTGCACAAGAGCCCCGGCAGAACTACATCGGAGTAGTTCTACCGGGGCTCTTGGCAGGCCGGGCAGAGGGCCCGGCCCGGTGTGTTCAGGCCTAGTTGAAAACCGGGCTTTCGCTACGGCTGCGCTTGATTTCGAAGAAGTACGGGAAGGATGCCAGGGTCACCGTGGCGTCCCAGATCTGTCCGGCTTCCTCGCCGCGCGGGATGCGCGTCAGGACCGGGCCGAAGAAGGCCGTGCCGTTGAAGGCGACGACGGGTGTCCCCACGTCCTGTCCAACCAGCGAGATGCCTGCCTCGTGGCTGGCGCGCAGCTGGGCGTCGAATTCGTCGCCCTGGCCCGCGGCCGCAAGCTCGGCCGGCAGTCCCGCCTCGGCCAGCGACTTGGCGATGACCTCGTCGATATCCTCGATGCCTTCGTTGTGGATCTTGGTGCCCATGGAGTCATAGAGCGCCTTGATGTATTCCGCACCATGCTGTTCAGCGGCGGCGGTGATGACGCGGACCGGAGCCCACGCCTTCTTCATGAACTCGCGGTACTGCTCGGGCAGTTCCTCGCGGCCCTCATTGAGCACGGCGAGGCTCATCACATGCCACTCGGTCTTAATGTCGCGGACTTCTTCGACTTCGCCGATCCAGCGGGAGGTGACCCAGGCGAAGGGGCACATCGGGTCGAACCAGAAGTCGGCTTTGTTGGTCATGGTTTCAGACACAGGTGTTCTCCTTAAAAAGTCTGCTTGGGACAGCGCCGGGGCAGATCACACACACGGCGCGCAAAAGATTACAGCGACCTTGGCCGCGTTTATATTCCGGATCAGGCCGACTTGCGGCGCTTGACCTCGTCGTGGGCGATCATCGTGGGCGCGGCCTTCTTGGTCACGACCTCTTCCGTGATCACGACGCTGGCGACGTCGTCGCGGCTGGGGAGGTCGAACATGACCGGGAGCAGGACTTCCTCCATGATGGCGCGGAGCCCTCGGGCTCCGGTGCCGCGCTCCAGCGCCTGGTCGGCAATGGTGTTGAGGGCCTCGTCCTCGAAGATGAGCTCGACGCCGTCGAGCTGGAACATCTTCTGGTACTGCTTGACGAGGGCATTCTTCGGCGTGGACAGGATCTGGATGAGGGCGGCGCGGTCCAGGTTCGAGACGGTCGTGATGACGGGCAGCCGGCCGATGAATTCCGGGATCAGCCCGAACTTGAGCAGGTCTTCCGGCATGACCTCGCCGTAGGAATCCGTGGTGTTCTTGACCTCGTTGAGCGGGGCGCCGAAGCCGATGCCCTTGCGCCCGGACCGCGAACCGATGATGTCCTCGAGCCCGGCGAACGCGCCGGCCACGATGAACAGCACGTTGGTGGTGTCGATCTGGATGAATTCCTGGTGCGGGTGCTTGCGTCCGCCCTGCGGCGGGACCGAGGCCACCGTGCCCTCGAGGATTTTCAGGAGTGCCTGCTGCACGCCCTCCCCCGAGACGTCCCGGGTGATGGACGGATTTTCGCTCTTGCGTGAAATCTTGTCGATCTCATCGATGTAGATGATGCCCTGCTCGGCCTTTTTGACGTCGTAGTCGGCGGCCTGGATGAGCTTGAGGAGGATGTTCTCCACGTCCTCCCCGACGTAGCCGGCCTCCGTCAGGGCCGTGGCGTCGGCGACGGCGAACGGGACGTTGAGGCGGCGGGCGAGGGTTTGGGCCAGGTAGGTCTTGCCGCAGCCGGTGGGGCCGATCAGCAGGATGTTGGACTTGGCGATCTCGACGTCGTCGTGGTGCACGCCGTCGGCGAGGCTGCCGCTCTTCGGCGCGTGGCCGGCCTGGATCCGCTTGTAGTGGTTGTACACCGCGACGGCGAGCGAACGCTTGGCGGGCTCCTGGCCAATCACATATTCCTGCAAGAAATCAAAGATTTCGCGGGGCTTGGGCAACTCGAAACTGCCCAGGTCAGCTACTTCCGCGAGTTCCTCTTCGATGATCTCGTTGCAGAGTTCGATGCACTCGTCGCAGATGTAGACGCCGGGCCCGGCAATGAGCTTGCGGACCTGCTTCTGGCTCTTTCCGCAGAAAGAACACTTCAGCAGATCTGTGCTCTCGCCAATCCGAGCCATGTGTGAACCCCTTTAGTAGCTTGCTGCTGGCTGTGACATGTTCCACTCTAGGTCACTTTGGGCCCGTTGGGTGGAAAGCGGACGCCGGTGCGGCCAAGTAAGAATGCCGCACCGGCGCCACGCATTGCTGATTAGCGCGAGATTGCCTGGGGCTTGATCTTGCGGGAATCCAGGACCTGGTCAATGAGGCCGTACTGCATGGCCTCGGCGGCCGTGAGGATCTTGTCCCGCTCGATGTCGTTGTTGACCTGCTCCGGCGTGCGGCCGGAGTGTTTGGCCAGCGTGTCCTCGAGCCAGGAGCGCATGCGCATGACCTCGGCGGCCTGGATCTCCAGGTCCGAGGCCTGCCCGCCCTGGCCGCCGGACAGTGAGGGCTGGTGGATCAGTACGCGGGCGTTCGGCAGGGCGAGTCGCTTGCCCGGCGTGCCCGCCGCGAGCAGCACGGCGGCGGCGCTGGCCGCCTGGCCGAGGCAGACGGTCTGGATCTCAGGCCGGATGTACGTCATGGTGTCGTAGATCGCGGTCATGGCGGTGAAGGAGCCGCCCGGCGAGTTGATGTACAGCGTGATGTCGCGGTCCGGGTCGGTGGACTCGAGCACCAGCAGCTGGGCCATGACGTCGTCGGCCGAGGCGTCGTCGACCTGCACGCCGAGGAAGATGATGCGGTCCTCGAACAGCTTGGTGTACGGGTCCTGGCGCTTGAAGCCGTAGGGGGTGCGCTCTTCGAACTGGGGCAGCACGTAGCGGCTGCTCGGCAGGTTACCGGCAGTCGAACCGAAGTTGTAGTTCATGTTCATTGCTCCTGAATTCATTGCTGTCTACCTGCCGGTCAGTTCTCGGTGGCTGTCGCAGCGCCGCCGCTGTTGCCGGAGCCGTTGGCGTTGGTTCCGCCGCCGCCGGCCACGGATCCGGCGTGCGCGGCGATCTTGTCGAAGAAGCCGTATTCGAGGGCTTCCGGGGCCGTGAACCACTTGTCGCGGTCGTTGTCCTTGAGGATGGTTTCCACGGACTGCCCGGTCTGGTCGGCGGTCAGTTCGGCCATGACCTTCTTCATGTGCAGGATCAGTTCGGCCTGGATCTTGATGTCCGATGCCGTGCCGCCGATGCCGCCGGAAGGCTGGTGCATGAGGATGCGGGCGTTGGGGGTGGCGTAGCGCTTGCCCTTGGTGCCGGAGGAGAGCAGGAACTGGCCCATGGACGCGGCGAGGCCGGTGGCAACCGTGACAACATCGTTCGGAATGAACTGCATGGTGTCGTAGATGGCCATGCCGGCGGTGACGGAGCCGCCGGGTGAGTTGATGTAAAGGTAGATGTCCCTTTCAGGATTCTCCGCCGAGAGCAGCAGCAGCTGGGAGCAGATCGCGTTGGCGTTATCGTCGCGGACCTCGGAGCCGAGCCAGATGATGCGCTCTTTCAGCAGGCGGTTGTAAATGTAGTTATCCTGGGCTGCCGGATCGACCGTGGCCATCCGGGGCGCCCCTGCTTGCTGTGACATATGTACTTACCTCTCGCTGGCGACGGTGACGCCACTGGACGACATCACTGAACTTTCCTACAGCGACACTAACCGTTTTCACGCCCGCTTTGTTCGCTGGCGCCGGGCTGTTCGCTGACGGCGCACGATTGCCGGAAGCCCTCGCGCCGGGTCCCGGATGCGGGGCGTTCGTGGCCCCCGAACCAACCGTGCCGCCCCCGGATCGGTGATCCGGGGGCCGACTGTTCTAAGTCTCAGGGACTGCTAGAACTTCACTGCTGCGGGGTCATCGCTAGGCGTGGCCTCGGTGGTGGCTTCTTCCGAAGCTGCTTCGTCCTCCACGGTCTCGGCGGCCGGGGCAGCCTCGTCGCCGGGGCGGACGAAGTCGCTCAGGTCAACCTTGTTGCCCTCGGAGTCGGTGACCTCGGCCTGGCCCAGCACAACGGCCAGTGCCTTGCGGCGGCGGACCTCGGAAACCATCATGGGCACCTGGCCGCTCTGATCGATGATCTGGGCGAACTGGTTCGGGTCCATGCCGTACTGGCTGGCGGTGGTGACGATGTAGTCGATCAGCTCATTCTGGCTGACGTTGACTTCTTCCTTCTCAGCGATGGCGTCGAGGATGATCTCGTTCTGGAAGGCGCGCTCGGTGTTGGCCTTAACCTCGGCGCGGTGTTCCTCGGTGTCGTGCTCGCCTTCACCGTGGGCGTTTTCGGCGTTGAAGTGCTGCTCAAGCTGCTCTTCGACGATCGAGGCCGGGACGGGAACCTCGACGAGCTCAACGAGCTTGTCCAGGACCTTGTCGCGGGCCTCGACGCCCTGGTCAACAACCTTGGACTCGGCGGCCTGCTTGGCAAGGTCCTCACGGAGTTCGGCCAGGGTGTCGAATTCGCTGGCGAGCTGGGCGAAGTCGTCGTCGGCGACGGGGAGCTCGCGCTCCTTGACGGCCTTGACGGTGACCTTGACCTGAGCGGACTCGCCGGCGTGCTCGCCGCCGACCAGCGTGGTGTCGAAGATGGCGTCTTCGTCGGCGCTGAGGCCGGTGACGGCCTCGTCGAGGCCTTCGAGCATGGTGCCGGCGCCAACCTGGTAGGACAGGCCGGAGGCGGAGTCAACATCGGCGCCGTCGATCGAGGCTGCGATGTCGATGGTCAGGAA
The DNA here is from genome assembly GCF_056405215.1 of Arthrobacter sp. P1_H7. NCBI lineage: Bacteria > Bacillati > Actinomycetota > Actinomycetes > Micrococcales > Micrococcaceae > Arthrobacter > Arthrobacter sp. P1_H7. The sequence goes on along the minus strand of NZ_JBFUCO010000005.1, from coordinate 236,042 downwards.
GTCGCCATCGGCGGCGGGGCGGTCCACGGACTTCAGCGTGCCGAAGCGGCCGCGGAGCTCGTCCAGGGCCTTGTCGACGTCGGCGTCCGAAGACTCGGCGGCGGCGACTTCAACCTTGATGCCGGCGTAGTCGGGCAGTTCGATCTCGGGGCGGATGTCAACCTCGGCGTGGAACTTGAGTTCGCCGTCGGTGGCGGACGGGTCCGGAACCTCGGTGATCTCGACCTCGGGACGGCTCAGGGGGCGGATGCCGGTTTCCTGCACGGCGGCCTGGTACCAGCCGTTGAGGCCTTCGTTGATGGCCGTCTCCAGGACGTAGCCGCGGCCAACGCGCTGGTCAATGAGCTTGGAGGGGACCTTGCCCTTGCGGAAACCGGGGACCTGGATCTGCGAAGCAACAGTCTTGTATGCCTCTGCGATGCTGGGCTTCAATTCCTCAAAAGGGACCTCAACATTGAGCTTGACCCGCGTGGGGGTGAGGTTCTCGACAGCGCTCTTCACAGTCTAAGTACTCCTGGTGTGGGGGGTATGGGGTTCTGCATTGCCACGTGCTGGCAGTGCTTGCAGAGTCGGGGTGACAGGATTTGAACCTGCGACTTCCTGCTCCCAAAGCAGGCGCTCTAGCCAAGCTGAGCTACACCCCGTAAGTGCACAGAACAGTCTACGGTCATACTGTGCTGATTTGCACATTTGACACCGGGGCCCTGAATTGGGTTTAGTTGTATCCGGCTTGAACAGCCGCCCGGAAGTTTTACTGGAGTTCCAGTGAGATCCCGGGGACGTAGCTTAATGGTAAAGCCTCAGTCTTCCAAACTGATTACGCGGGTTCGATTCCCGTCGTCCCCTCGGAAATATGACGAAACAAAGCCCCTCCGCGGAGGGGCTTTTTTCATGCCCTTCCGGGCCCCGGCGGTGCCGACGTACCAACGCCCTTCTTCACGCTTCTTCACACCGCCGGCAACCAGTCCGGGCTCAGGCCTGCTGGCAGGCGGGGCACCAGTAAAGCTTCCGGGCGCCGAGCTCGGTCAGCGCCACCGGTGTTCCGCAGTCGCGGCAGTCGAGTCCGTGCCGCCGGTAGACGAAGTGGGCCTCCTCCGGGGCGGGCAGCACGCCGCGGGCTTCGCCGGCTCCGGCCCCGTTCCAGTACTGCGGCGTCGTGGTGATGATCCGTCCGTCCCGGACGCCGTCGGACATCATGGCCGCGGTGTCGTCCCAGAGCCGGCGGGCCGCGTCCGGTGACAGTTCAGCGCCGGGCAGCCAGGGGTTGAGCCGCTGCCGGAACAGCAGTTCGGCCCGGTAGACGTTCCCGACGCCGGCAATCACCTTTTGGTCCATCAGCAGGGCAGCCAGCGGTGTACGTTTGCCCGCCACGGTGGCGGTGAAGGCTTCCCGGTCGCCCGGAAGGTTCCGCAACGGGTCCGGGCCGAGCCGCGCCAGTACGGCCGCCGCTTCCGCGTCCGTGATCGCCTCGCAGGTGGTCGCGCCGCGGAGATCGGCCCAGCCGTGCACGCCGGCGAGCCGGACGCGGACGGCCCCGACCGGCGCGGGCGGGCCCCCGTACGCGGCGGGACCGGCCGCATCACCGTCGTCATAGACTTCCCGCTCCCCCACCTTCCGGGGCGCGCCGATGCTGGACGCGCCGCGGAAGGTGGCGTCGCCGCCGAAATCCCAGGCGCCATAGAGCCCCAGGTGGACGTGCAAGAGAAGCCCGTGGCCGAACTCCAGGAAGAGGTGCTTCCCGTGCGCCACGGAACCGACGAGGGTGTGGCCGTCCAGCAGCGCCGCGCCCTGGGCAAACCGGCCCTGCGGACTGGAGACCTCGAGCCGCTCCCCCGTGAAAACGTCCCCGAACTGGCGGGCCAGCCGGTGGACGGAATGCCCCTCCGGCACTAGTCGATAACCTCGCCGGTGCGCTCGTACGTGGCGATCTTGCCGATCCGGCGGACGTGGCGCTCATCGTTGCTGAAGGGTTCGGCCAGGAACGCCTCGATGATTTCCGTGGCCTCGTCGACGCTGTGCTGGCGGCCGCCGACGGCTACGACGTTGGCGTCGTTGTGCTCGCGGGCCAGCTGAGCGGTGGACAGGTTCCAGGCCAGCGCGGCACGGACGCCCTTGACCTTGTTGGCGGCGATCTGCTCGCCATTGCCCGAGCCGCCGAGGACGATGCCGAGGGCGTGGGTTCCGGCTTCCTGGTCCGCGACGACGGCGAGGGCGGCGTTGATGCAGAACGACGGGTAGTCATCCAGGGCGTCGTAAACCTTGGGTCCATGGTCCACCACCTCGTAGCCCTTGGCGCTGAGGTGGCTGACCAGGTGGGCGCTGAGCTCCATTCCGGCGTGGTCGGTGGCAATGTGCACGCGGGGCAGGTCAGAAATGGTCACGGCAGTTCCGTTCGGTTGCGGCGCCGGGCGGCGGCCGGGGGCGGTTGGGGTCTGGTCCAAGCGTACTAGGCCGGGTCTTCCGGGACGGTGCTGCAGCGGGCCGGACGCCGCACTGGACGGTCGTGTTACACGGGCCGGTCACGCCGTCGTACTCCACTGTCGTACTCCACCTTGGACCGGCACCGCCGTGCTACACCGCGGAGCGACACCGCCGCGCTATATGGCGGGGGTCCCGCCGTTCCGCCGGGCCCTGTCCGCCACCCGGGACAGTGTTTGGGCGATGTTGTCGGCCGCGGTGGCGCTTCCGCCGCTCACCGCCAGCCGGCGCCCGTCCGAGCGGTCGATGACCACCGCGGGGCCGCTGCTGACCAGCATGGCCGTGGTGTTGCCGTGGATCCGGTAGCCCCACCCGCCATAGTCCGCCGCCGTGACGTCCCTAGGCGTCGCGGCGTCGATGGCCGCGGCCGGAACCTCCATGACCCGGACGAAGCCTGCCGCGAAGACGTGCAGGCCGTTGCGGTCAACCCGGATCCGGGCCACCAGGAACGCCGCGGCCACCAGGGCCGCCGCCACCAGGAGGACTGACAGCCACGGCACGGCAATGGTCAGGAGGGCGGCCGGCAGAAGCGTCGCGATGCCGAGCATGACGAAGGTCGAGCTGCGGGCGTGGACCCAGAGGCTGACCCGGTCCCGGGCCAAATCCGGATCCTGTTCGCGCTCGAGCGCCTGCCGGACGGCGAGGTCGTCATCGACGGACCAGCGCTCGTCGGCTTTGAAGACGAAACCCATCACGATGCCCAGGCCGAGGGCCGCGCCGCTGCCGAGGGCCAGGACCGAGGCGTCCACATGCGATCCCCGCGCATCGGGCAGGCCCAACTGGCCCACGAGCACGGCGGCGAGGACGGTGGTGACGAAGAGGCTCATGGACAAGCCGGCGCCCATCATGATGCGGCGCATCATTGCGGGGCGGGACAGCGGCACGGCCTGCAGCAGCACGGCCCAGCCGATTACCACGATCAGCGAGGCCCCGGCTCCCACGACCGTGCCGAACGGCGCGAAGTCGGCGGCACCGGCGGCGGTCCAGCGGACGGCGAGCGGCTCGGGCAGATCCCGGCGCACCAGAAGCGCACACACCACGAATCCTGCCGCCAGCATCAGGGGGAACCCGATGGCAAAGCGCAGCGCCCTGGCATCGACGGAGTCACGGATCTTTCCCATGCTCCAACGCTACCGCGGACGCACCTTGAGGGATCTGGGGACGTGCGCGCAGGTCAGGACGTGCCCGCCCACACCGCACCCATCTGACACGAATGGCCGCTAAGGGCATCGGCTCAGGGGCCATTCGTGGCAAATCGTGGACTGCGTGCAGAGGCCTTGGGGTCGGACATTGTGATCGGGCTAACTTGCCAAGGGCGGCTGACGTGAAAGAATAATTTCACAGTATCGCCGGCGGCTGCGGCCGGCCGGCAGTATCCATCTTCTTCTGGAGGCCCCTTTGCCCGGTATGAACCTGACCCGCGCCGAAGCCCGCGAGCGCGCCGCCCTGATCGACGTCGACTCCTACGAGGTCAGCCTGGACCTGACCCGCGGCGAGAAGGTCTTCGGCACCACCACGGCCGTGAAGTTCCGCGCCAAGCCCGGCTCGTCGACCTTCATCGACGCCGTGACCCACGCCGTGCAGAGCGTGAGCCTCAACGGCCGCGAACTGGATCCGGCCGAGGTCTCCGACGGCGTCCGGATCCAACTCCCGGACCTGGCAGCCGAGAACCACCTGATCGTGGTCGCCGACGCCCCGTACATGAACACCGGCGAAGGCCTGCACCGGTTCGTGGATCCGGTGGACAACGAGGTCTACCTGTACACCCAGTTCGAGGTCCCGGATTCGCGGCGCATGTTCGCCGTCTTCGAACAGCCCGACCTGAAGGCCAGCTTCACGTTCACCGTCACCGCACCCTCGCACTGGGATGTCGTGTCCAACTCCCCCACCCCGGTGCCGGTGGAGACCATCCCCGGCGCGGATGGGAGCGCCCGCTCTGTCTGGGAGTTCACGCCGACTCCGCGGCTGTCCTCGTATGTCACCGCGTTGATCGCCGGGCCGTACCAGTCGGTGCGCAGCGAGGTCACGTCGGCGGCAGGCAAGGTCACCCCGCTGGGCATCTTCGCCCGCAAGTCGCTCATGCAGTACCTCGATGCGGACAACATCTTCGAGCTCACCCGGCAGGGCTTCGAGTTCTTCGAGGCCCAATTCGGCTGCCCGTACCCGTTCGAGAAGTACGACCAGCTCTTCGTGCCGGAGTTCAACGCCGGCGCCATGGAGAACGCCGGGGCCGTCACCATCCTGGAAGGCTACGTCTTCCGCGGCAAGGTCACCGACGCCCAGGTGGAACGCCGCGCCATCACCGTGCTGCACGAGCTCGCGCACATGTGGTTCGGCGACCTCGTCACCATGCGCTGGTGGAACGACCTCTGGCTCAACGAGTCCTTCGCCGAATACATGTCCCACTTGGCCGCCGTGGAGAACACCGAGTTCGGCCACGCCTGGACCACGTTCGCCTCCGTGGAGAAGTCCTGGGCCTACCGGCAGGACCAGCTGCCCACCACCCACCCGATCTTCGCCGAGATCAACGACCTACAGGACGTCGAGGTGAACTTCGACGGGATCACCTACGCCAAGGGCGCCTCGGTGTTGCGCCAGCTCGTCGCCTGGGTGGGCCCGGAGCAATTCATGTCCGGGGTGCGGGAGTACTTCAGCAAGCACGCCTGGCAGAACACCGAGCTCAGCGACCTCATGGCCGAACTCGAGAAGGCCAGCGGCCGCGACCTGGAACGGTGGGGGCAGCTCTGGCTGGAGACCGCCGGCGTCAACACCCTGACACCGGAAATCTCGGCGGCCGCGGACGGCACCATCGAGTCGTTCGCCATTGTGCAGTCGGCGATCGAGAGCGAGCCGACCCTGCGCCCGCACCGCCTCGCGGTCGGCTTCTACAACCTCAACGGCGCCGGCAAGCTGGAGCGGGTGCACCGCGAGGAGCTCGACGTCGACGGCGAGCGCACTGTGGTTCCGGCCCTGGCCGGCCTTGCCCAGCCTGACCTGATCCTGCTCAACGACGACGACCTCGCCTATGCCAAGGTCCGCCTGGATCCGAAGTCCCTCGCCACCGCAACGGCGCACCTGAAGGACTTCAGCCAGAGCCTCCCCCGCACGCTCGTGTGGGGCTCAGCCTGGGACGCGGCGCGCGACGGCGAATCCCCGGCCCGCGGGTACGTGGAGCTGATCCTCGCCAACATCGCCGAGGAATCCGATTCCTCCGTGATCCTGGTCCAGCTCCGGCAGCTGGCCACCACGCTGACCTTCTATGTGGCCGAGGAACACCAGGAGGCCACAGCCGTGGCCGCTGCCGACAAGCTCTGGGAGCTCGCCTCGGCGGTGCCTGCCGGCTCGGACGCCCAGCTGCAGTTCGTGAAGTCCTACGCCCTGCTGGCCCGCAGCGCCGGGCAGCTGGACACGGTATCCGGGCTGCTGGACGGCTCACTCACCCTCGACGGGCTGAGCGTGGACCAGGACCTGCGGTGGGAGCTGCTGGCCTCCCTCGTGGCAGGCGGCCGCGCCGGGCAGGAGCGGATCGACGAGGAACTGGAGCACGACAACACCTCCAACGGCCAGAACGCGGCGGCCCTGGCCAAGGCCGCCATCCCCACGCCGGAGGCCAAGGCCGAGGCCTGGGAATCGATTGTGGTCAAGGGCGATCTCTCCAACGCCCTGCAGGGCTCCGCGGTGACCGGCTTCACCCGTGTCCTGGACACGTCCCTGCTCGAGCCGTACGCCGAGAAGTACTTCGAGGCCGTCCCGGGCATCATGGCCAGCCGCACCCACGCGCTGGCCTCGCAGATCGTCGTCGGGCTCTACCCGGCCCAGCTGACCACGCAGGCCACGGTGGACCGCACGGATGAGTTCCTGGCCTCGCTGCCCGAGGGCAGTTCGGCGCTGCGCCGGATGATGCTGGAGAACCGTGACGGCGTTGCCCGTGCCCTGCGGGCCCGCCAGGCCGACGTCGGCTAACGACCGCGGCACCGGACCCCCGGCAGCCTGGAACCCCGGCACCGCCCCTGTGCGGCGCCGGGGTTCCGTCGTTCTAGGCTGGAGACATGAACCTTGACGAACACCGCTATGCGCTGACCGTCCGCTGGACCGGGAACCTCGGGGCCGGGACGTCCACGTACCGCGGTTACTCACGCGACCACGACGTCGAGATCCCCGGCTTGCCGGTGTTGCACGGCTCAGCCGATCCGACCTTCCACGGGGACCGCGGGCGTTACAACCCCGAACAGCTGCTCCTGGCCGCCCTCTCGCAGTGCCACATGCTTTCCTTCCTGCACGTGGCCGTGAAGCACGGCATCGTGGTGACGGCCTACGAGGACCGGGCCGAGGGCCTGATGCGGACCAACCGGGACGGCAGCGGGCAGTTCGAATCCGTCACGCTGAAGCCCCGGGTGACGGTGGCGGAACCGGCGGCACCGGATGTTCTCGAGGAACTCCACGTCGAGGCCAACAAGGTCTGTTTCATCGCCCGCAGCGTCAACTTCCCGGTACTGCACGAGCCGACGGCTGTGGTGGAGGGCCAGGCGGACTGAATAATTCAGGCGGCGCCGTCAGCCGGGCCGGACGATGCCCCTGACCGGTACGCCGATACGATCCGGCGCTCCGCCTCCGGGCTCATCCCGGCCTTGCGTTCACGGCCAAGTCCGCGGCGGCGTTCATCCGCCAGGGTGTCCCGCAGTGTGTCCATCCAGGGCCGCAGCCGCAGCCCGGCGGTCCGGGCAGCGTCGTTACTGCGGGTCGCGAAGCCCTCGTGGCCGGGCGGCAGCCACAGCGGCAGCGAGTCCGGGCCGGCCCAGTAGTTCGCGCCGTGAGACGCCAGCCAGTCCTCGGGGGCGACAACAACCTCGGAGTCGGCGTCGGCGAGCTGGCGCGCTTCCCCCAGGTAGGCGGCAAACGGCACCGGCTCACCGACGGCGTTCAGCGCCCCGGTGGTGCCGTTTTCAGCGGCGGTGAGGATCCAGGCTGCGAGGTCGCGGACATCGATGACCTGGGTGGCGTCGGCGGGGATGTCCGGGACAAGGACGGGATCATTGTCGCGGGCAAAACGGGCCGGCCAGTACCCGTAGCGGTCGGAGCCGTCCCCGGGTCCGCCGATCAGGCCGGCGCGGCAGAGGTGCGCCTTGTCCCCTGCCAGTTCCCGGGTCAGGTGTTCGATCGCGGACTTGGCTTCGCCGTAGTTTTCCATGGTCAGCTCCGTGCCCGGAGCCAGCGGCGGGAGCACCTGGGCGTCCTCGGCCTCGCCCGCCACGGAATTGTCCGCGTAGACCGAACAGCTGGAGACAAAGGTCCAGTGCCGGGCCGAGCCGGCCAGCATCTCGAGGGCCTCCCGGGCCTGGTCAGGGTCCCGCGAGACGTCGACGACGGCGTCCCACCGGCCGCCGCCGGCGGCTGCCTCGTAGGCGGCATTCCCCTGCGAGCGGTCAGAGCGCAGCCAGGAGGCGCCGTCGGGCGGTGCGGCGGCGGCGCCGCGGGCCAGGCAGGTGACGTCGTGGCCGGCGGCCAGGGCCTGCCGGGCTATTTCTGCTGACAGGAAGACCGTCCCGCCGAGGACCAGGATGCGCATGGGGCCACGCTACGGCGCTAATGTTGAAGTAGACCAGAGTGTTATGCGCCCGGCGAACGCCGGCCGCCTGTCCGGACGACCAGCCCTGCCGCCGCCAGCAGCAGGGACGCAGTAAACAAGGAGTTTTCCCTTACCGATGATCAGCCTGACCACCATCGAACCCATCACCGCGCCGGATATCTCGGCCGTCAACCTGCCAGGTGGCCTCATCAGCCTGGGTATCGGCGTCGCCGTGTGGCTGGTGGCATCCTTCGTGATCACCGGAATCACCAAACGGGTTGCGGCGGGCAGCACACTTTTCAAGAAGTCACACTTCCGCTGGGTGGCTCCGGCGTTCCGCGCCCTGGACCACGAACGCCGCGTCCAGCGGGCAGAGACAATCGGCGCACTGCTCCGCAGCGTGGTCGGCGTCCTGATCGCCGTCCTCACCATCGTGTACGTGCTCAAATACCTGAACGTTGACGTGGCACCCATCCTGACGAGCGTCGGGATCCTCGGTGTGGCCATCGGCTTCGGTGCCCAGCAGTTGATCCGCGACTTCCTCGCCGGCATCTTCATCACCTTCGAGGACCAGTACGGCATTGGCGACATCATCGAGACTTCCGAGGTGGTGGGCACGGTCGAGGCCATGAACCTGCGGATCACCCGGGTCCGGGCCGACGACGGCACCATCTGGTACCTGCGCAACGGCGAAATCCTGCGCGTGGGCAACCGTTCCCAGGGCACGTACATTCCGCCCGAGACGTCCCCGGCGGACGAGGCCGACAGCACACCTCAGCAGAAGGCCGGAGAATAGTGAAATGACGATTCCCAGCGCCAGCGAACCCAGCCAGCCCAGGCAATTGCTGCAGAACGATCCGTTCAGCCAGCCCGGCTACACGGACAACTTCTATGACGCCGTGGGCGGCCACGAGACTTTTGTGAAGCTCATCGATGTCTTCTACGACGGCGTCGCAACAGATCCGCTGTTGCGCGCCATGTACCCGGAAGAGGACCTGGGCCCGGCCAAGCGGCGCTTCCTGATGTTCCTGGAACAGTACTGGGGCGGGCCGACGACGTACGGCGAGGAGCGCGGGCATCCGCGGCTGCGGATGCGCCACATGCCGTTCCGGGTGACGCCGGAGGCCAAGGAACGCTGGCTGTACCATATGCGCGCCGCGGTGGATGCCCTGGAGCTGCCGCCGTTGTACGAGGGGACGCTCTGGGACTACATGGAGCGGGCCGCCCTGTCCATGGTGAACAGCCCGTCGGAGGCCTGAGCGCGGAGGACTGGGCGCGGAGGGTGCCGGAAGCGTCCTAGAGACCGGTACCGGTCCGGACCAGCACGTGGCCGCGGGTGCCGCTGAGCCGGAACCAGCGCCCGGCCCGGTAGAGCCGTTGCTCGCCCTCTGCCAGGAAGCCCAGGGTGAGCGCGGCGAACGCGGCCCCGGCCGGCAGGCCGCCGGCGTCGGGCAGTTCCCGGCCCCAGACCGTTGCCCTGGCGTTGTTCACGATCAACGCGCCGGGCTTGTCCGGGATGATCGCGGCGATCTCCCTGATGCCGGCCTCGGCTGCGGTCCGCAGAGCGGCGTCCTCGACGGTGCCGAGCAGTTCCCAGCCGGCCCGCGGCGCGCCGATCCCGGCCCACGACTCGCTGACGGTCACCGGCGGGACGGGAAATTCGACGTCGTGCTCCCCCGCCCGCGCCAAACGGTCCAGCACCGCGGACAGCGGCACCGTCACGTCAGTGTCCGCCGGCTGTGCCAGCGCCATGGTCCGCAGGCCCAGGATGGTGGGGGTGGATTCGCCCAGGAGCCGGGGCCGCAGCACGCAGACGTAGGCGGCCAGGACCGGGCCCGCGGCCTGAAGCCGGATGGCGCCGTCGTCAATGGACTTGGCGCGGGTGGCGAAGGTGCGCAGGTCGTCGAGGTCGCGGGGATCGGTGAACTGCAGGGGCTGGGTTAGGACATCAGACACACTACTGACTCTACCGGCTGCGCTTCTTTGGAGCGGCGCCGGGCGCCGTCTAGAGTCAAACCATGACTGAAGCCGAAGCCGGACTGTTGGGGCTCCCGACCCAGGACCCCACCTCCTCGCTCATCCAACTCCTCAACCTCGGCGAGCTCGAGGGCGCCCGGACGGACGAGGACATCTTCATGGGTCCCTCCCAGCAGCAGCCCCAGCAGCGCGTCTTTGGCGGCCAGGTGCTGGCGCAGTCCCTGATAGCAGGCAGCCGCACCGTCGATCCGGACCGCAGCGTGCACTCCATGCACGGTTACTTCCTCCGGCCAGGAGACGCCAACAAGCCGATCACCTTCGGCGTGCAGCGCCTGCGCGACGGGCGGTCCTTCTCGGCCCGCCGGGTCCACGCCTATCAGGAGGGCATGCCCATCCTGTCGATGATCGCGTCCTTCCAGGCCGAGGACGAAGGGATCGAGCACCAGTCCGAGATGCCCGCCGGGATCCCGGACCCCGAATCGCTGCCCAGCACCGCCGACCTGCTGGGCAAGTTCGACCACCCCGTGGCCCGGCACTGGGCCTACGAGCGGCCGTTCGACATCCGCCACGTCGATCCGGCGCTGTATGTCTCGGCCAACGGACCCCGGGAAGCCCGGAACGCCGTGTGGATGAAGACTTTCGGTCCGATGCCCGACGACGCCGGCCTGCACCGGGCCGCGCTGGCATACGCGAGCGACTACACCCTGCTCGAATCCATTCTCCGCAAGCACGGGATGAGCTGGATTACGCCGGGGATGTCCGTGGCGAGCCTGGACCACGCCATGTGGTGGCACCGGCCGGTCAGGGTCGACGAATGGCTCCTGTACGTCCAGGAATCGCCCAGCGCGCAGGGCGCACGGGGCCTGGCGACGGGCCGGATCTTCAGCCGGGACGGCCGGCACGTGGCGACGGTGGCCCAGGAAGGCATGATCCGCGTCCCGAACGACTTCAAGAACACCGGCCTCGAGAACACCGGCCTCAAGAACGCGCAGAAGGACGGCGTGCAGGCCGCCGTCTAATCCAGAGCGGTGCAGCACCAGCTCCGCGAGCCCGAGGGCTGCTGGCACTCCCCTTCCGGCGGGTGGCATGCGGCGCCCACGGCCCACATCGTCCGCGGCATGCAAAAGCCGGCTCCCCTTGAACTGGTTCAGGGGGAGCCGGCTTTTTTCGTGGTGCTGTAAGCCTTGCGGGCTTAGTCGCGGGTAAGGCGGCGGTGGGTTACCCGGTGCGGCTTGGCCGCGTCCGGGCCCAGGCGCTCCACCTTGTTCTCCTCGTAGGACTCGAAGTTGCCCTCGAACCAGTACCACTTGGAGGGGTTCTCCTCGTCGCCTTCGTAGGCGAGGATGTGGGTGGCCACCCGGTCCAGGAACCAGCGGTCGTGCGAGACGACGACGGCGCAGCCCGGGAATTCGAGCAGGGCGTTTTCGAGGCTGCTGAGGGTTTCGACGTCGAGGTCGTTAGTCGGTTCGTCGAGGAGCAGCAGGTTGCCACCCTGTTTGAGGGTCAGTGCAAGGTTGAGGCGGTTGCGCTCACCACCGGAGAGCACCCCGGCCTTCTTCTGCTGGTCCGGGCCCTTGAAGCCGAAGGCGGCCACGTAGGCGCGGGACGGCATTTCGACGTGGCCGACCTGGATGTAGTCCAGGCCGTCGGACACGACTTCCCACAGGGTCTTGTTCGGGTCGATGCCGCCACGGCTCTGGTCGGCGTAGGAGATCTTGACGGAATCGCCGATCTTCAGTTCGCCGCCATCGAGCGGTTCCAGGCCCACGATGGTCTTGAAGAGCGTGGACTTGCCGACGCCGTTCGGGCCGATGACGCCGACGATGCCGTTGCGGGGCAGGCTGAAGGACAGTCCGTCGATCAGGGTGCGGTCATCGAAGCCCTTCTGGAGACCCTTGGCCTCCAGCACGAGCCCGCCCAGGCGCGGTCCCGGCGGGATCTGGATCTCTTCAAAGTCGAGCTTGCGGGTGCGGTCCGCCTCGGCAGCCATTTCCTCGTAGCGGGCCAGGCGGGCCTTGGACTTGGTCTGGCGCCCCTTGGCGTTGGACCGGACCCATTCGAGTTCCTCGGTCAGGCGCTTGGCCTGCTTGGCGTCCTTCTTGCCCTGGACTTCCAGGCGGGCGCGCTTCTTTTCCAGGTACGTGGAGTAGTTGCCCTCGTACGGGTACAGGTGGCCGCGGTCCACTTCGGCGATCCACTCGGCCACGTGGTCGAGGAAGTACCGGTCGTGGGTGACGGCAAGAACGGCACCGGAGTAGCTGGAGAGGTGCTGTTCCAGCCACAGCACGCTCTCGGCGTCAAGGTGGTTGGTGGGCTCGTCGAGCAGGAGCAGGTCCGGCTTCTGCAGCAGGAGCTTGCACAGCGCGACGCGGCGGCGCTCACCACCGGAGAGCAGGGTGACGTCGGCGTCGGCGGGCGGGCAGCGCAGTGCGTCCATGGCCTGTTCCAGCTGGGAGTCGATGTCCCAGGCGTCGGCCGCGTCGATCGCTTCCTGCAGCTGTCCCATTTCCTCCAGGAGGGCATCGTAGTCAGCGTCGGGGCTGGCCATTTCCTCGGAGATCGCGTTGAAGCGCTGGATCTTGCCGTAGATTTCGCCAACGCCTTCCTGGACGTTGCCCAAGACGGTCTTGTCTTCGTTCAGCGGCGGCTCCTGCAACAGGATGCCTACCGTGTAGCCGGGGCTAAGCCGGGCCTCACCGTTGGAGGGAGTGTCCAGGCCAGCCATAATCTTGAGAATGGTGGACTTACCGGCACCATTCGGGCCGACAACGCCAATCTTGGCCCCTGGGAAGAAGGACATGCTCACGTCATCGAGGATGAGTTTTTCGCCGACAGCCTTACGGGCCTTGGTCATTGTGTAGATAAATTCCGCCATGCCTACAAATCTAGTGGTTCGGCCGGGATAACTCACATTCCGTGAGCCTGGATCGGCCACTTAACGGCCGCCTTGTCGGCCGCCGACGGTTCTGCTCAGCCCCGGACGCCCACGAGGCAGCCGCCGGAGGCCAGGCCCGGCAGCACAGTGACGGCGACGGTGCCGGTGCGGATCTGGGCCACGATGCAGTTGCTGCCGTCGCGCACTCCGGCCTCGACGGCGTCGGCAGCCAGGCCGGTGGGCGTCCGCCCGGCGGTGACTTCCACAGCGTCGGCCGGAATCCCTGCGTTAACCAACGACGCGCGGATGTCCGACGTTTCGGGCCGGCCCCCGCCGCGGACCACGGCGTTCAGGGCCGTCTCGACCGTGGATTTCGTGGCGGATTCCCTGTCGGGTTTCATGCCGGGTTTCATATCGGGGCTGGCTGTCCCGGCCCCGCCGGCGGTCGGCCCAACCAGCAATGGGGACACTGCGGGGGCCCGGGACACTGCGGAAGGTGTGCCTTCAGAATCCGCGGCTTCAGAGGCCCGGGCTCCGCTGCTGCCGGCCGGTGTCGCACAGGCCGAGGCCGACAGCAGGAGCACCAAGGAGACGGCGGCCGCAACGGCCCAGCCGCCGCGACGGGCAGCCCCGCCCGCACTGGAGGTGGCTGCCGCCCGTCCCGCAGTGATCCTGGCGTGTTGCATCCGGCAATTCTGCCACGCGGCAGTGCCCAGTCCCGGCCTCCACGGCGCTGCCCGCCGGTCCTGCGGATTCAGGCTGCGGCCCCTTTCAGTTCTCCGGTTTCGTGGTCCACCTCCTCTTCCTCACCGCTCTCGTCATGGATGAAGGTCCCGTGCTGGTCGGCACCGTGGTCGCCGTCCCCGTCGTCGTCCCCTGGCTGGCTCTGCGGTCCGCCGCCGTCGTCGTCACCGCTACCGGGCGCATCTGGGGTACCGGGTCCGGCGGCCGCCTGGCTGCCGGCTGCGGCTGAGCGGGTGAAGTTGGCAGAGCCCCACATGAGGTCGTGGCCGACTGACTCCGCATCAATTTCGGCGACGTGGTAGACCCTGCCGTCCTTCTCCCAGCTCCGCATCTTCAGCCTGCCAACTACGATGACCCGCTGGCCCTTCTTGATGCTGCAGCCAATGTTGCCGGCCAGCTGCCGGTATCCCTGGACGGTGAACCAGTTGGTGTTGCCATCCACCCAGGTGCTGGAGCCGCGGTCGTAGCGGCGCTCGGTGGCGCCGAACCGGAAGGACGCCGTGGCCACGCCACCGGGTGTGGTCGAGCTTCTGATCTCCGAGGCGACGAAGCCACGGACCGTAATGTTGTCGCTCATTCTCATGTCCTGTCTCGAATTGTCGTGCCCTGCCGGGCAGTTCCAGCATCCCGCCGTGGACCGTGGCCGGGGAGTGCCCGGCTGTGCCATGTGGAAAACCGGCTGCCGGCAACGGAGTGGGGGCCGTGTTGGGGACTAGTCCGGTCCGGCAGGACCGGCCACCGGCCGCCGTTGACCCGCACCGGCCGTCCGGCACTGTAAACTTTTTGAGGCGTCACCGGCAGCAGCCGGTGGGCACCAGCGCGCCCCAGTAGCTCAGGGGATAGAGCAGCGGCCTTCTAATCCGCCGGTCGGGGGTTCGATTCCCTCCTGGGGCACAAGAGAGCGGCTCTGACCTGCGACAACGCACGGTCAGGGCCGCTTCTTGTTTCAACAGAGCATCAGATCCACTTGTTGTGTTTGAACGTCAGGAACAGGATCCCGCCCATGCCGATCATGAGCGCGAGTGCCATCGGGTAGCCGAAGATCCATTCGAGTTCGGGCATGTCGCGGAAGTTCATGCCGTAAATCGACGCGATCAACGTCGGCGCGAACAGGATGGCAGCCCACGACGAGATCCGCTTGACCTGCTCGTTTTGGGCGAAGCTCGACTCCGTCAGGAGCCGCATTTCGTCGTTCTGCCGCTGGGCTACCAGGGCTGCGTTGACGGCCAGCGCATTCTGCAACAGCGCCCGGAAGGCAGATACCCGCTCCCCCAGCCGGATGGCGTGGTCCAGGACGTCGCGGAAATGGTCCTGCAGTTCGGGGTCCGGCACCCCGTCCGGTCCGCTGCCCATAAGGCTCTGCAGGATTCCGGCCAGCGGGGCCGTGGCACGCTGGAACGTGATGACCTGGCGGGAGAGTTCATAGATCCTGCGCGATACGCCGGGATCGGCGGCGAACAGGTCGTCTTCGATTTCATCGATGTCGTTTTCCAGGCCCGCGGCCACCGGCTCGTACTCATCCACCACCTGGTCCAGAATCGCGTACAACACCGCATCCGGTCCGAGCGCCAGGAACTCCGGCTCGGACTCCATCCGCCGGCGCACCCGGGCCAGGTCGGGAGATTCCGCCCGGCGGACAGTCACCACAAAGTCCGGGCCGGAGAACACATGGATCTCGCCGAACTCGACCTTCTCCACATCGTCCAGGTACCGCGCGGGCCGCAGCACCAGGAACAACGTCTCGCCATAGTGCTCAAGCTTGGCCCGCTGGTGGCCGGCGAGCGCGTCCTCCACGGCCAGATGGCTCAGGTCAAATTCCTCGGCCACTGAGCGCAGTTCCTCGGCTTCGGGCCGGTAGAGCCCAATCCAGGCCATGCCCTGGCGCTGCCGCAGCAGAAAGTACGTCTCCTCGAGCCCTTCCGGGTCGGCGGTCCGGTGGCCGTCCACATAGACGGCGTTGTCAATGATCGTCACGGCCGCGCCTCCTCTTCAAGGCATTCGCTTTGCTGTGACGTTATACCGTCCCCGGGCCGGTGCCAACAGCCTGCACTGCCCCGCGGGCGCCGCTGCTTTTCCGGGAAGAACCCCGGAAAGATTGCCGCCCACCGGCGGCCGCCAAAGACCACGAAAGCAAACTTGTTGGCGTGGGGGGATCGCCGGACCGTGCCGCCCACTGCCCGGAGCCCCGCCAGCCCTCAGCACGCTTAGTATTGAGTTGACGGGCAGGCCGGCAGCGAAAGCCTGTGCTCCCTGCCCGCAATCGAAAGGTACGGCCGCCATGACCGAAACACCCCGCAGATTCGACCCCACCAACCCAGACGACACCCCCACCACCCAGTACGCGGAGGCAGCTGACCCCACAACCGGGCCCGGGTCCGCCGAGCAGGTCGCCGGCACCGTTGGCCCGGCCGGCAGCACCGATGTGGCCACCACGACGGCGGGACGCGCCGAAACCTCCCGTGCCGAGGCACCCACGGAGCCGGCTCCCGTCACCGCACCGGAAACGCGCCAGGTCACCCGAGCCGGAATGGTCTGGGCCGCGGTTGCCTGCGCACTGGTGGTGCTGATCGTGCTGATCGCGTTCATCCTGCAGAACCAGGAATACGTGCAGGTGAAGTTCTTTGGCCTCGAGGGCTCGGTCCCGCTCGGCATCGCGTTGTTCATCGCGGCAGTCGGCGGCGGAGTGCTGGTCGCCATCGCCGGAGCCGCCCGCATCATCCAGCTCCGGCTCGCCGCGCACCGTGTCCGCCGCCAGGCGAGCCCTGGCACGAGCACCCGCACGCGCTGACGCTGACGCCGCCAGGCGCTACCCTCTTTTCCATGCGCGAAGCAGAACTCCGGACCCAGGCAGCCATCACCACCGCCGCGGCGGACTGGCCCGACGTCGAGCGTCTCTTCGGCGTCCGCGGCGAACCCTCACGCTGCTGGTGCCGGTTCTTCGCCTTGACCGGCCCCCAGTGGTCCGCGTCCACCCCGGATGAGCGGAAGAACCTGTTGCGGGAGAAGTTCGGCGGCGGCCAGCCGGAGCCAGGGGTTCTGGCCTTCCGTGACGGGTATCCCGTGGGCTGGTGCGCCGTCGAGCCCCGCGGGTGCTACCCAAGGATCCTGCGCTCGAAGGTGCTGGCGTCGGCCCCCGACGCCGCCAAGGATCCCGGCGGGCACCAGGTGTGGTCCGTCAGTTGCTTTGTGGTCTCCCCCGGCCACCGGCGGACCGGCGTGGCGGGAGCGCTGCTTGCCGCCGCCGTCGAACACGCCCTCGCGCACGGCGCAACGGTGGTGGAGGGGCATCCGGTCGACCCCGCGCAACGGCCCAAGGCCGGCCCGGCGGATCTCTACCACGGCACCCTGGGGCTCTTTTTGGCGGCCGGCTTCACGGTGGTCAGCGGCGCGGTGCCGGGACGCGCCGTCGTCCGCCTGACGGTGCCCCCGCCCGGCGGGGACCGCGGGCGCTAGGGCAGGGTCAGGACCACCGGCCCGTCGGCGGTGATGGCCACGGTGTGCTCGCTGTGCGCGGCGCGGCGGC
This sequence comes from Arthrobacter sp. P1_H7, assembly GCF_056405215.1. Classification (NCBI taxonomy): domain Bacteria; kingdom Bacillati; phylum Actinomycetota; class Actinomycetes; order Micrococcales; family Micrococcaceae; genus Arthrobacter; species Arthrobacter sp. P1_H7. The sequence continues at coordinate 218,879 of NZ_JBFUCO010000005.1, read as the reverse complement.
CGTTCGCTGAGCGGAGGGTCCATTCGTCGTCGTCATGGTAGTAATCGTCCTTGCGGCCGAGAATCAGCATCGGCTCGATGGCGATGACCAGGCCCTCGGTCAGTTTGATGCCGCGGCCGGGACGTCCGTCGTTGGGCACGGGCGGCTCGGCGTGCATGGTCCGGCCGATCCCGTGGCCGCCGTGGTCGGCGAGCAGCCCGTAGCCTGCCCGGCGCGCCGCCCCACCGATCGCGTAGGCGAGGTCGCCCATCTTGTTCCCGATCCTTGCCGCGTCGATCCCCCTCGCCAGGGCGGCGTCCGTGGCGTCGATGAGGGCCTGGTCCACCGGGTCCGCGGTCCCCACGATGAAGCTGATGGCCGCATCGCCGCACCACCCGGCCAGGAAGGCGCCGCAGTCCACGCTCAGGAGGTCCCCGTCCTGGAGCCGGTACCCGTTGGGGATGCCGTGCACGACGGCGTCGTTGACGGACGTGCAGATGACCCCGGGAAACGGCACTGATGCCCAGCGCGGCCGGTAGTTCAGGAACGCCGGGGTGGCTCCGGCGTCGGCGATTGACGCTGCGGCGACATCGTCCAGCTCCTTGAGCGAAACGCCGACGGCGGCCGCCTCCCGGACCCGGGCGAGGGTGGTGGCGACCACCCGGCCGGCCTCGCGCATCAGTGCGATCTCTTCGGGACTCTTGATCATGGACATGGCATTCCCTTCCGACGCGGAGCCGCGGCTTGCTGGGTTCAACTCTAAAGCCCGCCGCGGAATGTCTACAGTGGCCTCATGACCACCACGGAACTGATTGACGCGATCCGCGGCAGCCTGCAAGCTGCTGCCGATCCTGGCCGCGCCGCGGGGGCACAGGCTTACATGAAATCGCAGATGCCGTCCCTGGGCGTGAGGGTTCCCGTGGTCCGTAGCATAGTCAGGGCCGCGGCCGCGGACCACCCGCCGGCCAGCCTGGCGGAACTGCAGTCCACGGTGCTCGTGCTGTGGCGCAACGCAAACCACCGTGAAGAACGCTACGCCGCGATCGAGCTCACGGGGCTCAAGCCCGTTGCCGGGGAACTGAGCATGCTGGCCATTTATGAGGAAATCATCCGCACCGGCGCCTGGTGGGACCTGGTGGACGGGGTGGCGCACCGGTTGGGCGCCCTGTTGCAGGCCCACCGGGCAGAACTGACGCCGGTGCTGGAACGCTGGAGCCGGGACGAGGATTTCTGGGTCCGGCGGGCCGCCATCACCGCACAGCTGGGGGCGAAGGCCGCCACGGACACGGCCCTCCTGGCCGCTGTGATCGAGGCCAACCTCGACGATCGGGAGTTCTTCATCCGCAAGGCGATCGGGTGGGCGCTGCGCCAATACGCCAGGACAGATCCGGCCTGGGTGCGGGCGTTCGTGCGGCGGCATGCCGACGAGCTCAGTGCGCTCTCGTGTAAGGAAGCGCTCAGGAACCTGCCTGCCTAGATGATCGGCCGCGTGGTGACCGGCTCGTCCGACTTGGTGAACAGCAGCTTGGTCTTCGGGTCCAGGAAGATCAGGTACAGCGCGAACAGCAACGCGATGATCGCCGCGGCGTTGCGGGCCAGCGCCAGGGCCAGGCCCAGGTCCGCGGTCTGCAGGTACGGGAAGACATCGAGCTGGTCCGAGATCGCGTACACCATGAAGAAGGACACGATGAAGTACAGCGCCTTGACCTGCCAGTCGTCGCGGATGCCCGTGACGGCGAAAAGCGGAATGAGCCAAACGATGTACCAGGACTGGATCATCGGGGACAGCAGCACGACGGCGGCGAACGCCAGGGTGAGCCGGCGCATCAGGCGGTCGTAGTCGCCGCGGAAGATCTGCCAGGCGACGATCCCGACGGCGAGCAGCTTGCCGGCGTCGAACGCCCACTTGGCCAGTCCCCAGCCGTCGAGCCCGAAGGCGTTGGAGATGGAGGCCACGATCAGGCCCACTAGGCCGACGGGCGCGTACCAGATCCAGATGCTGCCCGGGGCGGACAGCCCGTTGATCCAGCCGAAGCCGAAGCCATTGACCCGGCTCATGAGATACAGCAGGGCCAGGCTGAGGCCGGCCGTGAGTGCCCAGAAGACGAACTTGCGCGGCCAGCTGGCACCCTTGCCCGCCCAGAGCAGGCCGATGAACGGCAGGAAGACCACCGTGATGGGTTTGACGGAGATGGAGAGTGTGACCAGCACGATTCCGAGGATGACCCGGCGGGTGGCGCAGTAATAGAGGCCGGCCAGGGCCAGGCCGATCATGAGGGCGTCGTTGTGGACGCTGGCGATGAAGTTGGTGAGGAACAGCGGGTTGGCCGCCGTCAGCCACAGGGCCCGGTTCGGGTTCACGCCGTGCAGTTCGGCCAGTTTGGGCACGTAGATCACGCAGAGGACCACGCCCACCAGGGCCGCGATCCGGAACAGCATGATGCTGCCTTCGGGGTGCACGTTGGTGGCCCAGACCACGAACTGTTCGATCCATAGGAACAGCTGCCCGTAGGGGACGGGGGCTTCGGTCCACATTCTGTCGGCGCCCAGCTGGAAGTAGTTGGACAGCGCCGAAATGCCGTTTTCGTAGGGGTTGAAGCCCTCCACCATGAGCCTGCCCTGGCCGATGTACGCGTAGACGTCGCGGCTGAACAGCGGCACCGAGAACATCAGCGGCAGCCCCCACGCCACCGTCGCCTGGAGCGTGGCCTTGCGGGCGCCGGCCCCCCAGACCCGGACGCGCTGGCCGAGCCGCAGCCAGGCGCGGACCAGCAGCATGCCGCCGAAGGCGAGCAGGACGATGCAGAGGGCGACGCCCAAGGCCTCGGTGCGCATCCAGATGAACAGCGGGACGCGGCGGAGTTCGGACGCGGGGGCAAGCCAGCCGACGCCGATCGAACCGATCGTCATGAACAGCGAGCCCAGGAACCCGGCAAGGATCGGCGACCGCGGGTTCTCGACGTCGCCGACGGCCCCTTCCCCCTCAGGGGAGGCCGCGGTCCGGGTGAGCGCAGTCCGGGCAGACGCGGAGGGGCGGGACGTGGACGGGCTGGACGTACCGGCAGCCGTTTCCCCCGCCGCAGGCACAGGCGCCGTCATGTCAGGATCGTCCAATCTGTTGTGGGCCACAATTCCGCCCACAGCCGGCCGCATTGTCCGGCCCGGGGCGCCGCGTTGAAGAAATAAGTGCCGAAATAATTCGGCGGCCGCGTATTCGAAATCCTAGCACCGGACGGCTCTGTGGCGTCGGAACGGTAGGCTGGGCGAGTGCCTATTACTAACGAACGCATCGTCTGGATCGACTGCGAAATGACCGGCCTGGACACCAAGAATGATGCCCTTATCGAGGTGGCCGCCCTGGTGACCGATTCGGAGCTCAACATCCTGGGGGACGGCGTCGACGTCGTGATCAAGCCCGACGACGCCGCGCTGGCCCAGATGAACGACTTTGTCCGCGACATGCACACGCGGTCCGGCCTGCTGGCGGAGCTTCCGCACGGCAAGACGATGGCCGAAGCGCAGGCAGCCGTGCTCGACTACATCAAGAAATGGGTGCCGGACCCGCGGAAGGCCCCGCTCGGCGGCAACTCGGTGGGCACCGACCGCGTGTTCCTTGTTCGCGATATGCCCGACGTGGTGGAGCACCTGCACTACCGGGTCATCGACGTCAGCACCATCAAGGAACTCTCCCGCCGCTGGTTTGCCCGGGCCTACTTCCAGTCCCCCGCCAAGCTGGGGGGCCACCGGGCGCTCGGCGACATCAAGGACTCCATCGACGAACTCCGGTATTACCGCGAGGCCGTGTTTGTCCCCGCGCCGGGCCCGGACAGTGCCACGGCGCAGCGGATCGCCAAGCGCGTCATGGGCGGCGAAGCAGCCGAGCCGACCCCCGCCGGGTAGCGGCCGCACACCCTCCCCCTCGCTGCGGGGCCGATGAAACGCCGACGGGGACGTGGCGCAGAAAAGTAATCTGCGCCACGTTTCGCGGAAATTTTGGCGAAAATCGCAAAAGTGGCAAAACCACCCCCAAACAGCAGGTAAGCTATTTGTCGTTGCCTTTCCAGCCAGCCGGTTCGCCGGAGGGCCTGATATGGCACATGGTGGGCGTAGCTCAGTTGGCAGAGCGCCTGGTTGTGGTCCAGGAGGTCGCGGGTTCAACCCCCGTCGCTCACCCTCATGAAGGACGGCAGTGATTGTCCGACCTTTTCCAAAGGCCGCACCGGTTATCCGGTGCGGCCTTTGTTGTCTGTATGGGAAGGAATCGCAGTGAAGCGCAAGCTCTTTGAAGAAGACCACGAGATGTTCCGTGAGATGGCCGCCGAGTTCAACGCGCGCGCGGTCGCTCCCCACTACACCCAGTGGGACGAGGACCACATGATGTCCCGGGAACTGTGGTCCGCTGCCGGCGAGCAGGGCCTGCTGGGCCTGGCCGTGCCGGAAGAGTTCGGCGGCATGGGGATGTCCGACTACCGCTTCCGGGCAGTGCTCGACGAGGAATTCGCCAAGAGCAACCACCTCGCGGTCGGCCTGGCCTTCCACCTGCACGATGACATGGTCCTTCCCCACCTGCTGGCCTACGGCTCCGATGACCTCAAGGCCCGCTGGCTCCCGGGCATGGTCTCCGGCGAAAAGGTCACCTCGGTCGCCTGGACCGAACCGGGGGCCGGCTCCGACCTGCGCGGCATCCGCACCAAGGCAGTCCGCGACGGCGACGACTGGCTGATCACTGGCCAGAAAACGTTTATCGGCAACGGCATCTCCGGCGACGCCTCCCTGGTCCTGGCCCGCACCGACGGCGGCACCGGACGCGGAAACCGCGACTCGTTCTCGCTTTTCATGGTCCAGAAGGGTGAGGGCTACAACACCGGCAAGCAGCTGGACAAAATGGGCCTCAAAGCCTCCGACACGGCCGAGCTGTTCTTCGACAACGTCCGTGTTTCGCACGCCGACCTCGTCGGCGAGGAGGGCAAGGGCCTGCAGTACGCGGCCGAACAGCTCCCCCAGGGCCGGCTGGCCATCGCCGTGGCAAGCTCCGCCGTCGTGCGCGCCACCTACGAGGCGACTGTCCGCTACACGAAGGACCGCAACGCGTTCGGCGAGCGGATCATCGATTTCCAGAACAGCCGCTTCGAACTTGCCGACATCCTTACGGAGGTCGAGGTCACCGAAGCGTACGTGGACCAGGCCATCCTGGCGTTCAACGCCGGAGAGCTCGACGCCGCAGGCGCTGCCCGTGCCAAACTGTGGGCGTCCGAGCGCGCCAAGTCCGTCACGGACCGCTGCCTGCAGCTGCACGGCGGCTACGGCTACATCATGGAATACCCGGTGGCCCAGGCCTACCTCGCCGCCCGGCTGCTGACGATCTTCGGCGGCACCAACGAAATCATGCGCGACGTCGTCGGCCGCACCATCGCCGGCTGACCGGCCGCGACTCCACCAGCACCCGAGGAACTTTTCTGATATGACCGTCCTGCCCATCACGATCTGGGGCGAGCCCGTGCTGCACCGCCGGGCCGCGGAAGTCGAAGTCTTCGACGACGAGCTCCGCACCCTGATCGCCGACATGTTCGAGACCAACGACGCCGCCAACGGCGTCGGGCTGGCGGCTCCCCAGGTGGGGGTCGGCAAGCGGCTCTTCGTGTACAAGTACGACAACGACGACGGCGCCGCGCCCACCGGCGTCGTGGTCAACCCTGTCCTGACACTTTCCAAGATCTCCGGCGCCCTGCCGGACCCCGACGAGGAAGAGGAGGGCTGCCTGTCCTTCCCCGGCGGCCAGTATCCGCTCAAGCGGGCCGAATGGGCGCGGGTCCAGGGCTTCGACGGGGACGGGAAGCCGGTGGAATTCGAGGCGACCGGCTGGTTCGCCCGGGTCATCCAGCATGAGTACGACCACCTCGACGGCAAGCTCTACGTCAACCGCCTGATTGACCGCTATGCGCGCCGGGCCATGAAGCAGGCCAAGCGCAGCGGCTGGGGTGTTCCCGGCCTGACCTGGATGCCAGGGGTGGACCCGGACCCGTTCGGCCACTGAAAACCGGGCGCTGACGGCCGGGGGCTGGCGGGGCTGGAGGGAGATCGGCGGGATGGCGCCCGGGCGGTTAGCTCCCCGGGGTCCGGTCGACGGCGGCCAGGATGGCGGCGCCGAGCTCAGCAGCCTTGGTGAACTGCGGCCAGTGGCCGGTGGGCAGGTCCACGTAGTCGACCTCGCGGATCCGTCCGAGCTCGGCCACGTACGGGTGGCCGCCGGCGATCATTTCCGTCAGCATCGCGGACGGGAATTCGCAGGCGATGACGGTGACCGGGACCTCGTAGCGGCGTTCATCCGTGAGCTGTTGCCGGTCCTGGGCCACGCCGCGGGGCTGCGGGATGGCGCGGGCACGGAACATGGCACGCAGTTCGTCGGTCAGGTCGGTGAGGTCCGCGTCCTCGAAGAGCTCCCACGGCGGCAGCGGCACGTCGTCGCCGTCGGCCGGAAGTTCGTCATTGATGACCCCGCCCTCCCCCAGTGGCCCGCTGTCCACGTAGATTGCCCGGGCCACCCGGTCCGGGCGGGCATCGACGGCGCCGTGGATGATGGCTCCGCCGCCGGAGTGGCCTACCAGGACCACCGGGGCGTCGAAGGAATCGATCTTCGCCACGACGGCGTCGATGTGGGTGCGCAGGCCGATGCCGGCGCGCGGCGCATCGGCCGACTCCAGTCCCGGCAATGTCAGCGGGTAGACCTTGTGCCCGGCCGCGGTCAGCGGCGGGGTGACGTCCGCCCACGACGAGGCGTCCAACCAGAATCCGGGTACGAGGATGATGTCCATGCCGGTACCCTACCGGTGGAGTTCCAGCTCCACCACCTGATAGGGGTCCTCGCCCGGGACCAGGTTGTGCATGGTGATGCGTCCGCCCGGGCCGTCCGCCGGGTGCAGGTGGATCTGCCAGCCCCAGTCCGGGCCGGTCGGCGCCGGATAGGAGCCATTGAGCCGGAGGACACCGTCGGCGCCCACAGTGCCGGAGAACTGCATCAGCGCCTTGCCCGTGTGCCAGGAGTCCAGCCACACAGCGGTGGCGGGATCCGCGCCGGACGCGCCGCCGGCCAGGATCAGGAGGCCTTCCTGCGGGCTCTCACCGTCTGACCAGGTGTAGGCGACACTCGCGAAGTGTGCGGCGGTAACCGTCACCGTGGCGGTGGCCGCCGAAGCCTTGTAGTCGTCCGTGGGCATGAGCCGCAAGCGGTTTTGTCCCTGCCAGGTGCCAAGGATCGGTGTCACGTATTTCACAATGTCCATGCTGCAGTCTACTGAGCCAATCGATCCCGCTCAGTCCTTGGCCGGCTTTTCGAGGCTCGCCGCGAAGTCCGGGACGTAGCGGAACAGTTCCCGCGGCGGGCGCGTGTAGTTGACGGCCTTCGGCCGCTCCGGCAGGGTCACCTGTTCTGTCCGTACTTCGGTGTAGTCGATGCTGGAGAGCAGGTGGGCGATGAGGTTGATCCTTGCCCGGCGTTTGTCTTCGGCTTCCACCACGTACCAGGGAGATTCCGCGGTGTCTGTCTGTACGAACATGTCGTCTTTGGCCCTTGAGTAGTCTTCCCAGCGCAGGATTGCCTCCCGGTCCATCGGCGAGAGCTTCCATTGCCGCATGGGATCATCCATCCGGGATTTGAACCGCCGCTCCTGTTCCCCGTGGCTGATCGAGAACCAGTACTTGAAGAACAGGATGCCGTCCTGGATGAGGAGCCGTTCAAAAACCGGGCACTGGGCCATGAAGCGTTTGTGCTCCGCCGGGGTGCAAAAGCCCATCACGTGTTCGACGCCGGCGCGGTTGTACCAGGAGCGGTCCATCAGGACGATTTCCCCGGCGGCCGGCAGATGCGCCACATAGCGCTGGAAGTACCATTCACCGCGTTCGCGCTCCGTCGGCGCCGGCAATGCGACTATCCGGGCAAACCGCGGATTCAGGTACTCGGTGACCCGCTTGATCGCACTCCCCTTGCCGGCTGCATCCCGCCCCTCGAAGATAATGAGGACCCGCGCCCCCGTGCTCCGGACCCACTCCTGGAGGGCAACCAGTTCCGCCTGGAGCCGCAGAAGTTCGGCCTCGTAGATTCCGGCGTCGAGCCGCGCCTGCCGCCGTGCAGAGCCCTTCTTGTGGCCGGCCTTGTGGCCGGCCTTGTGGCCGGTGTGCCCCTTGCCTGAATCGTCCGTGCGATGTGCCATGGTTTCCGTTCCAGCATTCCGGCGCGCGGTTTGTCCCGCCGCGCCCATTCTCGCCGGGCAGGAGACCGGCTGCAAGGGTCCTCCAGCCCGGAAGCCGCGACGGGTCCTCACCGCGGCACAATCGTCTGCTGCCCTGGGCAAGAGGCCAGGATCCGTTTCATCGCCTCCTTTTCTGCGGCCGTGACCCACAGCCGGTAGGCCGCCTTGACCGAAATTTGGCGGGCGACGTAGTGGCAGCGGAAAGCCTTGTTTGGCGGCAGCCAGGTGGCGGCGTCGGAGGCACTCTTGTCCTGGTTGGCGGGACCGTCGACGGCGATCAGGTTGAGGGGATCGTTGGCCAGGTGTTCGCGCTGCTGCGCGGTGAGCTGCTGGGCGCCCTTTTGCCACGCGTCCCCCAGCGCCACGACGTGGTCGATCTGCACCGCGGCACTGGTTTCGGCGCCGCGCCGGAACGCGATCATGCGGCCGGTGTACGGTTCCTGGAACGTGCCGCCGGCCACCTGGCACCGGGAGCCGCTGGCGAATTCGGCGGCCGCCAGGTCGCGGCGGAGGATGTCGTTGCGCGTATCGCAGCCGTTGCGGTCGACGTCGAGCCACGCCTGGCCGAAGGCGCCCCGGTCATAGTTGTTCTTTGCCGCCCGTCCCTTGACCGCCAGGGTGTCGAGCACGCCGGCAGCACTTCCCTCCGGCACGGCCCGGACGGCGTCCACCGCGTTCATCCACCCTCGGGCAATGACGGGGGCCTCGCGGGGGCCGGCGATTTGCGGCTCCGCGGCGGCAAACTGGCCAGCCGTGAAGAACCAGACCAGACCGCCCAGGACGGCCAGGCAGGCCGCGGCCAGGAGAATCCAGGCCTGGCGGGAGTGGCGGCGGGCGCGGCGGAAATCCATCCACGTGACGGTCATGTGGGCGGCCGCTCGCGGCGTTTTGGCTGCACGCCCTGAGCCTATGCGGACGCCATGCCACTCGGGCGGTTGTCCACAGTGTTGGGGACCGGTGGCGGAACGCGGGGGCCTATTGCTCCCGTGTGACCCGTTTCAGGTCTTCGTTGGCCAGATCCAGCAGGCCCTGGAGCTGGGTCACCCGGTCGTCGTTGACTTCACCGGACTGGCGTTTGACGAGGGCGTCGTCCAGCAGCCGCTTCGCTTCTTTCGCGTTGCTCCGCGCGACGTCCAGCGCGTGTTCCAGGGTGGTCTCGTGTTCAACAGCCGGGTTCGGTTCCATGGCTCCATTGTGGGTCCCTTTCCCGGCCGATTCCAGTGCATCGGCCGGGAAAGGCGGAACCAGTCCCGGTCAGGGTCGTTGGCCCTGGCTAGACCTCGACGGGCAGCCCGGCGGCCTCGAGGATGGACGCGGCGTCCTTGGCGGGGAAGGACGGCGGGTTGACCCCGGCCATTTCCTCCATGACGCGGACCACCTGGCAGCTGTAGCCGAACTCGTTGTCGTACCAGACGTAGAGGACGAGGTTCTTGTCGTTGGAGATCGTGGCCAGGCCGTCGACGATGCCTGCCCGGCGTGAGCCGACGAAGTCTGTGGAGACAACCTCGGGCGAATCGATGTAGTCGACCTGCTTGCGCAGCTCGGAGTGCAGCGACATTTCCCGCAGGTAGTCGTTGACCTCGTCCTTGGTGGTGCCGTTCTCCAGGTTCAGGTTCAGGATGGCCAGCGAGACGTCCGGGGTGGGGACGCGAATGGAGCTGCCCGTGAGCTTGCCGAGCAGTTCCGGCAAAGCCTTGGCGACTGCCTTGGCGGCACCGGTCTCGGTGATCACCATGTTCAGCGCGGCAGAGCGTCCACGGCGGTCGCCCTTGTGGAAGTTGTCGATCAGGTTCTGGTCGTTCGTGAAGGAGTGGACCGTCTCCACGTGACCGTGGACCACGCCGTAGCGGTCGTTGATCGCCTTGAGCACAGGGGTGATGGCGTTCGTGGTGCAGGACGCCGCCGAGACGATCGTGTCCGAGTCGGCGATGGTGCCGTGGTTGATGCCGTGCACGATGTTCTTCAGATCGCCCTTGCCCGGTGCGGTGAGGAGAACGCGGGCAACACCCTTGCTCAGCAGGTGCTGGGACAGGCCCTCGGCGTCGCGCCAGCGGCCCGTGTTGTCCACGACGAGCGCGTCGTGGATGCCGTAGGCGGTGTAGTCCACCGTGGAGGGGTTGTCCGAGTAGATGACCTGGATCTGGACGCCGTTGGCCGTGATGGTGTCGTTTTCGAGGTCAATCTTGATGGTGCCTTCGAACGAGCCGTGGACGGAGTCGCGGCGCAGCAGGCTCGCGCGCTTGCTGAGGTCGTTATCGGAACCGCGGCGGACCACGATGGCGCGCAGGCGCAGGCCGTGGCCGCCGCCCGCCTTTTCGATCAGGAGGCGGGCCAGGAGCCGGCCGATGCGGCCGAAGCCGTAGAGGACGACGTCGGTGCTGGTGCGGTCGTCGCCACCGCGCTTGCCGACAACCTCGGCCAGTTCGGCGCGGAGGAACTCATCCAGGCTGGCGCCGTCGCCCTCGGCGCGGTACTTCTCGGTGAGGCGGGCAATGTCGATCGCCGCGGCGCCGAGGTCAAGCTTGGTCAGGGCCTCCAGCAGCGGGGCCGTCTCCTCGAGGCGCAGTTCTTCCTTGCTCATCCGGCGGGCGAAGCGGTGGGCCTTGAGGATATTCATGGTGGACTTGTTGATCAGGCTGCGTCCGTGGATGGAGGTCACCACGTTGTTCTCGCGGTACAGCCGGCCGATCACGGGGATCATCGCCTCGGCGAGCGCCTCACGGCCCATCCACGTATCAAGACAAGAATCTGACGTCTGGCTCACAGAACTACCTTCCTAGAATCCACCCCCTACGTCCTCGTAGGGGGAAGTCGGCCGCCGGAGGGTGTCCGGTACCGGGCACCGGCGGGGATTCGGTCCACCCCGGGCGCCTCATCGAGCGCAAAGAAAAACCGCCGGCTGCGAACGCAGACCCGGCGGCAGAACTTCTACGTTCACCATCAATTCTACGGGCGGCCAGGCCGGGTGGGGTGCCTGTTGCGCGTGAATTGACTCACACACTGTCTGGGGCCACGTCGAAGTCGGCAAAACCATCCGCGCCGGGCGTCAGCCCGGCTGCGTCCTCAAGGATCATGTCGACGGCCTTTTCCGCGATCATGATGGTGGGTGCCTGCGTGTTGGCACTGACCAGCCGGGGCATGATCGAGGAGTCAACGACCCGCAGCCCCTCCAGCCCGTGGACCTTCAGCCGCGGGGAGACTACGGAATCGTCGGTGGTACCCATAGCGCAAGTGCCGACCGGGTGGTACGAGGTCCGTCCGTAGGAGCGCACGAAATTCACGTATTCGTCGCGGGTGGCCACGCGGGAGCCGTCGCCGATGTGCTCCTTCTTGATGAACGCCGCCATCGATGTCTGCTCCATGATCTGGCGGCTCTGCTGCACGCCGGCGATCGTCATCTCCAGGTCATAGTCGTCCGCGAGGAAATTTGGATCGATGAGCGGCGACTGTGTGGGGTCTGAGGATGCGACCCGGACTGTCCCCCGGCTGCGGGGGCGCAGGAAATAGGAGTTCAGCGTCATGCCGAACCCGGGCTGCAGCGACGCTATGCCCGGCTCCGACCTCGCTGCGGGCAGGAAGTGGAACTGCAGGTCCGGGGATTTCTCAGCTGTGTTGGCGTAGCTGAAGCCACCCGCTTCGACGAGGTTGGATGCGAACGGTCCCGAACGGAAAGCCAGATACTCGAGGCCCGCCAGGACGGTCGCCGGGCGTACCCGATTGAACCGGTCCAGGCTGTGGTCATCGGTGAGTTCGTAGATGATGTCAAGGTCAAGGTGGTCCTGGAGGTTCTTCCCGACCCCGGGCAGGGCGTGGATCACGTCGATGCCGGCGGCAGCCAGGTCTGCCGGGTCGCCAATGCCTGAAAGCTGCAACAACTTGGGCGCACCAAACGCTCCGCTGGCGATCAGCACCTCGCGCCGGGCACCGTAGGTTCGCGCGACTCCGCCTTCAATCGTCTGGATGCCTACGGCGCGGCCGTTCGTGATGACCACCTTGTAGACGGTCACGTTGACGCGCACCGTGAGATTGGGCCGCTTGCGCGCGGGTTTCAAATAGGCGACGGCTGCGCTGCACCGGCGGCCGTTCCTGGTGGTGGTCTGGTAGAAGCCAACGCCGAGCTGCTTCGCCCCGTTAAAATCGCTGTTGTAGGGCAGCCCGAACTCCTGGCCCGCCTGCACGAAGGCCGCCGAGAGCGTGTGCGGACGCCGGAGGTCAGAGACGCCGAGGGGCCCTTGGGTTCCATGGTGCGGTCCTGAGAGTCTGGAGTTTGATTCCGAGCGGATGAAATACTTGGACACCTCGGCGGCGGACCAGCCCTCGCATCCGTAGTCCGCGGCCCACCCGTCGTAGTCCCCAGCCACGCCGCGGGTGAAGACCTGGGAGTTGATGGAGCCGCCGCCGCCGAGTCCCCGGCCCTGAGGAAGCGCGATGCTGCGGCCGTTGCTGTGTTTTTGCGGAACGCTGTTGTAAGCCCACTGATACGGGCCCCCCTTGAGTCTCGGGAAGCCCGCGGGCATGTGAATGAACGGATGGCGGTCGGATCTTCCTGCCTCGAGCAGGAGCACGCGTATCGAAGGGTCTTCGCTAAGTCTGCCGGCCAGAACGCTGCCGCCGGAACCACCCCCGGCGATCACATAGTCGTAATCAGCATCGTCCGGCACCATGACTCCTCAACCATCGCCGAGACTACCGCTCCTTGAAGCGTTGATTGAAGTGTGTTAGTTCCGCGGCCATGATGTCAAGCATCCGGGGGTAGCGTGCAACGCCGCAGGTGGGCGGCACGCGGCGGAAGGGACGGTGCAGTCGGCGTTGGGTGGATGGGTTGACCGATACGCCGGGTTCTGTGTTCCCGCGCTGTTGCCGGCGCGGGAGTAGCGGCCATCCATCTACGGACGCCGTTGCCGACGCCCTCCAGCGGCCTACCCGGACACTCGGGCGAGCAGCCCTCAAACGTGCCCTGTCTGGCCTTGCTCCGGGTGGGGTTTACCTAGCCTTCCCGGTCACCCGGGAAGCTGGTGGTCTCTTACACCACCGTTTCACCCTTACCTGCCCTGCAGCCTGTGCAAGCACACGCCGCACGCAGGCGGTCTTTTCTCTGTGGCACTGGCCTGCGGGTTACCCCGAGTGGGCGTTACCCACCACCCTGCTCTGCGGAGCCCGGACGTTCCTCGAGCCACTTGCGTGACGCGCGGCCGCCTGGTCAACCCATCCGCTGCTTATTCTACGTTCTCCCGGCCGGCGCGGCCGCACCGGGGCCTTTTGGGGCGGCCGGTGGGAGAATTGGAGCAGGATTCCTGCTAGTCAAGGAAGCGATCTCGATGAATTGGACCGCCATCATCAGCTGGCTGCTCGCCATCGTCCTGGTGGTTGTTCTGGCCAAGATGTCGATCAAGATTGTGCGGCAGTATGAACAAGGCGTCCTGTTCCGGCTGGGCCGGGTGGTCGCTGTCCGGATGCCCGGCCTGCGGTTCATCATCCCGGTGGTGGACCGGCTTCAGCTGGTGAGCCTGCGGATCGTGACGATGCCGATCCAGTCGCAGGGCATCATCACCCAGGACAACGTCAGCGTCGATATCTCGGCAGTGGCCTACTACCGGGTGATCGACGCCGTGAAGTCCGTCGTGGCGATCGAAGACGTGGCGGCGGCCATCAACCAGATCGCCCAGACCACCCTGCGCAAGGTCGTGGGCCGTCACAGCCTGGACCAGACGCTCTCGGAGACCGAGCGCATCAACAGCGACATCCGCATAATCCTTGACGCGATGACCCTGGAATGGGGCGTCGAAGTAACGCTCGTCGAACTCAAGGACATCCAGCTTCCTGAGAGCATGAAGCGGGCGATGGCCCGGCAGGCGGAAGCCGAGCGGGAGAAGCGGGCCAAGATCATCTCGGCCGAAGGTGAGGCGATCGCAGCCGTGGCGCTCGGCGCGGCGTCCGACACGATGATGGCCCACCCCGTCGCCCTGCAGTTGCGGAATCTGCAGTCCCTGGTGGAGATCGGGGTGGACAAGAACTCAACCGTCGTCTTCCCCGCGCCCCTGATGAGCACCATCGCCGAGCTGGCCGCTTTCCTGGCCCGCGAGGACCACGCGGCCAAGGCAGGGATGCCGGCGGCTGCACCCGCAGCGACACCGGCGGAATCACCGGCGTCACCGATCAAGGCCGCGTAGCGCCCGGACCGGCGCGCCTATTATCGAGGGATGGACGAGTCTGCCCTGAACCGGCGCCGCCTGCTGGGGCTGGCAGGGATCGGTTTGGGCGCCTCCGCCCTCGCGGCGTGCACGGGCGGGCTCGCGCCCACCGAAACGTCCCGGCCGGCAAGCCCCGCGCCAGCGAACCCCACGAGCCCGACGACGGCACCGCGGACCTACGCCGGCCCGCTGACGGTCCGTACCAGCACGGGTTCGTTCGTCTCGGCTTTCCGTCCGGGGACCGCGAGCCACTGGTCGCTGGCGACGCCGGAGCTGCCGCCCGGCGGCGCGCCGCCCGAACTCCCCCTGGCCGTGTTTCTTCACGGACTGGGCGGCAGTCACACGGCTCTGCTGGAGGACCTGGCGGCCCACGAGGCACTGCAACGGCACCTCGACGCCGGCGGCGCGCCCTTCGCGATCGCGGCCGTGGACGGCGGAAACACCTGGTGGCACCCGCGCGCCGACGGCAGTGACACGCAGTCGATGCTGGTGAAGGAATTTGTTCCGTTCCTCGGCGGCCAGGGCTTCGACCTTGGCAGGATCGGCCTCGTCGGCCTCTCGATGGGGGGTTTCGGTGCCCTTCTGCTCGCCTCGCAGGGCCGGCTCCCCGGGGTCCGGGCCGTCGCGGCCATGAGTCCTGCGGTCTGGGACCATTACGACCCGCGCCAGGATACCGCGTTCGACGGCCCGGAAGACTTCGCCGCCCACGACGTTTTCGCGCTCCGGCCCCGGCTCGCAGCGCTGCCCAAACGGATCGACTGCGGCACCGCGGACGAGCTTGCCGCCACTGTTCGCCACTACCGGGCGGGACTCCCGGGCGAAATCGAGGGCGGCTTCCAGCCCGGCGGCCACGACTACGGCTACTGGCGCACCATCCTGCCCGGGGTCGTGTCCTTTCTCGGCTACAACCTCGCCTGAACCGCCGCCAATCGCCGGCCCCCGGGCCCCGGACGGCGGTCCTGGGAAGGCAGCCGCCGGTAAGATCGTACGGTGCTAATTCTGCTGCCGCCCTCCGAGGGCAAGACTCCCGCGACCGGCGGGGACGCCGCCGACTGGACCGCGTTGAGCTTTCCCGCCCTCAACAGCTCGCGCGCCAAGGTCCTGGAGGCGCTCGGTACCGTCAGTGCCCACGAGGACGCCCTGGCGCTGCTGGGCGTCGGCGCTTCCCTGAGTGCCGACGTCGAACGCAACACACGGCTGCACGCAGAACCTGCCGCCCCGGCCCACCAGGTGTATTCCGGGGTGCTCTTTGACGCCCTCGGCTACAACTCGCTGACCCCGGCGCAGCGAAAGAGGGCCGACGAATCGGTGCTGGTGGTCTCCGCCCTGTGGGGCGCCATCCGCTTCGCGGACCGTGTGCCGGCCTACCGGCTGTCGATGGGGACATCGCTGCCCGACGTCGGACGGCTCGCCTCGTTCTGGAAGCCGCAACTGGGCGACGTGCTGGCCGCGGCCGCCGCGGGCCAGCTGCTGGTGGACTGCCGGTCCAGCACCTACGCCGCGGCCTGGACTCCCCCGCCGGAACAGACGGTGGCTGTGAACGTCTTCACCGAGACCGCCGGCGTGCGCAAGGTGGTCAGCCACTTTGCCAAGCACACCCGGGGTGAGCTGGCACGCCATTTGCTCAGCCGCCGGGGCAAGGCGCCCCAATCCCCCGCACAGCTGCAGAAGGCGGCGGCGGAGAAATGGGTTGCCGAACTCGTTGCGGGCACGGCCCGGAAGCCGCACACCCTGAACATCATCCTGCCGGGCTAGGAACTGCTTAGGCCCAGTCGGCCGAGCGGACCAGGATGCAGCCGGAGTCGGGGCAGAACACGATGTCGTCCTCGGCGGCGGCCTTGATCTCGGCCAGGTCGCCCGGGCTCAGGTGCATACCGGAGCCTTCCGAGGTGCCGTGGAAGAGCCGGGCGGCGCCGACGCCACGCTTGGCCAGGGTCTTCTCGTAGACGGCGAGCATTCCGGCGTCGAGTCCGGCGGCGAACTCGGCACGCTGCCCCCGCACCACCGTGGCTTCGGCGGCGATCTCGGCCAGCTGCTCGTCCAGCTCGGCACGGATGGAGCCGAAGGAGCCCTGGATGTCGTCCACGATCTGCTGCTGGGCCGCCTGGCGGGCGCGGAGCGAGTCGAGCCGTTCGAGGACTTCGAGCTCGACGTCCTCAAGGTCCGAGCGGCGCTTGTTCAGGGAGACGAGGTCCCGCTGGAGGGCGACGAGGTCCTTGGACAGCCCCGTGCCGCTGTTGAGCCTGGCCTCGTCGCGTTCGATCCGGGAGGCAACCTGCTCGACGTCGGCCTCTGAGCGCTTGAGTTCCAGTTCAGCGTCGTGGACGGCCACCTTCGCGGCACCGAGCTCACCGTTGGCCACGCTGAGGGCGGCTTCCAGGTCCGTGATGCGGGAATCGCTTTCAAGGCTTCGCCGGCGGTTGGACAAGGACTTGAGCTTGGCATCGAGTCCCTGCAGTTCGAGCAACTTCAACTGTTCCGCCGGTGCTGCCTTGGCCACTATTTACCTCCGCTAAATCCAATCCGGCCGAAGCCGGGCACCGTCCCGGCGCTCCTTAGACTCTAGCGCCTAGCGTGCTCCCCGGCCTCGCTACGCTCACCCGGGGCCCCTCGCACGCCAGGCTTAGCCCGGAGTCAGAATGAAGTCCCACGGGTCGCTGTTGGTGGCACTGACCCGGATCTCGACGTCGTGGCCCTGGTCGGTGAGCACATTGCCCAGCGCTTCGGCGGCCGCAGGCAGCCACAGCCATTCGCTGGCGAAGTGGGAAACGTCGATCAGGTACGGCCGGTCGTTGACCGCCGCCTCCCGGGCTTCCGATGCCGGGTGGTGCCGCAGGTCCGCCGTGACGTAGACGTCCGCGTTGCTGGCCCGCACCTCGCCGAAGAGGGAATCGCCGGCGCCGCCGCAGACAGCCACCCGCCGGATCAGCCCGTCCCGATCCCCCGAGACCCGGACGCCGCCGGCCACCGAGGGCAGGATGCCGTATACGCGGGCCGCGAAATCACCCAGCGTCAGGACCTCTTCAAGGTCGCCGACGCGGCCGATGCCTTCCTCGGGGAGCCCGTTCGCTGCGGGCGTCAGCGGGGCCACGTTCTGCAGGCCCAGCGCGTCGGCCAGGACGTCGGAAACTCCCCCGACGGCGGAATCACCGTTGGTGTGTACGGTCAGCAGCGCGGTCCCGGACTCGATGAGGCGGTGCACGGCCTTGCCCTTGGCCGTGTTCGCGGCAACGGACGTCACGCCCTTGAGCAACAGCGGATGGTGCGTGATGAGCAGCTCGGCACCGAAGTCAATGGCTTCCTCGATCACGTCAAGGGTCGGATCGACCGCGAACATGACCCGGTGCACCTCGGCGTTCGGGTGGCCGGCCACCAGGCCCACCTCGTCCCAGTCCTCGGCGAGGGATTCGGGCCAGAGCTCCTCCACTGCCAGCTGGATCAGGCCCAGCGTCGCGGCGCCCGTGGCCTCCCCGGTGCCGCTATCGCCGTCGACGGAGGCAGCAGGGCGGTCGGATTCCGCTGAAACATCGGTGTTCACAGGTTCCATACCCCCATTTTTACCCTATCCGCGGGCGGCCCGGTCACTCGTAACACTCTCGTAAGGTGGGTGGGGAATCATCGAGGCCCTCGAACCATTGAAGAGATCATGAGAACTTTTGTCCTCGGCGGAGGCTGCTTTTGGTGCCTCGACGCCGTCTACCAGAAAACCAAGGGTGTCAGCTCGGTCGTATCGGGCTACACCGGAGGCCATGACCGCAGCCCCGACTACTACTCTGTGTGCTCCGGGACCACAGGCCACGCCGAGGTGGTGGCGGTGACGTTCGACGAGGACGTCATTCCCGCCGAGGTCATCCTGGACATGTTCTTCGCCCTCCACGACCCCACCACGTTGAACCGGCAGGGCTACGACGTCGGGACCCAGTACCGTTCCTCAATGTTCTACGAGACCACCGAGGAGAAGATCCTGTTCGAGGAGGCGATCGAGCGGAACCAGGCCCTGTGGCGGCACCCGATCGTCACCGAGGTCAGCAGGCTGCCGCAGTTCCATATGGCCGAGGAAATCCACCAGGACTACTTCGCCAAATACCCGGAGCAGGGCTACTGCCAGGTCATCATTAACCCGAAGCTGGCCAAGGCGAGGAAATATTACTCTGCATGGCTTAATGCTTAGCTAGGGCCTGTAGGCGCTCGTTAGGCTGACCTCAGTCAACCCTCTTCAAAGACAGGCATACATACATGGCACCGATCTATGACGATGTAACCCAGCTGGTAGGCGGAACTCCGCTGGTCCGGCTGAACCGGCTGACCGAAGGCCTTGACGCCACCGTGGCCGTCAAGCTGGAGTTCTACAACCCGGCCAACAGCGTCAAGGACCGGATCGGCGTCGCGATTGTTGACGCTGCCGAGAAGTCCGGTGCCCTCAAGCCCGGCGGCACCATCGTCGAAGGCACGTCCGGCAACACCGGAATCGCCCTGGCCATGGTGGGCGCGGCCCGCGGCTACAAGGTCATCCTGACCATGCCGGAGACCATGTCCACCGAGCGCCGGGTCATGCTGCGCGCGTATGGCGCCGAAATTGTCCTGACCCCCGGTTCCGAGGGCATGCGCGGCGCCGTGGAGAAGGCCCAGGAGATCGTGGCCAACACGGAGAACTCCATCTGGGCCCAGCAGTTCGCCAACGAGGCCAACCCGGAGATCCACCGCCGCACGACGGCCGAGGAAGTCTGGGCCGACACCAACGGCAAGGTGGACATCTTCGTCGCCGGCGTCGGCACCGGCGGCACCGTCACCGGCGTCGGACAGGTCCTGAAGGAACGCAATCCGGAGGTCCAGATCGTCGCCGTCGAGCCGAAGGACTCCGCCATCCTCAACGGCGGCGCCCCGGGCCCGCACAAGATCCAGGGCCTCGGCGCGAACTTCATTCCCGACATCCTGGACACCAACGTCTACGACGAGGTCATCGACGCCACGCTGGAAGATTCCGTCCGGGTGGCACGCGATCTCGGCATCAAGGAAGGCATCCTGGGCGGCATCTCCTCCGGCGCCATCGTCTGGGCGGCCCTGGAGCTCGCCAAGCGCCCGGAGAACGCCGGTAAACTCATTGTTGCCGTGGTGTGCGACTTTGGTGAGCGCTATATCTCCACCGTGCTGTACGACGACATCCGCGGCTAAGTCCGCTGACCCACGATTGCCCAGAAAGGTCTTTGTGAGCTTCTTCGCAAGACTGAAGGAAGACCTCGACGCCGCCCGGTCCCACGACCCGGCGGCTCGAGGTTCTTTTGAGAACTTCTTCGCCTATTCCGGCCTGCACGCGATCTGGTTCCACCGCCTGACGCACCGGCTGTGGCAAAACCCCGCCCTGCGCTTCCCGGCGCGGCTCATCTCCCAGCTCGCCCGGTTCCTGACCGGCATCGAGATCCACCCCGGCGCGACCATCGGCCGGCGCTTCTTCATCGACCACGGCATGGGCGTGGTCATCGGCGAGACGGCCGAGATCGGCGAGGACGTCATGATCTACCACGGCGTGACCCTCGGCGGCCGCTCGCTCGCCAAGATCAAACGCCACCCCACCATCGAGGACCGCGTGGTGATCGGCGCGGGCGCCAAGATCCTGGGCCCCATCACCATCGGCCGGGACAGCGCCGTCGGCGCCAACGCCGTGGTGGTCAAGGACGCCCCGGCCGAATCAATCGTCACCGGCGTGCCGGCCACATGGCGGCACCGCGACGCGCAGCGCGAGACCAAGCCCGCCGTCGACCCGGCCGAATACCTGATCGAATACCGGATCTAGACGAACTCCAGAGCGGCTCCAGACGGAACCGGGTATCTAGGCAGCCCTGCCGGGGAACCGCTTGTAGATGTTCCACAGGACGGCGTCGAACGCCCGGTCCGGCAGCAGGTGGCGCAGCAGCAGGATCCCGCGGGCGCTGGCACCCACCGGGTACCGGGTCCTGGGCCGCCGGGCGGTCGCGGCGTGCAGGATCGCCCCGGCCGCGAGCTCGGGCCGCGACGACGTTGCGGGGTTGTCCGTGGTGCCCAGCGCCGCCGCCACCACCTTGGCCTGGGCCGCGTAGGGGCCGTTCCCGGAGCTGGCCAGCAGCCCCTGCGCCGCAATGGCACCCCACTCGGACTGCGTCCCGGCCGGCTCGATGATGGCCACATCGATGCCGTGCGGCTTGAGCTCGATCCGCAGCGAATCGCTCAGGCCTTCCACGGCGAACTTGGTCGCGTGGTACCAGGCGCCCAGCGGCTCGTACATTTTGCCGCCGATGGATGAGACGTTGATGATCCGGCCCGTGCGTGCGGCCCGCATGGCGGGGATCACGAGCTGCGTCATGCGCGCCAGGCCGAAGACGTTCACGTCGAACTGCCGCCGGCCCTCGGCCAGTTCCACCTCCTCGAGCGAACCGTACGTCCCGTAGCCGGCGTTGTTGACCAGGACGTCGATCCGGCCGTGCGCGGCCAGCACGTCCCCGACGGCGGCGCTCATCGAGGCCTCATCGGTCACGTCCAGGGCCACCACCTTGACCCCGGATGCCAACAGCTGCTCCATTAGCTCCACCCGGCGGGCCCCGGCATAGACGGTGAAACCGGCGGAGGCAAGCTTTTTCGCGGTTTCGAAGCCGATCCCGGTGGAGGCACCGGTGACAAACGCTACGGGCTGGGGCATGGGCTGAACTCCTTGGGCGCTGAACTCCTGGGGCAGGAGCAGCCGGAAACACGGACGGCCGGCGCCTCCCAGAGTAACTGGAAAGTGCCGGCCGTCGCGTCGGAACCGGGGTGGGTCAGTGGGTGTCGACGGCCTCGATCTCGGACTTGTCCTCGCCCCAGAGGGTGTGGAACGTGCCCTCGGCGTCGACGCGGCCGTAGGTGTGCGCCCCGAAGAGGTCGCGCTGGCCCTGGATGACGGCGGCCGGCAGGCGCTTGCGGCGCAGGCCGTCGTAGTAGGCCAGCGAGGAGGAGAACACCGGAACCGGGATGCCGAGCTGCACCGCGGTGGACACCACGCGGCGCCAGGCCGGGAGGACCTCGGCGATCGCCTTGGTGAACGCCGGGGCGAAGAGCAGGTTGGCCGGCTTCTCCGCAGCGGCGTAGGCCTTGGTGATCTCCTTGAGCAGCTCCGCGCGGATGATGCAGCCGCCGCGCCACAGCGACGCGATTTCATCCAGCTTCAGGTCCCAGCCGTATTCCTTGGCCGCGGAAGTGAGCATGTCCAGGCCCTGGGCGTAGGAGACCAGCTTGGAGGCGTAGAGCGCCTGGCGGACGTCCTCGACGAAGCTCTCGGGGACCTCGACGGCGGCCTCGCCGCCGGCCAGCAGCTCCTGGGCCAGCACGCGCTGCTCGGCCTGGGAGGACAGGGCCCTGGCGAAGACGGACTCGGCGATGCCCGACGTCGGGGAGCCGAGTTCGAGCGCGGAGATGACCGTCCAGCGGCCGGTGCCCTTCTGGCCGGCGGCATCCACCACGACGTCGACGAACGGCTTGCCGGTCTTCGCGTCGACGTGGCCGAGGACCTCGGCGGAGATTTCGATCAGGAAGGAAGCGAGGTCGCCCTTGTTCCACTCTTCGAAGATCTTGGCCTGCTCGGCCGGTTCGATCCCGGCGCCGGAGCGCAGGAGGTCGAAGGCCTCGCCGATGACCTGCATGTCGGCGTATTCGATGCCGTTGTGGACCATCTTGACGAAGTGGCCGGCGCCGTCGGTGCCGATCCAGGCGCAGCAGGGCTGGCCGTCGACGTGGGCGGCGATCTTTTCCAGCAGCGGGCCGAGGGCGTCGTAGGACTCCTTGGAACCGCCCGGCATGATCGAGGGGCCGTTGAGGGCGCCTTCCTCGCCACCGGAGACGCCGATGCCGACGAAGTGCAGGTCTTTCTTGGCGAGCGCAGCCTCGCGGCGGCGGGTGTCCTCGTAGTGCGAGTTGCCGGCGTCGATGATGATGTCGCCCGCTTCCAGCAGCGGCTCGAGCTGCTCGATCACGGAGTCGACCGGCTTGCCGGCCTTGACCATGATCAGCACGCGGCGCGGCTTCTCCAGTGAATCAACGAGTTCCTGGAGGGTCTCGGTGCGGACGAAGTCGCCCTCATCGCCGTATTTGGCGAGCAGGGTGTCTGTCTTTTCCACGGACCGGTTGTGCAGGGCAACGGTGAAGCCGTTCCGGGCCAGGTTGCGTGCGAGGTTGGCCCCCATCACCGCGAGGCCGGTAACACCGATGTGTGCTGACATCAAAACTCCAATTCATTTCTGTACACGATGATTTCTGTAGACCACGTGTACGGCTATTCGTCTCAGACGTTCATCTAGGACCCGGCAGGTTGCGCCGCGGAGGGCGGAACCCGCTCTTAAGGATTGTGGCTGTCCTTAAACCATATGTATTTCCGCGGGTTGCGGGAAAGCCGCGCCCACGGAGCGGAATGCTGCGCGTCATAAACAGTCTATGATCACCGGCGTCCGCCCCTCCGGTCAGCCCGGACCAGGCCCGCCGCATTATGCTTACGACTATGTCAACCAGCCTCCACCACCGTGCCATTGAGCACCTCGGGACCCGGATCGTGGCCGGCGAGCTTCCGCCCGGGCACGTCATGCTCGCCGAGCACCTTGAGGACGAACTCAAGGTCTCCCGCTCGGTGGTCCGGGAGGCGGTCCGGGTCCTCCAGTCCCTGGGCCTGGTGGAAACCATCAAGCGCGTCGGCATCCGCGTGCTGCCCTCGAACCGGTGGAACCMCTTCGACCCGCTCGTGATCCGCTGGCGGCTGGCCGGCGAGGGCCGCGGCGCCCAGCTGCGCTCCCTGGCCGAGCTCCGCACCGCCGTCGAGCCGGTGGCCGCCGAGCTGGCCGCGGCCAACGCCCCCGAAGAGCTCCGCCGCGAACTCGTGGAGATCTCGCACGCCATGCGCGACGCCGGACAGGCCGGGGACGTGCCCCGGTTCCTCGAGCTGGACATCCTGTTCCACTCCCTGCTGCTGACCGGCTCCGGCAACGAGATGTTCGCCAACATGGTGGGCCAGGTGACCGAGACGCTGACCGGCCGCACCATCCACGGCCTGATGCCGGACCACCCGCGCGAGACCGCGCTGCGGTGGCACGTCGAGGTCGCCGAGGCCATCGCCGCCGGGGATGCCGCCGCCGCCCGCGAGGCCTCGAACCGGATCATGCGCGAGACCATCTCGGAGATGGAGCCGAGCTGGAAGAACCAGCCGCGGGTGTTTGTCCCGGTCGAGCGCCACTAAGCCACTGGCCGTCCGGGCGCCGGCGGCGGCGCCCCTCACGCCGGGACCGGCCTGAAGTCCAGCAGCACCTTCCCCGAGACAGCCGCGTTCCTGGCGACCTCGAACGCTTCCAGTCCGCGGTCCAGCCCAAAGGT
Source organism: Arthrobacter sp. P1_H7 (assembly GCF_056405215.1). NCBI lineage: Bacteria > Bacillati > Actinomycetota > Actinomycetes > Micrococcales > Micrococcaceae > Arthrobacter > Arthrobacter sp. P1_H7. Next base: position 195,103 of record NZ_JBFUCO010000005.1, on the reverse strand, counting down.
GTGGGTCACCACCGGATCCACCCGCAGGGAGCCGTCGGCGAGCGCCGTTAGGACGTCGTCGATTTCGTCATTGAAGCGGAAGGAGCCCAGCAGCTCCAGCTCGCGCGTGATGGCCAGGGAGATCAGGACCGGCTGCGGGCCGGAAGGCAGCAGGCCCACCATGACTACCCTGCCGCCACGGACCGCGCCCTGGATGGCCGAGGCCAGGCCGTGGTGGCTGCCCGAGGACTCGATGACGACGTCCGCCTCAACCGCGGCGATCGCCCCGGCGTCGTCCCCCTTGAGGACCACGTCGGCTCCCACGGCACGGGCTATCTCCAGCGGCCGCTCGTGCATGTCCACGGCCACGATCCGGCCGGCGCCGGCGCGTTTGAGGACGGCGACGGCTAGGGCCCCGATGGGGCCGCTGCCGATCACCAGCGCCGTCTTTCCCGCCACGTCCCCGGCTCGCGAGACGGCGTGCCAGGCGACGCTGGCCGGTTCCGCCAGGGCCGCGGTCCGCAGCTCCAGCCCGGCCGGCAGCGGCCGGAGCATCCGGGCCGGCAGCGCGGCGAAGCGGCTGAACGCCCCGTCCGTGTGGGGAAACCGTGCGGCGCTGCCCAGGTAGGTGCAGCCCGGTGACAGGTTGGGACGCTCTGCCGGGTATCGGGCGCCGCCCGGGCCCGGCGTGGCGGGATGCACCGCGACGGCCGTGCCGGGCGCCGGCCCCGAGCCGTCAGCGGCCGCGCGGATCACGGTCCCCACGATCTCGTGGCCCAGGACCATGGGAGCCTTGAGGACGGATTCGCCCGCGGCGCCGTGCAGCCAGTAGTGCAGGTCGGAGCCGCAGATGCCGCCGAAGGCCACGTCGACGACGGCTTCATCGGGCGCCGGTGCGGGCACGGGGATGTCCTCGATCCGCAGGTCGCCCGCCGCGTGGGCCACCACCGCCGCGGCCGTGGCCGGAAGTTCTGCCACGGCGCCCATCAGACCACCACCGTCATTCCGCCGTCGATGAAGATGGTCTGGCCGTTGACGAAGTCCGACCCGTCGGAGGCCAGCCACACGGCGGGTCCGGCCAGGTCCTGCACGGTCCCCCAGCGATGCGCGGGGGTCCGGCCCAGGATCCAGGCGTTGAACTGCTCATCGTCGACGAGGTTTTGCGTCATCTCGGTGTGGATGTAGCCGGGCGCGATCCCGTTGATCTGCAGGCCCGAGGCGGCCCATTCCGCGGTCATGGCCCGGGTCAGGTTCCGCAGTCCGCCCTTCGCCGCAATGTAGGGGGCGATGGTGGGCCGGGCGAGGTCGGTCTGGACCGAGCAGATGTTGATGATCTTGCCCCGGCCTCGCGGGATCATGTGCCGGGCCGCTTCCCGCCCCACCAGGAACGCGCTGGTCAGGTCCGTGGAGATGACCCGTTCCCAGTCGGCCACGTCGAGCTCAAGCATCGGGACCCGGTGCTGGATGCCGGCGTTGTTGACCAGGATGGCCAGCGGTCCCACGTTCTCCTCCACCCAGGCGATCCCCCGGGCAGCCCCGGTGTCGCTGGTGACGTCGAAGGCGCAGCTGTGCACCCGGCCCGGCGCGTAGTCCGCGGCCATCGCGGACTCGGCGGCCTTGAGCCGCTCGGGGTTGATGCCGTTGAGCACCACGGTGGCGCCGGCATCGGCCAGCGCCCGGGCCAGGGCGTTGCCGATCCCCCGGCTCGAACCGGTCACCAGGGCCACACGCCCGGTCAGGTCAAAAAGTCCACTCATAGTTCACTGATCCTCATTTGGTCTTTGCTGCTGGAATGGCTGTTGTGCTGGTTGTGGTGTTGCCTGTCGTGGTGGCGCTCCCGCTGCCCGTGCCGCTGAGATTGGCGATGGCCTGCCGCACCACGGCGAGGTCCCGGTCCCCCAGCCCCTGGCGCTTGAGTTCCGCGTAGAGTTCGACGCCGGCGGCCGCCATCGGTACCGCGGCACCGGCCGCTGCGGCGCTTTCGAGCACGAAGGAGAGGTCCTTGTGCATGAACTTGGCGGGTCCGGTGGGCTCGTAGTCCTTGGCGGCGAGCCGTGGCCCCACGATGTCCAGGACCCGGCTGCCGGCCAGTCCGCCGGCGAGCACCTCGAAGAGGGCCGGCACTTCCATGCCGGAGCGTTCGGCGAGCTCCGCGGCCTCGGCGAGCGCCGCCGTCGTCGTTCCCACGATCAGCTGGTTGCACGCCTTGGCGAGCGACCCCGATCCCAGCGGTCCCAGCCGCCGCACCGTGCTGCCCATCGCGCCGAAGAGCGGCTGAAGCCGGCGGAAGTCATCTTCGCTGGCGCCCGCCATGATGGCGAGGGTCCCGTCCGCCGCGCCCTGGGTCCCGCCGCTGACGGGCGCATCGACGACGACGGCGTTGCCTCCGCTTGCCTCCGCGACCCGCGCCCCGAAGTCCCGCACGCCGGACGGCGAGACGCTGCTCATGACCACGACGGCGGTTCCGGGCGCGGGCGGGCTGGCGCCCCAGCCGGCCAGGAGCGCGGCACTCGCCTCCTCAATGTCGGACAGATCCGGCAGCATGAAGACAATGACGGGCTGGTCGCGGAGCGCCTCGACCCGGGCCACGCGCGAGCCGCCCAGGGCCTCGAAGGCGTCCAGCGCCGCCAGCGAACGGTTCCAGGCAGTGACGGTCCATCCTGCCGCGAGGAGGTTGGCGGCCATCGGCGCGCCCATCAGTCCGAGGCCGACAAACCCGGCCTCCCTGCGGTCCAGCTCCATGCGTTGCCTCACTTCGTCGTGGTTAAACTTGGAATTCTGTTCAGCATCCTAGCCTCCATTCAGTATGATGAACACTATGACGACCAAAACCACCGTCGCGATCGCCGTCCCGCTCGAAGCAGAGCTGGTGGACCGCATCCGCGCCGCAGATCCGTCCGTGACCGTCCTCTACGAGCCCGAGCTCTTGCCGCCGGAACGTTTTCCCGCCGATCATTCGGGTGACCCGGATTTCCGCCGGACGCCGGAGCAGGAAGAGCGGTACTGGGACATGCTCAACAAGGCCCAGGTCCTGTACGGGCTCCCCAACGAAAGCCCGGCAGGCCTCGCCCGGATCGCCGGCAGCAATCCCCGGCTTGAGTGGATCCATGCCATGGCGGCCGGCGCCGGCGGTGCCGTGAAGGCATCGGGGCTGGATGCCGCGACGCTGCAGAAGTTCAAGGTCACCACCTCGGCCGGGGTGCACGCCCTGCCGCTCGCCGAGTTCGCCGCCCTGGGCATCCTCAACGGCTTCAAGCGCAGCGCCGAGCTGGCCCAGGACCAGGCGGCCAAGCTCTGGCCCGAGCTCCGCACCCCCACCCGCCTGGTCAACGGCTCCCGCCTGGTGGTCACCGGACTGGGCGAAATCGGGCTCGAGACCGCACGGATCGCCCGCGCCCTGGGCATGAGCGTCAGCGGGACCAAACGGACCGTGGAGGCCATCGACGGGATCGAGACCGTCACGGACAACGACGGCCTCGCCGGCCTGCTGGGCACCGCAGACGCCGTCGTCAATACCCTGCCCGGCACGCCGTACACGGAGAAACTCTTCAGCCGCGACGTCTTCGCCGCCATGAAGCCCGGAACGGTCTTCGTCAATGTGGGCCGCGGCACCGTGGTGGATGAAGAGGCGCTCCTGGAGGCACTGGGCAACGGCCAGGTCTCCTATGCCTGCCTGGACGTCTTCGCCGTGGAGCCACTGCCGCAGGACAGCCCGCTGTGGACCCACCCCAGGGTGATGGTGTCCCCGCACACCTCGGCGCTCAGTGCCGCCGAAAACCGGCTGATCACCGAACGCTTCTGCAGCAACCTGCGGACCTACCTCGACGGCGGCGAACTCCCCCACCTGGTGGACACGGTGCACTTCTACTGAGTCCACCCCCGCACTGCACCAGGGCGGCCCCGCCGGAAACGGGCCGTGGCCTCTTCCTGGTGGAAGGGGCCACGGCCAGGGCCGCCGCGGACGGCGGGTCTGCAACCCGGATGCCGGCTAGTGCGCATCCTCCGTCAGGAGAAGGTCGCGTCCCACCGTCTCGGGCGTGAAGAACGTGGTGACGAATGAGATCAGCGCCAGGACCAGCGAGTAGATGGCGAGCACCAGCCAGGAATGGTCCGTGGCGGCCAGCAGCGCGGCGCCGACCAGCGGGACCAGCCCGCCGGCCAGGACGGCGGAGAGCTCCCGGCTCATGGCCACGCCGGTGAAGCGGTACTGCGAGCCGAAGAGTTCAGGCAGCAGCGGGCACTGCGGTCCGAGCATTGACTGGACGCCGAGGGCGATTCCCACCACCATGACAATCCAGACCAGCGTGACATTGCCCAGCGTCACCAGGTAGAACGCCGGCAGCGCGATGAGCGCCTGGAACAGCGCGCCGTAGCGGTAGACGGGCACCCGGCCGAACCGGTCGGACAGCGCGCCGAACGTGATCACCATGACGGCGGCGAATCCTGCGGCGATAAGCAGGCCGACCGGACCGATGAACTTGTCGCCGGGAAAAACGCCGTCCTTGGCCGCCAGGAACGCGATGAGCAGGGCGGAGTAGATCGAGGAATTGCCGTTTTCGCCCATCCGCAGGCCGATGCCGATCAGCACGTTCTTCTTCGAGTGCTTCCACAGCTGGCCGATGGGGTTCTTGACCACATTCTTGTGCTTTTCCAGTTCCTGGAAGACGGGCGTTTCCTTCAGGCGGAGCCGAATGAAGATGGCCACCACAACCAGGAGCACGCTGGCCAGGAAGGGCACCCGCCACAGCCAGCCTTCCAGGACGGCCTTGTCGGCCATGGCAATGAGCGCAAACGTTCCGGCGCCGAGCAGGGTGCCCAGCTGGATGCCGACGAACGGGAGCGAAGCGAAGAAGCCACGACGGCGGCGCGGCGCAACTTCGGAGATCAGCGTGGTGGCGCCGGCCTGTTCGGCGCCGGCACCCAGTCCCTGCAGGATGCGCAGCGTCACCAGGAGAACGGCGCCCAGCATGCCAGCCTGTTCGTATGTCGGCAGCAGGCCGATGGCGAAGCTGGCGGTCCCCATCAGGCCGATGGTGAGGATCAGGACCATCTTGCGGCCGAACCGGTCGCCGATGTAGCCGAAGACCATCCCGCCGAAGGGCCGGGCCGCGAAGCCCACGCCGTACGTGGCGAAGGATGCGATCAGGGCTCCGTCCTCGCCGAGCGGCTTGAAGAACAGCGGGCCGAAGATCAGGGCCGAGGCCAGGCCGTAGATGTAGAAGTCGTAGTACTCCAGCGCGGAGCCCACGGAGCTGGCAAGCGTTGCCCGTCGCAGCTGTTCCGGATCGACGACGTCGCCGTCCGCTTCAGCGAGCGGTGTATTAGTACTAGTTGTCACAAGCACTCCCTCAAGAACACTCCAGACCCCCGTTGGTCTGGTGGGTGTGAGCAACCCCCCAAGGAGTCGATCACTATGCTGAACAGAGTACAGCATAGTGATCGACTAGCCAATGAATAATCAGATTTATTCCCGGGGCGTCCCGGACCGTCCCGCGGCAGGGTGCCTAGCCCATGGGATTGCCGAGGGACCGGGCGAGGTCCTGGAGTTCCTTGACCATCATGGCGCCCTGCTCGTTCGAGTAAGTCGCCTTCAGCGCGGTGACCGAAAGGCCGAGGCTGGGCCCGTGGGCGCCCCGGGTCGGGACGGCAACGGCCAGGCACACGACGCCGGTGGTGGATTCCTCGTCCTCGAACGCGTACCCCTGCTCCCGGATGAGCGTGAGCTGCGCCTTCAGTTCGGCTCCCGTGCGCAGCGACTTCGGCGTCAGGACCGGAAGGGCAGCGTCGTCGGGAAACATCTCGTCGACGTCATGGTCATGCAGCCGCGCGATCAGGGCCTTGCCCACGGCACAGAGAGACACGGGCATCTTGTCGCCGATGTTGGACGTCAGGCGAACCGCCGGGTGCCCTTCGTAGCGGGCGAGGTAGATGACATTCGTTCCGTCCAGCATGGCGATCCGGACCGTTTCCCCCGAGAGCGTCGGGGCCTGTTCACAAAAACGGTAGAACTCCTGGACCTCGTCGAGGCGGCTGAGGTAGGCAGCGCCGAGCTCAACCAATTTCCGGCCGAGGGTGAACTCCGCACCCTGGCGGTTGATCAGCCTCGCCTCCTCGAGCGCGAGCAGGAGGTTGGAGGTGGAGGACTTCGGGATTCCCAGTTCCCTAGCCAGATCACTGAGCGTGAGCCGTCCCGTCGTGGAAGCCGCCAGGGCTTCCAGCACGGCGGCGGCACGGGTGACAGCCGGTGCGGGTGACGCGCTCCCCAATCCGTCGGAGGGTCGGGAAACTCGGGAATCGGCCATAATTCTCCTTCAGGTATCGCGCGCCAGTCGCCGCGCCACTCGTTCGAATGCCGTCCAGTCAGCTGAGCAGTAACCATCATAATGTCTGGCGCCGTGAACCGGGACCCGGCGGGGCCCGCGCACCCGCCCCCCATGCTCCCCTGTCAGCGGTCCTCGCCGGGGACCGCCGGTCCGTCAGGCGGCAGACACCACGGGATTCGTCAGCTCGCCGATGCCGGCGATGTGGCACGTGACGGAGTCGCCGGGAACGATCGGCGCGCACTCAGCGGGGAATCCCGTCAGCACCAGGTCGCCCGGGTGAAGGGTCATGAAGGAGGTGAGGTAGGTGAGGATTTCCTCCACCTTCCAGCCAAGGTCGGCGGAGCTGGCTGCCTGGAGATCCTGACCGTTGTGTCTGATGCCGATCACCAGGTCTTCACCCTTCAGGTCTGTGACGATCCAAGGCCCCACGGGTGTGAACGTGTCCTGGCTCTTGGCGCTGATCCACAGCTCGTCGGATTCCTGGAGGTTCCTGGCGGAGACGTCGTTTCCGATCGTGTAGCCCAGGACTGCGCCCATGGCGTTGCCGGGCGTCAGTGCGCGGGCCCTGCTTCCGATGACGATTGTCAGCTCGGCCTCCGGCTCGACGCGGCCCACACCCGGCCGGAGTTCAACCGCGTCCCCCGGGCCGACCACACTGGTGGCCGCCTTGTGGAAGGCCTGCGGCGGAAGTCCGCGGCCCGCGGCACCCGTATTGTGCGCCATGCCCAGGACGTTGGCCGGGACACAGGGCGCGAGGAACGTGAAGGCCGATTCCTCCACCGTCGCGCCGACTTCCCAACCGCTGCGGGGCAGGCTGCCGGCATTGGCAGGGGAACCGGGGAACGGAGAGGTGGTCACCGCCCACACCTTGCCGGCCGCACCGCCAAAGTCCGCTGCGTCGTTGGCGACAAAGAAGTATTCGTCCCCGGCAACAGGGGAAAGGGGGCGGACTCTGGCGATTCGGCGGGCACTCGTGGCGGTCATGAAAACATCCTAGGCGGCGGGGTTCCGGGGCCCTCGATTAGGCCATCGACTGGCGTAATTCTGGCGCACAGAAACACCGCCGGTGTTTCACATTTCCAATCGTTCACGGTATATTCATTACAAGCCTTCCACCGCGGCATCCCCCAATAGTCGCGGTGGAAGGCTTTTCCAATGCCCGGGTGTTTCCAGTGTCCGGGGCCCATTTTGAGCGGGCCGGATTCGTCGATCGTTGCCCGCGCCGGCAGCCTACGCGGCGTCCGCAACGGCCCCCCGCAGCCGCCAGCCCCCGCCGAGGCCGTCCCGGATCAGTTCCATGGTGGTCAGGGCCGAACCGCGGTTGCGGCCGAGCCTTGCCTGGACCTGCCACACCTCGACGTCCACGCGACTCAGGCCCTTGGGCATCCGGCGCTCGGCTTCCCACCAGCTGACCCGCTCGAACCAGCGCACGGGCTCGGCCCCGATCAACCATTCCCTGCCGCCGCGGACCACGGCCAGGGGCCGCCCGTCCGGGCCTGTTTTCACCATCACGTGCTCCATGCCCGTCACAGTAGGGCGGAGCCCTGACATTTTCGCGGCCCTGCGGGAGCCTTGGCCGGGACCCCCTCCCGGTCTGAGTCCTTAGCCGGCGTGCAGGGACACCACGCGCGGCTCGCACCAGCGGATGTAAACATCTGCCGGCTGGCTTTTCTTGCCCCTCAGCGTGATGCCAGCAATCTTGAGGCCTTCCGGCAGGGGAAGGCTATGGCGCACAACACCGTGGGACTCACGCGACCACGCCAGTCGGTACATCCCGTACTCGGGGCTCTTCTGCAGCCCAAGCTTAAGTCCCAGTTCCTCGACCTCTGCGCCGTCGGCACCCCTGAGTTCGTAGGAGACAACGGCAAAGGCCCCCGTGAGCTCCTGCGCCGATTCGAACTCGAACTCGAACTCGAGCAGCCCTTCGGCGATCTCCGGCACAAAAGGAAACACCAGCGCAGTCTCCGTGCTCAGGCGCAGGGGTTCCGCACCGGGGAACGACGACTCATGTACCGCCGGCTCCCCGCGGATGATGTCCTCGTAGAGGGTAGGCCATTTCTCCGCAGAGATCCCGGCCGCCCGCGTGGCCGGCAGCTTGTCCAACCGCGCCAGGGACGCGGCGATGCGTTCATAAGGAGTGTTGTTCAACGTTGAATCCTGATCGCCGTGGCGCACCTGGAAGAACATGTGCTCCCTGGAATCCAGGATGGTGGGCATCACTTGGTCCACACCGTCGTGGGGACCTGGCGCATTGATGTCCAGGCGGCCCTTGCCTGGCTCGTACGCAGATATGAACGCCATGCCTTGGGCTGATTTCGGGTGGTAGTACTCCCGCAGATTCACGAGTTCGTGGTTGGCCCTGTAGGCCGTGAGGCCGAGCCCGAACGAAACGGCCATGCCCACGTGGTCCAGGGTCCGGTAGGTTTCAAGCCGTTCCAGGTAGTCGGCGGCGAGCACGTCGTCGTCGTCCAAGCGAAACCACGCCACCGGCTGAACGCCGTCGTCGGCGCCGACTTTGCCGGCGAGGTCTTGCTCGATCAGGGGTTGCATCTCTTCGATGCCTGTTCCGCGGACGACGTCGTTCCACTCCACCGGGACCAGGAACGGGTACTTCGCGGCGGCCTCGAACAGCACCTCCTGATGGCGCTGAGGCAAAAGTCCGGAATACATGACGAAATGCGTGTAGTCATGCGCCTCGGCCATGGCGGCCAGCGCCGGCACGGACCGGGTAAAGAACATTTCTTCGCGCAACTGAAGGCGTCTTTCCGAGAACAGATACCCCATGTAGTCATCGGGACTCTTAAACACACCGTTGCTGGATGTTTTCCAGGACAGCGATCCGGGCGAGAAAAGGCTGTAGCGCGTGACGCCGTAGAACATGTCGAAACCCCCAGTGTTGCGGTGCTGAATACTCATCTAACTGTATGCGCCGGTCCTATTCCGAACCGCATTCTGTCCGCCCGGCGATGCGGCGTCAATAATGACTGAGATTTGCCGCATGGCGCCCGGCAGGTGGTAGGTTCGACGCGTGCCGGGGCGCACAGGGCGCCCCGGAAACGACCAAAGGGAATCCAAGATGGCTGAATCGAACACTCAGAAACTGGAGAAGGCGAAAGCTATTGTGCTGGATTCGATCGTGAAGGTAGGCGTTTCTACCAACCAGTCGCAGGCGATACAGCGGCTCGCCAACGCCTACGCCCTCCTTGAAGGGACCGTAGCGCCCATCAGCGGCCCCAACGAACCGGCCCCGAAAAGCGCCTGAACGGATCAACCGGACGCACAAAACCCCGCCTTTCCGGACCATGTGGTCCGGAAAGGCGGGGTTTTCTGTGGTGGGTCCTACCGGGATCGAACCGATGACATCCACGGTGTAAACGTGGCGCTCTACCAGCTGAGCTAAAGACCCAAACCGCGGTTTCCACGCTTCAGCGCTTCAACCAACGAACAGTCACTGTACCGGATGTCACCGGCCCAGCGCCAATCGGCCCGGCCGTCGCTACAAGGGCGGCAGCTCGGCGGCGAGCCAGGTCAAGGCCCCGCTGACGCCTGCCTCCAGCTTGATGGTGGCAAGGCCGTCGCCGCGGGTCGGTCCTCTGTTGATGATGACCACGGCCTTGCCCTGCTTCGCCGCGTGGCGGACAAAACGCAGGCCGCTCATCACGGTGAGTGAGGAGCCGGCCACCAGGAGCGCCCGGGCGGCGTCGACCATGGCGGAGGAGCGCTCCACCCGGTCCTTGGGCACGTTTTCCCCGAAGTACACGAAGTCCGGTTTCAGGGTGCCGCCGCAGGCCGGGCAGCGGGCGACGACGAACGATTCAATCAGTCGGGTGTCCTCGACGGCGGCATCGGCGTCCGGTGCCATGTCAACCACCCCGGCGGCCTGCGCCCGTTCGAGGAACCCGGGGTTGAGTTCCTCCAGGACACCGGCCAGCATCCGGCGGCTGAACCGCCGGTGGCAGTCCAGGCACACCACCTGGTCGAACCGGCCGTGCAGGTCCACCACGTTGACGCTGCCGGCGTCCTCGTGGAGCCGGTCCACGTTCTGGGTGATGAGTCCGGTGAGCAGCCCCTGCTGCTCCAACCGGGCTACCGCGGCGTGGCCCGCGTTGGGATCCGCCCTGCGCAGGTGTGACCAGCCGATGTGGTTGCGGGCCCAGTAGCGCTGCCGGTTTCCCGGCTCACCGATGAATTCCTGGTAGGTCATGGGGGTCCGCGGCGCGGCGCCGGGCCCGCGGTAGTCCGGGATGCCTGAATCCGTACTCAGGCCGGCGCCGGTCAGCACGGCGAACTGGCCCCCGGACAGGAGTCCGTGGATGTCCTGCAGGGCCTCGAGTTCGGTGCGCTGGAGCTCCGCGGCGGTCCCGGCGGCCGTGATCGGCGGGAGGCTGGCAAACCCGGTCATGCCGATTCCTGGCCGCCGCTGCCTCACCGGGTCAGTTCCCGCCGAGTCCCGCGAGGGCAGCCCGGTACTCGGCGAAGTCCCGGGCCTGGCCGCGGGGATTCACCACGACGTAGCGGACGATTCCCGCTGCGTCGATGATGAAGGTGCCGCGCCGCGCCATGCCGCTGTCAGGGTCGAACACCCCATAAGCCGTGGCCACGGCGCCGTGGGGCCAGAAGTCGGCGAGCAGGTCGAAGCCGTAGCCTTCCTTTTCGGCATAGGCCCGCTGGGCGAACTTGCTGTCCACCGAGACCGCCAACACGACGGCATCGGCAGCCTCGAACAGTGCCAGGTTGTCCCGGATTTCGCACAGTTCCCCGGTGCAGATGCCGGAGAAAGCGAACGGATAGAAGACTAGGGCGACATTGCGGCCGCGGAAGTCCGAGAGGCGCACCGGTTCGCCGAACTGATTGGCGAGCTCGAAATCCGGTGCGGCATCGCCGACGCCGGGCACCCCGCCGGGAACAGGACTCACGGCGGCGGGCAGCGCAGCGGCAGACACCGCAGGGGCCTCGTGCTGTACCGCCTGGGTCACTTGTTCTTCCGCGTGACCAACCGGGTGGCGCTCCAGTCCTTCGAGACGCCGGCGGAGGTGGTGTAGTGAAGACCTGCGGTGGGCGCGGCGTCCTGGATGTCGGCGGGCGAGACGTAGCCGTCCCGGCCGGACTTGGGAGTCAGGACCCAGACCACGCCACCCTCGGTGAGAGTGGTCAGCGAATCGACCAGCGTGTCCACAAGGTCTCCGTCACCTGCCCGCCACCAGAGAATGGCGGCGTCGACCACCTCGTGATCGTCCTCATCGAGAAGCTCAGAGCCCGTGAGATCTTCGATATCGTCCCGCAAGTCGAAGTCGACATCGTCGTCATAACCGAATTCCTGAATCAGGTCCCCGTCTTTGAAACCCAGTTTCTCCGCCACATTTACCGAAGTGGCGGCGTCGGCCTCGCTCACGTGTTGCTCCTATGCTTTTTGAATTGCTTCATGTTTTCAATGGCACTAGTGATTTCCATTACTCCAAGCCAACACCCTTTGAGCTCTCGCTTCAAGCTGTTGGCACCGCGATCCGCCATATTCTGCGTCACACAGGACGATCCGGAGGCTGCAGGGCAGCGCTTCGTCACACAACCAGTATGCCCGTGAAATACGGCGGCGGGTCCATACGGCGGCTACGCATCCATCAGTCCGCACGGCTAGAGTGGCTGATGACGACTACGCCTGCGCGGGCAACCGCCCGGCTGATACAGGCAGGCGTACCGTGATTGGACCTTGCCCGGCGCATACGACCGGGCTGTTGTAACCGATATGTCGCACACGTCGCGTTCACGCCAGGCAGTCACCCTGCCCGGAGCTGAGGGTGCCGATAGATGCGCTCAAAGAGAGGTTGGACGTGGCTGCAGGAGAAGATACCTCCCATATCCTCAGCGGGTTGACAAACCAGCTGCCTGATCGTGATCCGGAAGAGACCGCCGAATGGCTGGAGTCCCTGGATACCCTGATTCAGGAACAAGGCACCGAACGTGCCCAGTACATTATGCGCAGCCTGCTCCAGCGGGCCGGCGCGCAGAGCGTGGGTGTTCCGATGGTCACCACCACGGACTACGTCAACACCATCCCGGTCGACCAGGAAGCGGCATTCCCTGGCGATGAAGAGATCGAACGCAAGTACCGTGCCTGGCTGCGCTGGAATGCCGCCGTGATGGTGCACCGGGCACAGCGGGCGGACATCGGCGTCGGCGGCCACATCTCCACCTACGCCGGCGCCGCGACCCTGTACGAGGTCGGTTTCAACCACTTCTTCCGCGGCAAGGACCACCCCGGCGGCGGCGACCAGGTCTTCTTCCAGGGCCACGCCTCCCCCGGCATGTACGCCCGCGCCTTCATGGAGGGCCGGCTCTCCGAGGAGGACCTGGACGGGTTCCGCCAGGAGAAGTCCAAGGAAGGGCACGCCCTGTCCTCCTATCCGCACCCGCGCCTGATGCCGGAGTTCTGGGAATTCCCCACCGTCTCGATGGGCATCGGCCCGATGAACGCCATCTACCAGGCCCAGTCCAACCGGTACCTGCACAACCGGGGCATCAAGGACACCTCGGACCAGCAGGTCTGGGCGTTCCTGGGCGACGGCGAAATGGACGAGCCCGAGTCCCGCGGCCTGCTGCAGCTCGCGGCCAACGACAAGCTCGACAACCTCAACTTCGTCATCAACTGCAACCTCCAGCGCCTCGACGGTCCCGTCCGCGGCAACGGCAAGATCATGCAGGAACTCGAAGCGTTCTTCCGCGGTGCCGGCTGGAACGTCATCAAGGTCGTCTGGGGCCGCGAGTGGGATGACCTGCTGGCCAAGGACGAGGACGGCTCGCTCGTCAAGATCATGAACGAGACCGTCGACGGCGACTACCAGACGTACAAGGCCGAATCCGGCGCGTTCGTCCGCGAGCACTTCTTCGGCAAGACCCCGCAGACCAAGGAAATGGTCCAGGACCTGACCGACGACCAGATCTGGAACCTCAAGCGCGGCGGGCACGACTACAACAAGGTCTACGCCGCGTACAAGGCCGCCACCGAGTTCAAGGGCAAGCCCACGGTCATCCTGGCGCACACGGTCAAGGGCTACGGCCTGGGCACCCACTTCGAGGGCCGCAACGCGACCCACCAGATGAAGAAGCTCACCCTCGCGGACCTCAAGGCCTTCCGCGACCACCTGCGCATCCCGATCACGGACGAGCAGCTAGAAGCGGACCTTTACCGGCCGCCGTACTACCACCCCGGCATGGACTCCCCGGAGATCCAGTACCTGATGGACCGCCGGAAGCAGCTCGGCGGCTTCGTCCCCGAGCGGCGCTCCAAGCACGCCGACGTCACCCTCCCGGATGAGAAGGCCTACGAAGTCGCCAACCGCGGCTCCGGCAAGCAGCACGCCGCCACCACCATGGCATTTGTCCGGCTGCTCAAGGACCTCATGCGGGACAAGGAGTTCGGCCAGCGGATTGTGCCGATCATCCCCGATGAGGCCCGCACGTTCGGCATGGACGCGTTCTTCCCGACGGCGAAGATCTACAACCCGAACGGCCAGAACTACCTCTCCGTGGACCGCGAACTCGTCCTGGCGTACAAGGAGTCCATCTCCGGCCAGATCGTGCACGCCGGCATCAACGAGGCCGGGTCCGTGGCAGCCTTCACCGCCGCCGGCACGTCCTACGCCACGCACGGCGAGCCGCTCATCCCGGTCTACGTCTTCTACTCGATGTTCGGGTTCCAGCGCACGGGCGATTCCTTCTGGGCAGCCGCCGACCAGATGACCCGCGGGTTCATCATCGGCGCCACGGCAGGGCGCACCACGCTGACCGGCGAAGGCCTGCAGCACGCCGACGGGCACTCCCCCATGCTGGCGGCAACCAACCCCGCCGTCGTCACCTACGACCCGGCATACGGTTACGAGATGGGCGTCATCATGCGTGACGGCCTCAACCGGATGTACGGTCCCGGCCCTGACGACAACGACCCGTCGCGGAACGTGATGTACTACATCACGGTCTACAACGAGCCGATCGTGCAGCCGCCGGCACCGGCGGAACTCGACGTCGAGGGCATCGTCAAGGGCATCTACCTGCTGGCGCCGGCCAAGATTGACGGCCCGCGCACACAGATCCTTGCCTCGGGCGTGTCTGTTCCCTGGGCCCTCGAAGCCCAGCGGGTCCTCGCCGAGGACTGGGGCGTCTCAGCGGACGTCTGGTCCGTGACCTCCTGGACCGAACTGCGCCGCGACGCCATGGCCGCCGAGGAAGATTCCTTCCTCAACCCCGGCCAGCCCGCCCGCGTCCCGTTCGTCACCCAGCAGCTCGCCGGTGCCACCGGGCCAATTGTTGCGGTCACCGACTACATGAAGGCCGTGCCGGACCAGATCCGGCAGTTCCTCCCGAACGAGTTCGCCTCGCTCGGCGCGGACGGCTTCGGCTTCTCCGACACCCGTGCCGCGGCACGCCGCTTCTTCAAGAACGACATCCACTCGATCGTGGTCCGTTCCCTGCAGATGCTGGCCCGCCGCGGCGAGGTCGACGCCCAGGCGCCGGCCCAGGCGATCGAGAAGTACCGTCTGCTGAACGTGAACGCCGGCACCACCGGCAACGCGGGCGGCGACTCCTAACCGCGCTCCAGCGCAAGAGCGAATGTTCGACGGCGGCTCCCACCGAAAGGTGGGGGCCGCCGTCGGGCGTTTAACCGCCCCGCCTGCCTCCTCCTCCCCTTTCATCTCCCCTCCCGCCTCCCTTGTTGCGCGCGCTTTGGACTGCTGCGGGACGCTGTGATGCAGGACAAGGGCAGTTGTAGCCTTCGCACAAATGGAGCTTGGGCGGCGCGCGCCGTATGCTCAATGCATGGCAGAGCCGATCACCACTCCCGAAAAACGCAAGCCGAGCTCGAGGGCGATGACTCCGGAGAAAGCCGAAACCCTCAAGAAGCTCCGGGCCAGCGTGGGCCAACTGTCGACGACGACGCTGCGCCAGTTGGAGAAGTC
The DNA here is from genome assembly GCF_056405215.1 of Arthrobacter sp. P1_H7. NCBI lineage: Bacteria > Bacillati > Actinomycetota > Actinomycetes > Micrococcales > Micrococcaceae > Arthrobacter > Arthrobacter sp. P1_H7. Next base: position 179,850 of record NZ_JBFUCO010000005.1, on the reverse strand, counting down.
CCTGCCGTGGTACGGCCGGCTGAACTCGGATGAACGTTCCGCCCTGGGCATGGTGGCCCAGAACGGCATCGCGGCTTTCGTCACCTGGTACGAGCGGCCGAGTTCGCCGTCGTGGATCCTCTCCGACGTCTTCGGCACCGCCCCCACCGAGCTGACCCGCTCCATCAGCCTGCAGAAGGCGCTCCAGCTGATCCGGATCGTGGTCGAAGTCGTCGAGGACCAGGTCCCGGTGATCGCCCCGGAAGCGGACCAGGGGGCCCTCCGGGAAGCCGTGCTGCGCTACTCGCGGGAGGTCGCGTTCGCGGCCGCCGACGTTTACGCCCGCGCCGCGGAATCCCGCGGCTCCTGGGATACCCGGCTGGAGGCCCTGATTGTCGATGCCATCCTCCGCGGCGAAAACACCGACGCGCTGCGGTCCAGGATCGCGGCCCTGGGCTGGAAAGCACAGGAGCGCTTCACCGTCATGGTCGGGAATTCCCCGTCCGAACCAAGCGCCAGCTACGTCAGCGAACTGCGGCGCACCGCCGGGCGCTTCGCCGAGGACGCCCTCGTGGGGATCCAGGGCGACCGGCTCATCCTGATCCTCGGCGGGGTCCACGACCGGGAGACCGCGTACCTGAAGCTCAGCGAACTCTTTGCCCCCGGCCCGGTGGTCTACGGCCCGGAGGCCGGGTCCCTCCTCGAAGCCAGCGGCTCCGCCCAGTCGGCCTTTGCCGGCCTCACCGCGGCCCGCGCATGGCCGTCCGCGCCGCGCCCGGTGGCGGCCGATGACCTGCTCCCCGAGCGGGTGATCTCCGGCGACGACGCCGCCCGTCGCTCGCTGGTCAAGAACATCTACCGCCCGCTGCTGGCCGCCTCCAACGGGCTGGTGGAGACCCTCGGCACGTACCTGGAACTGGGCCATTCGCTCGAGGCCACGGCCCGGGAACTCTTCGTCCACGCCAACACGGTGCGCTACCGGCTCAAGCGCGTCTGCGACGTCACCGGCTGGGATCCGCTGCTGCCGCGGGAGGCGTTCGTGCTCCAGACCGCCCTCGTCGTGGGCCGGCTTTCTGCCCCGCCGAAGGCCCCCACGGAGCGGCAGCCTCCCCGCAACGGCTCCTGAACCGTTGTAGACTTCCTACAAACTGACCCAGTGAGCTTGGTGCATGAAAACACGAATGTTCACGCGGTAATTTGGAAAGCTGGTTACGTGCTTGCAATCGTTTGCCCTGGACAGGGCTCCCAGACCCCTGGTTTTCTGGCCCCCTGGCTGGAACTGCCACCCGTCGCAGGCCTCCTGGCCTCCCTCAGCGAAATAGCAGGCATCGACCTCACCGCGCACGGCACCACCTCCGATGAGGAGACCATCAAGGACACCGCGGTCGCGCAGCCCCTGATCGTCGCTGCGGGCCTGGTGACCGCAAAGTCGCTGTTCGACGTCGAACTCGGCACACTTCCCGTCATCCTCGCCGGCCACTCCGTCGGCGAAATCACCGCGGCTTCCCTCGCCGGTGTCCTGTCGGAATCCGAAGCGATGACGTTTGTCCGCGAACGCGCCAACAGCATGGCGGCAGCTGCTGCCGCCACCCCAACCGGCATGAGTGCCGTCGTGGGCGGCGACCCCGCCGAGGTCCTGGCAGCCATTGGCGCCGCGGGGGCCACGGCCGCCAACGTCAACGGGGCGGGCCAGACCGTCGCCGCCGGCACCCTGGAGCAACTGAAGGCCCTGGCGGAGAACCCGCCGGCCAAGGCCCGGGTCATTCCGCTGAAGGTCGCCGGCGCGTTCCACACCTCACACATGGCCCCCGCCGGCGCGGCCCTGCAGGCCCTGCGTCCGTCGCTGCACCCGAAGGACCCGCAGGTACCGCTGCTGTCCAACTTCGACGGCGCGGAAGTCACCGACGGCGCCGCCGCCGTCGACAGCCTGATCGCCCAGGTCTCCCGACCGGTCCGCTGGGACCTGTGCATGGAGACGATGGTGCAGCGCGGGGTGACCGGCGTGATCGAACTGGCTCCCGCCGGGACACTGGCCGGTCTGGCCAAGCGCGGCATGCCCGGCGTCAAGACAGTCACCGTCAAGACCCCGGACGATCTTTCCGCGGCCCTGGCCCTATTTGCAGAACTGGAGGGAGGGGCATGAGCGTTCCCACTCTGAAGCAGGCACCCGTGCAGGCAAACACCCGCATCATGGGTATCGGCGCCTACCGGCCCAGCGTGATCGTGACCAACGAGGACGTGTGCCAGTGGATCGACTCCTCCGATGAGTGGATCCGCCAGCGCACCGGCATCATCACCCGGCACCGCGCACCCGCCGATGTCAGCGTCATTGACATGGCGGAGGGCGCCGCACGTGAAGCCCTGCAGAAGGCCGGCATCGAGGCCTCCCAGCTCGGCGCCGTGATCGTCTCCACGGTCACCCACCCGTATGCGACCCCGTCCGCTGCAGCGAGCCTCGCCGACCGCCTCGGCGCGACGCCGGCCCCGGCCTTCGACATCTCGGCTGCTTGCGCCGGCTACTGCTACGGCATCGCCCAGGGCGACGCCCTGGTGCGCTCCGGCGCGGCCTCCTACGTCCTGGTGGTCGGTGCCGAAAAGCTCTCCGACGTCATCGACAACACGGAACGGACCATTTCCTTCCTGCTTGGCGACGGCGCGGGCGCCGTCGTGATCGGCCCGTCCGACACCCCGGGCATCGGCCCCTCGGTGTGGGGTTCGGACGGCAGCAAGTGGGATGCCATCGGCATGACCCACTCCATGCTGGACATCCGCGAGCTAGCCCTGACCGGCAAGCACGGCGCCGCCGTCAGCGATGAGGAAGCGGCCGTGACCGACGCGTCCCTGTGGCCGACCCTGCGCCAGGACGGCCAGACTGTCTTCCGCTGGGCCGTGTGGGAGATGGCCAAGGTGGCCCAGCAGGCCCTGGACGCCGCCGGCATCAGGTCCGAGGATCTCGCCGCGTTCATCCCGCACCAGGCCAACATGCGCATCATCGATGAGATGGCCAAGAAGCTGCAGCTGCCCGAGACCGTCAAGATCGCCCGCGACATCGCCGACGCCGGAAATACGTCGGCGGCGTCCATCCCCCTGGCCACCCACCGCCTGCTTGAGGAAAACCCCGAGCTCAGCGGCGGGCTGGCGCTGCAGATCGGCTTCGGAGCCGGTCTGGTCTTCGGCGCCCAGGTGGTCGTGCTTCCTTAGGCAGCCACCGCTTTTCCGAACTAAATACGTTCCGCCCGTTTCACCCTTGCACCGCATGTCCTTCTTTCAGGGCTCGCCCCGCATGCTGTGCTCGCAAGCATTCCCGCACCAAGCCGAACCCTCGGTTTGAATCATTTCCGCCCTTAGGCTGCCGGCATTTCACCGGCAGCCGAGGGCAATAACCAGAAAAGGAGCCATCAATGGCTAGCAACGAAGAAATCCTGGCCGGCCTGGCTGAAATCGTCAACGAAGAGACCGGCCTGGCCACGGAGGCTGTCGAAATGGACAAGTCCTTCACCGAGGACCTGGACATCGACTCCATCTCGATGATGACGATCGTGGTCAACGCCGAAGAGAAGTTCGGCGTCCGCATCCCGGACGAAGAGGTCAAGAACCTCAAGACCGTCGGCGACGCCGTCAGCTTCATCGCCAACGCCCAGGCCTAGTCTGGCTTCCGCCGGCGACGGCGGACCCCGGTGCCGGTCCGGGCGCTGCAGCAGTGCCCGGACCGGACCACCAGCAATAGAACGACCCCAACGTTTTCCCCTCGCAGGCCCCGGCCATCCCCTTCACGGTTCCGGATACGGCAGGCGCACCGACAGAGAGTGATCCCATGGCACGCAAAGTAGTCATTACCGGTCTGGGTGCCACCACACCCATCGGCGGCGATGTCCCCACAATGTGGAAGAACGCGCTTAAGGGCGTCTCCGGCGCGCACACGCTTGAGGACGACTGGGTGGCCAAGTATGAGCTGCCTGTCCACTTCGCCGCACGCGCCTCCACCCCTGCCCTGGACGTCCTGACCCGGGTCGAGGCCAAGCGCATGGACCCGTCCACCCAGTTCGCCGTGGTCGCAGCCCGCGAGGCGTGGGCCGACTCCGGCATCACCGAAATCGACCACGACCGCCTGGCAGTTGCCTTCGCGACCGGCATCGGCGGCGTCTGGACCCTCCTGGATGCCTGGGACACCCTGCGCGAAAAGGGTCCCCGCCGCGTCCTGCCCATGACCGTGCCCATGCTGATGCCCAACGGCCCCGCAGCGGCGGTCAGCCTGGACCTGGGCGCCCGAGCCGGCGCCCACACCCCCGTCTCCGCTTGCGCGTCCGGCACCGAGGCCGTGCACGTGGGCCTGGACCTGATCCGCGCCGGCAAGGCCGACGTCGTTGTCTGCGGCGGCGCCGAAGCCGCCATCCACCCGATGCCGATCGCCGCCTTTGCCTCCATGCAGGCCCTCTCGCGCCGCAACGACGATCCCGAGCACGCCTCACGCCCCTACGACCTTGACCGCGACGGCTTCGTCATGGGCGAAGGCGCCGGTGCCCTGGTGCTGGAGGCCGAGGAACACGCCCTGGCCCGCGGCGCCCGGATCTACGCTGAACTGGCCGGCACGTCGGTCACCGCCGACGCCTACCACATCACCGCCCCAGACCCCCAGGGCCTGGGCGCCACCCGCGCGCTGAAGGCTGCCATGTTCGACGGCCGCATCCAGCCCGAAGACATCGTGCACGTCAACGCGCACGCCACCTCCACCCCGGTCGGCGACAAGCCCGAGTACGCGGCCCTCAAGGCCGCCCTGGGCAAGCACGTGGACTCCGTCGCGGTCTCGGCCACCAAGTCCCAGATGGGGCACCTGCTCGGCGCCTCCGGTGCCGTGGAAGCCGTGCTGACTGTCATGGCCATCTACGACCGCAAGGCGCCGGTGACGATCAACCTCGAGAACCAGGATCCGGAAATCCCGCTCGACGTCGTCACGTCGGCCCGCGACCTGCCGGCCGGCAGCATCGCCGCACTGAGCAACTCGTTCGGCTTCGGAGGCCACAACGCCGTGATCGCGGTACGCAGCGTGTAGCTGCTCCTGCCCGCTCCCCCGCCCGGAACGCAGATGGCGGCAATGTTCTTCATGAACATTGCCGCCATCGCTCGTTTGGCGCCTAGCTATGGAATTGCTGCGGTGGTGCGCCCGGTGAAGCCCTAGCCGACCTGGTGGAGCCAGCGCACTGGGGCGCCTTCGGCGGCGTGCCGGAACGGCTCGAGTTCCTCGTCCCAGGCCTCGCCCAGGGCGAGCGAGAGCTCGTGGTAGACGGCCGAGGGGTCGCCGGCGCCGGATTCGTAGGCGTAGCGAATGCGGTCCTCGGACACCATGATGTTGCCGTGGACGTCGGTGGTGGCGTGGAAGATCCCCAGCTCCGGGGTGTGCGACCAGCGGCCGCCGTCCACCCCCTGGCTGGGTTCCTCAGTGACTTCATAGCGCAGGTGCGCCCAGCCTCGCAGAGCGGACGCCAATTGAGCCCCCGTGCCCGGCGTTCCGGTCCACGACAGCTCGGCCCGGAACATTCCGGGCGCGGCAGGCTGAGCGGTCCACTCCAAGTCCGTCCGCTTGTCCACGACAGACCCTATGGCCCACTCGACGTGGGGGCACAAGGCAGTCGGGGCCGAGTGAACGAACAACACACCGCGGGTCAGTGCAACAGACATTCCATCCTCCATAGCTGTAGGTACGTCTTCCCCAACGACCTGTGCCTGGATGTCTGTCTGTTGCGCGGATCCGAAATTGTGCCGGCGGTCCCTGCCAGACTACTAATATACAACCGGGTTCAAAGCTGGGACGTGTTGCATTCCAGCTTCAAGTTCAACTTGAAACTTCCCGGGCGTGAGTTTCATTCTGCCCTACCCCTCCTAATTACGCCAGTGCGATTCGGCGCGTCTTTTGCGGCGCGCCGTGCCCGGTTCAGCAGACCTGTAGGCGGACCCTGGTCCGCTTGGCGCCGGGCCGGTTTGCGGGCGGAATCCCGGGCAGGAATCCGCGCCGGCTTGTGGGCATTTCCGGCCGCCCGGACGCGCCGCGCCGGCGATCCTCAGGCCCGGGGGTGCGCCTGCTGGTAGCTCTGCCGCAGTCGCTCGACGGACACATGGGTGTAGATCTGGGTGGTGGCAAGGCTGCTGTGCCCGAGGATTTCCTGCACGGCGCGCAGGTCTGCCCCGCCGTCGAGCAGGTGGGTCGCTGCGGAGTGCCGCAGCGCGTGCGGCCCGGTGGCGGCGGTGTCTCCCAGCCGTTCCAGCATCTCCTTGACCACGCTGCGGACCTGGCGCTGGTCCACCCGTCCGCCGCGCGCGCCCAGGAAGAGCGCCGGGCCGCTGGTCCCGGTTGCGAGGACCGGCCGGCCGCGGCGGAGCCAGTCGTCGACGGCGAGCGCGGCCGGCAGCCCGTAAGGCACCGTGCGTTCCTTGTTGCCCTTGCCAAGCACCCGGAGGGTCCTGCGGTCCGGGTCGAGGTCGTCGACGTCCATGCCGGCCAGCTCGCCGACCCGGACACCGGTGGCGTAGAGCAGCTCCACCATGGCGCGGTTGCGCAGGGACAGCGGATCCCCCTCGGCCGAGGCGGATTCGGCGTCGTCGACGAGCCGCCGGACCTGTTGCTGGTGCAGGACGCCGGGCAGGGACTTCTCCCGCTTGGGGGCCTTGAGCCGCAGGGCGGGGTCGGCTTCGATCAGCTCCTCGCGGACAGCCCAGGCGGTGAAGGCCCTGGCGGTAGCGGCACGGCGGGCGAGGGTGGCGCGGGACTTCCCGGACTCGCTCTGGGCGCCAAGCCAGCGCCGCAGCGTCCCGAGCTCCAGCCCGGCGAGGTCGCGGACCCCCTCGGTGGCGGCGTGCGCCAGCAGGCTTTCGACGTCGGAGAGATAGGCCCGCACTGTATGGGCGGACCGGCCCCGCTCGGCTTCCAGGTAGCGGCCGAAGCGTACGGCGGCGATCTGCATATCGCCGTCGAGCGCGGCAGGCGGGGCAGCGGGGGGATCCTGTGTAGACACCCTCTTACTCTGGCAGTATTCCCCCGGCATTCAAGGAGCCGGTCGGCGAGCCGCTTCTTCCCGGTGAAGCCAGCCATCTCAGTCCGCCTTCCCTGAGCGTTTCCAGCTGCCGTGCCGGGATTCGGCCAGCCCCAGCAGCCCGAGCCGGCCAAGGCCTGCGCGGACCGAGTCCGGGCTCAGCCCGGCGACCGTGGCCAGCTTCTCAACCGAGGTGGTGGTCCGCAGCGGCAGGGCATCGAGCAGGATCAGGTCCTCCAGGGTCAGGCCATCGTGGGCCTGGGACCGGCCTGCCTTGTCCGGGGGCATCGCCTCGCCGCTCGGGGAGGCGAGCTCGGCGATTTCCCCGGCGTCCGTGACGCACACCGCGCCGCCTTCACGCAGAAGCCGGTGGCAGCCGGCGGAGTTGGCGCTGTGGATGGATCCGGGCACGGCGCCCACGGCCCTGCCCAGGCTTTCGGCATGGTGGGCCGTGTTGAGGGCACCGGAGCGCCACCGGGCCTCGACCACGACCGTGACGGAGGCCAACGCCGCAATGAGTCGGTTCCGCTGCAGGAACCGGTAGCGGGTGGGCGCGGACCCGGGCGGGACCTCGGCCAGGACCGCGCCGTGGTTCGCCACGGTCCGCAGCAGGTCCTCATTGCCGGCTGGGTAGAAGCGGTCCACTCCCCCGGCCATGACGGCAATGGTGGGCACACCGCCCGCGCTTCCGGCCAGGGCCGCCCTGTGGGCGTGGGCATCAATCCCGTAGGCACCGCCGGAGACGATGGTGAAGCCACGCTGGGCCAGCGAGTAGGCGAGGTCGCCGGTCACCGATGCCCCGTAGCTGGTGCTGTCCCGGGAGCCCACGAGGGCTATGGACCGGGCCGCCGGGGGCAACTCCTGTTCCACGCCGCGCCACCACAGGCACAGCGGCTCCTGCAGTCCGAGGTCCGCCAGCTGCCGCGGCCACAAGTCATCCGCGGGAATGATGAGCCGTCCGCCGAGCCGCTGCATGGTGGCCAGGTCCCGCTCCGGTGCGAGGTCGGGCGCGCGCGGGGCCCAACGCTTCAGCCCCTCGCTGAGCCCGGACCAGCCGCTGCCGGACCCGCTGTCCGCCAGGATTCCGGTGATCTCCTGTTCGAGCCCGGGACCGGCGGCCAGAGCGCCGCTGGCAATCCGCAGGGCGTCCTGCGCCCCTACCGCCTGGACCAGTGCCAGCGCCGCCGCGTCCTGCGGCTCGAACAGGCGGGACAGGGCGGCCCGGGCTGTTCGTTCGTCATCGATCATGGTGGTACCTTTCACGGGGCTGGGGTGGGCTTCGTAAGGGCCGGCTCAGGGTGAGACCGCAGCGGCCTGGCGGAGGCCCAGCGCCTGCCCGACGTCGTCTGCGTCCGGGGCGTCGTTCCGGGACAGGTCCGCAAGGGTCCAGGCCAGGCGCAGCACGCGGTCGTAGCCGCGTGCTGTCAGCACTCCGCGCTCCAGCGCGTAGTCCAGGATGCGGGTGGTGGGGGCATCGAGCCGGAGCGCCCCGCGCAGCAGCCGCCCCGGCACCTGCGCGTTGGTTTCCATCCCGAATGGCAGCAGCCGGTCCAGCTGGCGGGTCCGGGCCGCACGGACCCTTTCCGCGATGCTGGCGGTACCTTCCTCGGCCGCAGGTTGGCCGAAGCCGACGAACGAGACCCGCTCGACTTCGAGCTGGATGTCGACCCGATCCAGCAGCGGCCCGGACATCCGGGCCTGGTACCGGCGGCGCATCGTGGGCGTGCAGATGCAGTCCACTCCTTTGCCCGTCGCCTTGCCGCAGGGACAGGGGTTGGCGGCAAGGACCAGCTGGAACCGGGCGGGATAGGCCGCGGACCCGGCCGAGCGGTGGATGACCAGCTCTCCGCTTTCCAGCGGCTGCCGCAGGGCGTCCAGGACGCCGCGGTCGTATTCCGGGGCCTCGTCCAGGAAGAGCACTCCGCGGTGCGCACGGGACGCTGCCCCGGGCCGCGGCAGCCCGGACCCGCCACCGATGATGGCCACCGCCGTCGCGGTGTGGTGCGGGTTCTCGTAGGGCGGGCGGCGCAGCAGCTGCACGGAGCCCGACGGCAGCGAACACAGCGAGTGAATGGCGGTCACCTCCATGGCCTCGGTGTCGCCCAGGTCCGGCAGAAGCCCGGGCAGCCGCTCGGCGAGCATCGTTTTCCCGGCGCCTGGCGGTCCGGTCAGCAGCAGGTGGTGGGCACCGGCTGCGGCCACTTCCAGGGCACGCCGCGCCGCGGCCTGGCCGGAGACATCGCACATGTCCGGCGCCAGGGCGGGACCGGTGCCGGGTTCGGGGTGGCCGGAGTCCTCGGTCTCGGGTTCGAAGTCGAGGGCGAGGTCCTGCGGGTCCGCGCCGCAGTCGAACGCGAGCCGGGCCAGTGTGGCGTAGCCCCGGACCTGCGCGCCGGGGACCAGCTCGGCCTCGGCCGCGTTGGCCCGGGCCACGACGACCTCGGGGTAGCCGGCCCGGACCGCGGCCATCACGGCCGGCACGATGCCGCGCACGGGCCGCAGCCTGCCGTCCAGGCCGAGTTCGGCGATGAAGACCGTGCGGCCGGTGGGCCGGATGTCGTTCGCCGCCAGCAGCACGGCCATGGCGATGGCGAGGTCGAATCCCGAACCGCGTTTGGGCAGGGATGCCGGAATGAGGTTGGCCGTGATCTTCCGGCGGCTCAGCGGGATCCCCGAGTTCTGGGCCGCGGAGCGGATCCGTTCCTTTGCCTCGTTCAGCGAGGCGTCCGGCAGGCCCAGGATCACGAACGCCGGCAGGGTCTGGCCGATGTCGGCTTCGACCTCCACGATGTAGCCGTTGAGGCCCACGAGGGCGACGGAGTAGGTCCGGCCCAGGGCCATCTACCCCACCCCCTTGAGGTGCTCGACGGCGGGCTCGCCGATGCCGTCGTCGACCACGGCGATCACGTCCACGCGGCACAGCGGCATCCGCAGCCCCTGGGCACGGCACCACGCCGCTGCCAGCCGGTGGAGCCTTGCCAGCTTGTCCGCGCCGACAGCCTCGAAGGGATGGCCATACGCGAGGGATTTGCGGGTTTTCACCTCGGCGATGACCAGCGCGTCGCCGTCGAGCGCGACAATGTCGATCTCGCCCTCGGGGCAGCGCCAGTTCCGCTCCACGATCCGCATGCCGTGGGCCTGAAGGAAATCGGCGGCGAGCTCTTCCCCGCGCCGGCCCAGCACATCCTTAGCTCTCATACCTCCAGCGTGAAGCGCCGCCGCGGACGAACACAGGGCACACTTCGGCTATGTGGAAAACGCCGCCGGGCTACAAGAGCACAAGCCTGATGAGTCGAGTATCCGCAGCGCGTTCAGCGCTGCCCATCGCATAATCAAGGCAGGACGAAAAGAGCTGCAGGAGGAACAGGAATGAAAGTACTTTTCCTCGATATTGATGGGGTCGTCAACCGCGTGGGTACGAGACAGCGCTATCGCGGCTTCACGGGCATCGATCCTTTCCTGGCGTCCAAGGTCGGCAAGATCATCCTCGACACTGACGCAGCCGTTGTTCTTACGTCCACATGGCGGCATTTCCAAGGCGGCCGTGAAGAAGTCGACCGACACGTTTACAAGACCTTTGACGTTACTCCGGCAGCAGACACAGGTTTTCGTGGCGAGGAGGTGAAGATGTGGCTGGACCGGCATCCGGAAGTTACGCGGTATGCCATTGTCGACGATGACACTGACTTCTATGCCGATCAGCCCTTGTTCATTACGAGCTGGCTAACGGGAATCACCGACGAGGTTGCGCAGCAGGTAACCGAATTTCTAAACAGCGGAGACAACCCATGAGTGAACATCTACCACCGTTGGGAAACTTCGCCGAAGCGCCTGCCGAAGGCCCGGGATCCGGGCGGATCCCGGGCGGGCATTACCGGCGATCAAATCCGTGGCGGCATTGACAGGACGTGTTGAGGCGATTGTCAGGCAACGAAACGTAGCCAATGCCCGCACGGCCCACCTAGGCTTTTTCCCAACCCCCTCGAATTCCGCGGGGCGCCCGTATTCTCTCCTGAGGATCGGCCGAAGGATCGGCGTATGGAATATCGAGCGGCCCAACCGCTGGAGACGCAGCAGCTTACGGAACCGGGTCCGCCCGGCGGGCAGGCTGGCCCCAGCTGGCCCCCACCAGCGCGGCTTGAGCCCGGGCACGGCACCGCGCAAGCGCGGCCTGAGGTAGGGCCCGGACCTGCGCCTGAGCCGGAGCCTGAGCAGCCGGCGGCAAAACGCACGCACCGGCTGCGGCGGCTCCTTGCCAGGGTCTTTAAGCTCGTCCTCGCCATGGTGGTCATCACAGAGCTCGCCGCCGTCTGCTTTATCTGGTTCACTCCCCCGCGTACTGCCTTCATGCTGCAGACCGGCGGCCCGATCGCCTACCAGTACGTATCCCTGAACCACGTCAGCCGCTATGTCATTGCCGCGGCCGTCGCCCACGAGGACCAACAGCTGGGAACGCGTATGGGCGCGTTCTCCATTGATGATTTCCGGGACAGGGCTTTCGCCTACCTGCAGGGGAAGGATGACCCGAGCGGTTCCACGGTCCCCCAACAGCTCGTGAAGAACATCTTTCTGTGGCCTGACCCGAATGCCCTGAGGAAGGGCCTGGAGGCGGGCCTCGCGACCGAGTTCAGCCTCACCCTGACCCCGCAACGGATCATGGAGCTTTATCTGAACTACGCGCAGTTCGGTCCAAACCTGTACGGAATCTGTGCGGCGAGCTGGTACTACTTCGACGAACCGCCGTGGAACATGTCCGAGTACCAGGCCGCGCAATTGATGGGGGTTCTGCCACTGCCCACCCTCGTCACCCGGGCGGCGGAAGGTGGCATCTATCTGGGCCCGGGTGTCCACCCCAAAGTGTGGGACTACGTCAACGGTGCGGCCAACGTGTGGGTCCCCCTGCAGATCGAAGGGCTCGGCGGATGGAAGGCGGCCGTCGCAACCATCGGCATCGGCGACACAGCGTCCGACCACGCCGCCGAGCGGGGAGCCGCAACCCCGGATGGGTGCAGTTCGTATCCGGCGAGCGTGCTGGACCTGCTGCGGCAGCAGGGCATTGCCCTGGACAGCAACGGGAACCCTGCGCCACCCAGGGGTTAGCCTGCGCCATCCAGGGGTTAGGAATCGTGGATCAGTTGCCCAGGTCCTCGACCTTGGGCAGGGCGAGTTCCTCGCTGCGGGGCAGTTCCTCGACGTTGACGTCCTTGAACGTGATGACGCGGACGCTCTTGACGAACCGGGCGGAGCGGTAGACGTCCCATACCCAAGCGTCCTGCAGGGTCAAGTCGAAGTAGACCTCGCCGTCGGCGCTGCGGGCCTGCAGGTCAACGTGGTTGGCAAGGTAGAAACGCCGTTCGGTCTCGACCACATAGCTGAACAGCCCGACGACGTCGCGGTATTCGCGGTAGAGCTGTAGCTCCATGTCGGTCTCATAGTTTTCAAGGTCCTCGGCACTCATGGTTCCATCTTGCACCATCCGGCGCCGGCCGCGCGCCACACGACGGGCCGGCCGCGCGCCACCGGCAGGCGGCACCCTCACGCCGGAGCGGCTAGAGCAGCTGCCAGCTGACCCGGTGGTACGGCGTGGGACCGCCGGTCCGGAGCGCTTCCTTGTGCGCTGCGGTGCCGTAGCCCTTGTTCACGTCCCAGCCGTAGGCCGGGTATTGGGTGTGCAGCTCGCACATCATCGCATCGCGCTCGACCTTCGCGATGATGCTGGCCGCGGCGACGCTGAGGCACTGCATGTCGGCTTTGACCAGTGTGTGCACCGGGGCGTCGCAGCCGGGTTCGGCGGGGGCATCGTCGAACAAGGAGGGCTGAAGATCCGGCGAGAGCCAGTTGTGGCTGCCGTCCAGCAGGACAACCTCGGGCCTGACGCCGGCGGCGAGCACGGCAAACCAGGCCCGGTTCCCGGCAAGCCGGAGCGCTGCGATGATCCCGAGTTCGTCGATCTCTGTCGCGGACGCATGCCCTACGGCGGAGGCGACGCTCCAGTCCCGGACCAGCGGCACCAGCCGCTCCCGGTCCGCTACCTTGAGGAGCTTGCTGTCCCGGACATCGGCCAGGAGCTTCTGCTGCTGCAGGTCCACGACAGCTATCCCCACGCTGACGGGACCGGCGAGGGCACCGCGGCCGACCTCGTCGATGCCCGCGAGGAGCCGTGCGCCGGAGCTGCGGAAGCGGCGTTCGTAGTCGAGGGTGGGGGCTGCTGACATGACGGGGGCTTACTTTCCGGACGGGGCGGGGACGCTGCGGAAGACGTCCGGGTAGTTGTCCAGGGCCGACATCCGGTTCAGCGGCCATGCGATGACGGCGGCCTTGCCTTCAATGTCGGATTCGTTGACGAAGCCGCCGTTGGTGTCCATATGGGCGCGGGAATCCGCGGAGTGGTTGCGGTTGTCGCCCATGACCCAGACCTTCCCCGCGGGCACGACGACGTCGAAGTCTCGGACCTGGGGAATCTCTGCGGAATTGATGTATTTCTCGTCCAGCGGCACGCCGTTGACGGTGAGCTGTCCGCCGGCGTCGCAGCAGACCACGTGGTCGCCCGGGAGCCCGATGACGCGCTTGACCAGGTGCTGTTCGGAGTTGTCCGGCAGTAAACCGACGAACGTCAGCCCGTCCTGCACCCAGGTGAACGGGCCCTTCGTCTTCTCAGCCGCGGGGGCGAGCCAGCCCTGGCTGTCCCGGAACACCACTACGTCCCCGCGCTGGAGCGCCATGGGCTCGGGCACGAGGAGGTTCACGAAGATGCGGTCGTTCACATCGAGGGTGTTGACCATGGATTCGGACGGGATGTAGAAGGCCCGGAACAGGAAGGTCTTGATCAGGAAGGACAGCACAATCGCCACGATGACCACCGTGGCGACCTCCTTCAGCCACAGGAAGAGCGGGCTCCGCCCTTCACGGGCCTTGGCCTTCCTGGCCCGGCGGGACGTCGGGCCGGCGTGGGCGGGGCCGTCGGCCGGGTCCCGCCCCGCCCCCTCGACCTCGGCCCGGTCCCGCTCCGCCCCCTCGGCCTCGGCCCGGTCCGTCCTGGCAGCCTCCGTCCGGGCAGCCTGGATTCGGTCAGCCTCGATCCGATCAGCGCGCTGCGCTCCGGCGCTGTCGTCCTGCAACGCCGACGCCGGAGCCGGCGCACCAGCCGGTGGATCCGCCGGCTCGTCCGCCGGGATCGCCGAGGCGGTAACCCGGGGTCGGTCCTGGCCCTGCGGATCAGGAGTGCGCGGTTCGGTCTCGGGCATCTACTGTCCGTTCGTCGTCGTCGTTGTCGCAGCCGGTTCGGGCCGCGCTACTGCTGCAAATCTATCAAGCGGCCAGATGATCTGTACCGGCCGGCCAATGACGCGTTCCAGCGGCACCATGCCGCCGCCGGGGGCGCCCAGAAGACTCCGGGAATCGGCCGACATCGAGCGGTGGTCGCCCATGAGCCACAGCCGCCCGGCGGGCACCTGGACGGCGAACTTCACGTCGCTCGGGGTGTCCCCCGGATACACATACGGTTCCGCAACTTGCTGGCCGTTGACTGTGAGCCGGCCGACGGCATCGCAGCAGACCACACGGTCGCCCGGCAGTCCGATGACGCGCTTGACATACGTGGTGTCGCTGCCCGCCAGGCCAAGCCAGCGTCCGGCTTCGGCCAGGGCATCCACCACGGGGCCGTTGCCGCTGTTGAGCGGGGCGAAGGAGCCGCGCCCGTCAAAGACGACGACGTCGCCCCGGCCCAGGGGCTCAGCCTGGAAACCGGCCCGCGCCACCACGATCCGGTCCCCCGTGTGCAGGAGCGGCTCCATGGAGGCGGACGGGATGAAGAAGATGTCCACCCACAGGGAGCGGACCACGGCACTGATGGCCACGGCGAGCACCAGGGCCAGCAACGCAAAACGCCAGCCCGGTTTCCTGGGCTGGCGTTTTGGCTGTTCCATGTTCCGTATCCCCTGGCGCTGTCGTGAACTAATGTGCGCTGTTGCGGATAGCTCCGGCGCCGCACTAGCTGACGCACCGGGTACGGTCCGTGGATCCGCGGTGAAAGACTGCGTTGGAAGTCTGGGAAGACTTACTTGGCGGTCTGGAAGTCGCGCTTTTCCTTGATCTTCGCGGCCTTACCACGCAGGTTACGCATGTAGTAAAGCTTGGCGCGGCGCACGTCACCCTTGGAGACGAGCTCGACCTTGTCGATGATCGGGGAGTGCACCGGGAAGGTACGCTCTACGCCGACACCGAAGGAGACCTTGCGGACGGTGAAGGTTTCGCGGACGCCATCGCCCTGGCGGCCAAGGACGAAGCCCTGGAAGACCTGGACGCGGGAGTTCTTGCCTTCGATGATGTTCACGTGAACCTTGATGGTGTCACCCGCGCGGAACTCGGGAACATCGGTGCGCAGCGAGGCTGCATCTACGGAATCGAGGATATGCATTGATCCACTCCTGGTGAACGCCACAGGTCACTCACGTTGGGTTACGGCGGCCAAGCCCGGTGGCATGCGCCGCCCGGAAATTTCCGCCGAAAGTTTGTCAATCCGGCCCTGTCAGGAGTAGACGGGGCCGGGGTGCCGGGCTGTTGGTAGCGCTCCCCCTGTGGCAGGTTCGCAACCCAGCAGGCACAAGGACTAATTTTGCCACATTTTGTGCGGGTTAGCCCAATCCCGGCGCCTAGGCGTCGGGACGGCGCAGCAGGCGGCCGTCGACGACGTCGTACCCCAGGTCGGAGAAGGCCGTGCGGTCCGCGCGCGGCAGCTTGCCGGCGTCGAACTCCACGAGGAGGTCGGGACGGCGTTCGGCGGTGCGCCGGTACTGCTCATGCCGGCGCCACTGGGCGATCTTGCCGTGGTTGCCGCTCAGCAGCACGGCCGGGACGTCCCGGTCCCGCCAGCTGGAGGGCTTGGTGTAGACGGGGTACTCGAGCAGCCCGTCCGAGTGGGACTCCTCCACGAGGGACTCCGGGTTGCCGACGACGCCAGGCAGCAGCCGCCCGATGGCCTCGACCATGGCCAGCACGGCGACTTCGCCGCCGTTGAGGACGTAGTCCCCCAGGCTCATCGGGCGCACCGTGAAGTGCTCCGCGGCCCATTCCAGGACCCGTTCGTCGATGCCTTCATAGCGCCCGCAGGCGAACACCAGCTGGTCTTCCTCCGCCAGTTCGTGCGCGGTGGCCTGGGTGAAGCGCTCGCCCGCCGGCGACGGGACGATCAGCACGGGTTTGCCGGCCGACCCGGCAGATCCGGGGGTGCCGGCGTCGTCGGTGCCGTTGGAGCCGCCGGGGGTGCCGGCGTCCCTTGCGTCCCCGGCGTCCTCTGACCGTCCGGCGGCCACGGCCGTGAGGGCCTGCGCCCAGGGTTCGGGCTTCATGACCATGCCGGCGCCGCCGCCGTAGGGGGTGTCATCGACCGTCCGGTGCCGGTCGGTGGTGAAGTCCCGCAGGTCATGGACTTTGAGGTCCAGCAGGCCGTCCTGGCGGGCCTTGCCGATCAGTGACAGCTCAAGCGGGGCCAGGTATTCCGGAAAGATGCTGACGACGTCGATTCGCATCTACGCGTTGCCTCCGGCGGCGGTGCCCTGGGCTTCGGGGTCCCGGGTTTCGGGGTCCTGGGCTTCGGGCGCCTCGTCCGTGTTGACCTCGAACAGTCCGGGCGGCGGGGTAACGAGGACGTATTTTTCAGCCACGTTGACCTCGGGCACAATCTGCTCGACGAACGGGATCAGGACTTCCTTGCCGTCGTCGGTAGTGACCACCAGCAGGTCCTGGACCGGCAGCGTGTGCAGCGCCGAGACCTTGCCGACCACGTTGCCGCCCACGCGGACCTCCAGGCCCACGAGCTCGTGCTCGTACCAGCCCTCGTCGTCGTCCTCGGCGCCGATGTCTTCGGTCTCGATGAACAGCTTGGCGCCGCGCAGGGTCTCGGCCTCGTTACGGGTCTCGATCTCATCGAAGGCCAGCAACAGGATGTCCTTGTTCCAGCGGGCGCTGAACACCGTCAGCGGCCCGGCCGAGGCGGGTTCCACGATGAACTGCGTTCCGGGGACAAAACGGTCGCCGGGCGCGTCGGTGAGCACCTGGACGGTCACTTCGCCGCGGATGCCGTGGGGCTTGCCGATTCGTGCCACCTGGAGCTGCATCTGTTCCTCTGTTCGGGGTTGGTGATTCTGTGTTCTCTGGTGCGGAAATGCGGGAAAACAGTCCGGCCCCTCCACCATTATCTGGTGAAGGGGCCGGACTCAAGACAAGTAGTGCTGAAAGCGTTACCGGCGGCGGTCGGTGTCGACGACGTCGACCCTGACCGGCTCGCCATCCGCCAGCGCCGCAACCACAGTGCGCAATGCGCGTGCGGTCCGGCCCTGCCGGCCGATCACCCGTCCGAGGTCGTCCTGATGAACACGCACCTCGAGGGTTTCCCCGCGGCGGTTGTTCTTCGCACTGACCTTGACGTCCTCGGGGCTGTCAACAATCCCGCGGACCAGGTGTTCGAGCGCTTCTGCCAGCAATTTACTCAGCCTCGGTGGTCTCTGCTTCGGCGGCGTCGGCGGGAGCCTCGGCAGCTTCGTCCTTCTTAGCCTTCTTGGTGATGGCTTCCGGGATGATCACGGAACCCTTTTCCGGGGTAACGAAGGCAGCCTTGGGAGCCTTGGTCTTCAAGGTTCCCTCCTGGCCGGGGAGACCCTTGAACTTCTGCCAGTCACCGGTGATCTTCAGGATCGCGGCGACCTGCTCGGACGGCTGTGCGCCGACGCCGAGCCAGTACTGGGCACGGTCCGTGTCGACCTCGATGTACGAGGGCTCTTCGGTCGGGTGGTACTTGCCGATCTCTTCGATAGCACGGCCATCACGCTTGGAGCGTGAGTCCATGACGACGATGCGGTAGTACGGTGCGCGCATCTTGCCGAAGCGCTTAAGGCGAATCTTTACGGCCACTTTTGTGGTCACTCCTGTTTCTGAAACGGGGTCGAGCCCGGCGTTCTGCACCCGTGGGGCGGGCCGTACTTGGGGGTTCTAAAGGACAAGATCCAGACGCGGAGAGAGGGGCCACGCAGATCGAGTACCTGTTCATTGTGCCAGATCACCGGCAGGATTTCGACTTGACACGGGCCCGGCGCACCGGCGCGCGTCCTGGAAGCGACCTTGGGCGCCGGTCAGGACGTCCAGACGTAGAGGCCGGACCTGGTGGCGGGGTCGACGCTGGCGGCGAGCTCGGCGATCCGGCGGACGTAGCCCCGGGCCTCGTCCGAACCGAAGGGCATGTCCTCTTCGGCGGCCCAGTTGGCGGCGACATCCTCCAGGACGTCGCCCTCCCCTTCCGTTTCATAGCTGAGCAGTTCCGCCAGCGTGCGGACCATTGCCGCCGGGACGCCGAGCAGCGAGTCGCTGGCCACGTCAACCATGGCCAGTTCATAGTCCGCGCCCGGGGCGTGCACGGCGACGCCGGCGAGGTCGCCCAGCCGCTCCACCTCGAAGTCACTGATCTCCGGGATGCGGACGGCCCCCGGCGCGGCCGGGCCGCCGCCTTCCAGTGCGCCGGCGCGCTTGAGGGCTTCTTCGTGGGTGGACACAAAGAGTTCGGTGAATCCCATGCAGCTGGTCCTTAGGGTTCGGCAGTCCGCGGACCGCTGTTTTCGACGTCGCTTCAGCCTAGTCGCTTCAGCACGCGGCGACGCCCCGGCCGCTGGACATGCCCTCCCCTGATCGTGAGCACTGGACATATGGCAGCAGTGTCCATTCCCGGCCGCGTGCGTTGGACATGTTCCGAACTGTTCCGAAGTCCTGCCAGCGAACAGTGGGCATGTCCTTCGCTGGTCCGGGGAAACCCGGCCCACCCGGCCCCGCCCACGGACATGCCCTCCCCTGACCGCGAGCAATGGACATATGGCAGCTGTGTCCATTCCCGGCTGCGACCGCTGGACATGTCCAGCGGTCCTGCCAGCGAACAGTGGGCATGTCCAGCGGGAAGCTGTGCACGATGGGCATGTCCAGCGGACAGCTTGCCTGGGCAGAACTTCTAGCGCACGGCGACGCGGATCCGGTTGCGCCACGGATCCTCGAAGCGCAGCTCGGCGCCGGTGTGGTGCGATTCGACGCCGGCAACCTTGAGCCGGTCGGCCAGGGCCGCGACGTCATCGCCGGAGGGCACTTCAATGAGGACTTCGCCCAGACCCAGCGTGTCGCGCCGGGGGCCTGCGCCGCGGCTGTTCCACACGTTCATGGCCATGTGGTGGTGGTAGCCGCCGGCCGAGACGAACAGCGCCTGGCCGTGCCAGCCCGCGGTCTTCTCGAAGCCGAGCGTGCCGACATAGAAATCGTGCGCCGACTGGACGTCGCCGACCTGCAGGTGGACGTGCCCGACGCCGGCGGCGGCCTGGCGCTGGCCGGCCACGGACTCCTCGGTCAGGTGCTGCTGCAGGTAGCGCTGCGGCGGCAGGGCGAGGCTGTCCATGACGACGTTCTTGCCCTCCCAGGACCACGCCTCCCGCGGCCGGTCCCAGTACAGCTCGATGCCGTTGCCCTCGGGGTCGTTGAAGTAGAACGCCTCGCTGACGAGGTGGTCCGCGCTGCCAGTGAAGGACTGGGGCTCGTACTGGGCCGCGCTGGCAATGGTGGCCGCCAGGGAATGCTGGTCCTCGAAGAGGAGGGCGGTGTGGAAGAGCCCGGCCTCGCCGCGGGAGGGAAGAAACAGCTCCGGGGCGGGCGCCAGGTGGACCAGCGGCTTCTGCTGGCGCCCAAGGTAGAGCCCGCCGTCCTGTTCGGCCACAGTCTCCAGCCCGAGGGCGCGTTGGTAGTAGTCGGTCATGAGCCTCATGTCGCCGACCTTGAGCATCACGGTGCCCATGGTGAGTTCGGCAGGAAGGAGGTCCTGGGTGCTGGCTTCTGCGGTCATGGCAACGCTCCGGGGATTCTGTAGCCACCGGCTTTCGGTGACCCTACATAAGACTAAATTACTTGAAGCTTCAATTTATTCCTAACGGATGGGATGACCCCGAAGCACAGTGTGCTTCAGTTCCCGGAGCGTGGCCGGATTGCTCCGCGGATCCTCAGCGCAGAGCAGGACATCCGCGCTTGCCCCTTCACCGATGGACTCCGCGCCGAGCCAGGTCCGCGCGGACCAGGCCGCGGCGTCGAGGGCGGCCGCGGCGGGAAGGCCGGCGGCGTGCAGGGCCTGGATCTCGTCGACGATCCTGCCGTGGCTGATCACGCTGCCGGCGTCGGTACCGGCGTAGATCGCCACCCCGGCCTCGTGGGCTTCGAGGATCCGCTCCGCCCGCCGCTCCCACAGCGAGCGCATGTGGGCGGCGTAGCGGGGGAACTTGGCCTCCGCCCGGGCCGCGATGTCCGGGAACGTGGCGATGTTGATCAGGGTGGGCACGATCGGGACGCCCTGTTCGAGGAAGCGCGGCAGATGCCGCGGCAACAGCCCGGTGGCGTGCTCGATGCAGTCGATCCCGGCATCGAGCATGTCATCGAGGGTGTCCTCGGCGAAGCAGTGGGCGGTGACGCGGGCACCCTCATCGTGGGCGGCCTGCACGGCGTCCTTGACTGTCGTGGCGGGAAAGCTGGCGGCGAGATCGCCGGCGTCGCGGTCGATCCAGTCCCCCACGAGCTTGACCCAGCCGTCGCCCGCGCGGGCCTGCTTCCGCACGGCCTCAACAAGATCCTCCGGCTCGACCTCGACGGCCAGGCCCGGCAGGTAGCGCCGGGTCCTGGCGAGGTGCCGGCCGGAGCGGATGATCCGGGGAAGGTCCGCGCGTTGCTGGAGCCAGCGTGTGTCGTGGACGGCGCCGGCGTCACGGACCAGCAGCGTCCCGGCGTTGCGGTCCGCCAGGGCCTGGGATTCCGCGGTGTCCTCGGTAACGTCCCCGCCCGGGCCGAGGCCGATGTGGCAGTGCGCGTCCACGAGGCCGGGAATGACCCAGCCGTCGAGCACGAGCTCCGGCGCGGCCGCGGGCCGGTGGAAGGTCAACCGGCCCTCCACCGACCACAGCCCGTGGCCGATTTGGTCCGCCGCCGTGAGGATGGGCCCGCTGAACTCGATGATGCTGGTCATGGCCTAAAGCCTAATCCGCATGACAATCCGGGCCCAGATCATCGAGCCCCAGCTGCGCTTCGTGGATCTGCAGGGCAGCCAGCGCCGGCCCCGGCCGGGCGAATTCCTCGAACCCGCAGCTCGCGTAAAACGGGGCGTTGAACGGAACGGCTGGGAAGTGCAAAGCGTCATCCAGGGATAGCCGCGGTCCCGGGCAGCGTCGAGGGCCGCCTCCACCAGCGACCGTCCGATCCCCCGCCTGCCGAAGTCCGGCTGTACGGAGAGTTGCTCCAGATGGGCCTGGCCGCCGAGTGCGTCAACGCGGGCAAAGCCTACAGGCGGGGTTCCGGCGACCAGTATGAACAGCGGCTCGACCGGCGTCGTCAACTCCGGAGCCGGGAGCGCCCGGTTCCCCAGTTCCTTTATCAGGACGCCGTCTGCCACGGCCTCGATAGCCGTCAACGCCGGGAAATCTTCCGGCGCCGCCGTCCTGATGCGGGGCACGGCCTTGGGCGGGGTCACAGTGCCACGCTAACACCGCGGTCCTACCGTCCGCGTCACACTCGACGGCCGGCCGGAGGCGCATGGTAGCTTCGTCTACGACCACACGGGTGCCCCTGCAGGGGCTGAGATCGGGCTGACGCAGCCTGCGACCGTTGAACCTGTCCGGGTAATGCCGGCGAAGGAAGTGAGTATTTCCGTGAACACCCAACTGACACAGCACAGCCCTGTCCAAAACCAGCCTGCGGCCCCCACACAGTCGCTGAAGTCCCACTCGCTGGCCTTCACCACGGACCCGGACCACGGCATCCGCGTCCCGGTGACCGAAATCGCCCTGGAACCCTCGCCGGGCGGTGTCCGGAACCCGCCGTTCCGGGTGTACCGCACGGCCGGACCGGGCAGCGATCCGGTCCGCGGGCTGGAGCCGTTCCGCACGCCCTGGATTGAGGCCAGGGCGGACACCGAACCCTACGCCGGCCGGGAACGGGAGCTGCTCGACGACGGCAAGTCGGCGGTGCGCCGCGGTGCGGCGTCGGCCGAGTGGCGGGGCGGCCGGCCGGTGCCGCGCCGGGCCGTCGAGGGCAGGACCGTCACGCAGATGCGGTACGCCCGGGACGGTGTCATCACCCAGGAAATGCGGTTCGTCGCGCTGCGCGAGAACTGCGATGTGGAGCTGGTGCGCAGCGAGGTGGCCGCGGGCCGGGCGATCATTCCCAACAACGTCAACCACCCCGAATCCGAGCCGATGATCATCGGCAAGGCGTTCCTGGTGAAAATCAACGCCAATATCGGCAATTCCGCCGTGACCAGCTCCATCGCCGAGGAGGTCGACAAACTCCAGTGGGCCACGCAGTGGGGCGCGGACACCGTCATGGACCTCTCCACCGGGGACGACATCCACACCACGCGCGAGTGGATCATCCGCAACTCCCCCGTCCCCATCGGCACGGTCCCGATCTACCAGGCGCTGGAGAAGGTCAACGGCGAGGCGAACACCCTGACCTGGGAGATCTTCCGGGACACCGTGATCGAACAGTGCGAGCAGGGCGTGGACTACATGACCATCCACGCCGGGGTCCTGCTGCGGTATGTACCCCTGACGGCCAACCGGGTCACCGGCATCGTGTCCCGGGGCGGTTCCATCATGGCCGGCTGGTGCCTGGCGCACCATCGGGAGAACTTCCTGTACACCCACTTCGACGAGCTGTGCGAGATCTTCGCGCGGTACGACGTCGCCTTCTCCCTGGGCGACGGGCTGCGGCCGGGCGCGACGGCGGATGCCAACGACGCGGCACAGTTCGCCGAACTGGACACCCTGGCTGAGCTCACGCAGCGGGCCTGGGAATTCGATGTGCAGGTCATGGTGGAGGGCCCCGGGCACGTGCCCTTCCACCTCGTCCGGGAAAACGTGGAGCGCCAGCAGGAACTCTGCAAGGGCGCCCCGTTTTACACACTCGGGCCGCTGGTCACGGACATCGCACCGGGATATGACCACATCACCTCGGCGATCGGCGCCACCGAGATCGCCCGCTACGGCACCGCCATGCTCTGCTACGTCACGCCCAAGGAACACCTCGGACTGCCGAACAAGGACGACGTGAAGACGGGTGTGATCACCTACAAGATCGCGGCCCATGCCGCGGACCTCGCCAAAGGCCACCCCGGCGCGCACGAACGCGACGATGCCCTGTCCAAGGCAAGGTTCGAATTCCGCTGGCGGGACCAGTTCGCGCTGTCCCTGGACCCGGTGACGGCAGAGGCCTTCCACGATGAGACGCTTCCCGCCGAGCCGGCCAAGACGGCCCACTTCTGCTCGATGTGCGGTCCGAAGTTCTGCTCCATGCGGATCAGCCAGGACATCCGGGACGAATACGGATCAGCAGACTCGCAGGCCGCCCTTACAGAGAGGGCGGCCGGAATGCGGGCGAAGAGCAACGAGTTCCTCGCCTCGGGCGGCAGGGTCTACCTGCCGCAGCCCTCGGTGGGCGGACCCGCAGCTTCCTAGGAGGCCCGGGCGTGCTGGCGCCGGCTGACCCCGGCGATGTAGGAGCGGATGGCCCGGTCCCCTTCGGCTGAATCCTGGGGCCGGTGCCCTCCCGGCGCGGTCCGGTGCAGGGCGCCGGTCTCGCGCAGGTAGCCGGCGATTTCCTCATACAGCGGTTCCCAGCCGCCGGTCAGGACCAGGGTCGGCACGCCCGGCACGATCTGCAGCGGGGCTTCCCATGACGGCGCCTGCAGGCGGAGCCGGCGCGCCGCCCGGAGGGCTTCCGGCGTCGTGGCCCCGGGGGCATCCGCCGCGAACGCGCGGCGGATGAACTCCCGCTGGAAGTCGTCGTCGCTAAGGTTGTGGCGGACGTCGAAGAGCGGCTGCATGAGGGCCCGGTGCGCGGCGGTGGCCGGGAGTTCCGCGGTCAGGGACAGGCAGGCAGGTTCCACCAGGGTCAGCGACTGGACGAGGTCGGGCCGCTCGACGGCGGCCATCATCGCGGCGATCGCGCCCTGCGAGTGGGCCACCACGTGGCCGCCGGCCTCGCCGCGCCCGTCGTCTGCCAGCGACGCGAGCACGATGGCGGCGTCGGCGGCGAAGTTGGATTCGAGCGGTTCGGCGACGGCGTCAAACCCGTGCCGCCGCAGGAACAGGGCGTCGTAGTCCAGCGCCATTCCGTGCTGTTTTGGCCACGCGGCGGCGCCGAAGCTGCCGTCCCCGTGGACGAAGACTACGCGCTGCTTGAACATTGTCTAACCCTATGGCACTTCAGTGCTGATGCCGCCGGCGACACAGTGCCGGCGGCCGTCAGCACTTGCGGCTACTTGCTGCCGCCGAGGAACTTGTCGAAGCCCTTGGGCAGGTTCAGCTGGGACGGGTCGAAGTCGCCGCCCTGCTGGCCGAACGAGGCTCCGGTGGGCAGCGCCTTGGGGCCGGCGGCACGCCTGGCCTCAGCGTCGCGCAGTTCCTGCGCCGCCTTGGCCGGGTTGCCGGAGCGGGCCTTCTTCTTGGGTGCGGGCTTGGCGCCCTTGCGAGCCCCGCCGCCCATGCCGGGCATCCCCGGCATGCCGGGCATCCCGCCGCCGGCGGCCATCTTCTTCATCATCTTCTGGGCCTGGGCAAAGCGTTCCAGCAGTCCGTTGACCTCGGAGACGTGCACGCCGGAACCGCGGGCAATACGGGCCCGGCGGGAGCCGTTGATGATCTTCGGAGCCACGCGCTCGTGCGGGGTCATCGAGCGGACAATGGCCTCGACGCGGTCGATCTCGCGCTCGTCGAACTGCTCCAGCTGCTGGCGGATGTTCTGCGCACCGGGCATCATCATGAGCATTTTCTTCATGGAGCCCATGTTGCGGATCTGCTGCATCTGGGCGAGGAAGTCATCGAGGGTGAAGTCTTCCTGGTCGGCGAACTTCTTCGCCATCCGGGCGGCTTCATCCTTGTCCCAGGACTTCTCGGCCTGCTCGATCAGGGTGAGGACGTCACCCATGTCCAGGATGCGCGAGGCCATGCGGTCCGGGTGGAAGAGCTCGAAGTCGTCCACGCCTTCGCCGGTGGAGGCGAACATCACCGGTTTGCCGGTCACCGACGCGACGGAGAGCGCGGCACCGCCGCGGGCGTCGCCGTCGAGCTTGGAGAGCACGATGCCGGTGAAGTTGACGCCCTCGTCGAAGGCCAGGGCCGTGTTGACGGCGTCCTGGCCGATCATGGAGTCGATCACGAACAGGACTTCGTTCGGGACGATCGCGCGGCGGATCTGGCGCGCCTGCTCCATCATGTCGGCGTCGACGCCGAGACGGCCGGCGGTGTCCACGATCACGACGTCGTGGAGGGTGCGCTTGGCTTCCTCGACGCCGGCGCGGGCGACGGCGACAGGGTCGCCGGCCGGGTGGTCCAGTTCGGTGGACGTGGCGCCCGGGTGCGGGGCAAAGACGGGTACGCCGGCGCGCTGGCCGACCACCTGCAGCTGGGTGACGGCGTTGGGGCGCTGGAGGTCACAGGCCACCAGCATCGGGCTGTGGCCCTGGGACTTGAGCCACTTAGACAGCTTGCCGGCCAGGGTGGTCTTGCCGGCGCCCTGGAGACCGGCCAGCATGATGATGGTGGGGCCGGTCTTGGCCAGGCGGATCCGGCGGGTTTCGCCGCCGAGGATCTCGACGAGTTCCTCGTTGACGATCTTCACGATCTGCTGGCTCGGGTTCAGCGCCCCGGAGACCTCGGCGCCGAGGGCACGCTCGCGCACGCGGCCGGTGAACTCCCGGACCACGGGCACGGCGACATCGGCGTCCAGGAGGGCACGCCGGATCTCGCGGACTGTGGCGTCAACGTCCGCCTCGGTCAGGCGGCCCTTGCCACGCAGATTCTTGAAGGTTGCTGTCAACCGGTCAGAGAGTGAATTGAACACGCGCCGTGCACTTCTTTCAGTGGATCTACAGGTGGCGGCCGGTGCGGCACGCCAGCGTCGCGACTGGTATTCGCCTGGACGAACCGCCTCGACAACAGGACTCGACTATCTAGGGTACCAAGATGCGCCTTCAAGATGGCATGCTGGCGTAGGTGACCAGCCAAACAACTGTAAAAACCCTGCTCATCCTGGGCGCTTCCGGCGATCTCACCGGAAGGCTCCTGTTACCGGGGCTTGCCCGCCTGGTGGCCCGGGGCCGCGCCGACGGCCTCACCATGGCGGGAGCGGGATCGGACCCCTGGACGCCGGAGCAGTGGCTTGGCCGGATCGAGGAGTCGTTCGCGGACGAGGACTCCACGGCCGACGCCCACGGCAGGCGCGAGCTCAAGCGGGTCCGCCAGGAGAGCACGTACCACCAGCTCGATGTGACCGCCGAGGGCCAGCTCGCCGGGCTGCTGGCGCAACTGGAGGGGCCCGTGGCCGTCTATTTCGCCCTGCCGCCGCGCGTCAGCCAGCTCGCGTGCGAGGCCCTGGCGCCGGAGGACGTGCCCGCCGGCACCCGGCTGGTCATGGAGAAGCCGTTCGGCTCCGACGAGCAGTCGGCGCGGCACCTGAACACGACGCTGGCCGCGCTGGTCCCGGAGGACCACATCCACCGCGTGGACCACTTCCTCGGCAAGGCAACGGTCCTGAACATTCTTGGTCTGCGCTTCGCGAACACGTTCCTGGAGCCGGTGTGGAACCGGCAGAACATCGAAAAGGTCGAGATCATCTTCGACGAGGACCTGGCCCTCGAAGGCCGCGCCCGCTACTACGACGGCGCCGGAGCGCTCCGCGACATGATCCAGAGCCACCTGCTGCAGATCATGGCCCTCATGGCGATCGAGCCGCCGGCATCCGTGGACGAACGCGACCTTCGCGATGCCGTGGCCACCGTGCTGCGGGCCAGCAGCATCAAGGCCCCCTACCGCCAAAGCAGCCGCCGGGCCCGGTACACGGCGGGTTCGATCAACGGCCGGGACATTCCGTACTATGCCCGGGAGGAGGGCGTGGACGCATCCAGGGGCACCGAAACCCTGGCCGAGGTGCAGGTGGGGATCGACAACTGGCGCTGGCAGGGCGTGCCGTTCATCCTGCGCTCAGGCAAGGCGCTGGGCCAAAAGCGCAAGGAGGCTGTGGTGACCTTCCGGCCGGTGCCGCACCTTCCGAAGGGGTTCACCGGTGTGGACGCCCCCAACCAGCTGCGGATCGGCTTTGGCCCGGACACGCTGCAGTTCGACGTCGACGTGAACGGCCCCGGCAATGTCCTGAGCCTGGACCGGGCCACGCTGCAGGCCGAACTGAGCGCCTCCGAACTCCTCCCCTACGGTGAAGTGCTCGAGGGCGTGCTGACCGGCGATCCGCTGCTCTCGGTGCGGGCGGACACGGCCGAAGACTGCTGGCGGATCCTGGCGCCGGTGCTGAAATCCTGGACCGCCGGTCATGTCCCGCTGGAGGAATATCCGGCCGGGACCCCGGGGCCGGAGGGCTGGCCGGCGCCCCCGCGCCGCCGCCCCGCTGTGTCAGTGCTGTGTCAGTGCTATGTCAGTGCCGTGCCCTTCTCCCGTTCAGGGAGTGGAGCGGGGAGCAGCTAGATCGCTGCCGCACCACGCTCTCCGGTGCGGACCCTGACAGCCTCGAACACATCCATCGTCCAGACTTTGCCGTCGCCGGCCCGGCCCGTGTTGGAACTGGCGATGATGACATCGAGGATGTCGTCCGCCTGTTCGTCGGTGGCCAGGACTTCCACCCGGATCTTGGGCAGCAGGTCCACGTTGTACTCGGCCCCGCGGTACACCTCGGTGTACCCGCGCTGCCGGCCGTAGCCGCTGGCCGCGCTGACCGTGAGGCCCTGCACGCCGTAGGCTTCCAGGCCTTCGCGAATAGCCTCAAGCTTTTCCGGTCGGACGATTGCCGTGATCAGTTTCATGCCCCCACACTTTCCTTGCCTGTTGCGTTCTGCTTGCCGTTGGACTCGGCGTCCACCGGCACTTCGGCGGCTGCCTCTTCACTCATCGGCTTGCCCGTGATCAGTTCGTGCAGCGGCTGGAAGCTGCCGCCATGCCCGCCGACGCCGAACTCGTAGGCGGTCTCTGCGTGCAGGCTCAGGTCCACACCGACAACTTCCTGTTCCTGGGAAACCCGGAAGCCCATGAACTTGTGGATCGGGAAGGCGATGATGAAAGTCATCACGGCGGTGAAGACGATGGCCATCAGTGCCGCGAGGGTCTGGGCGACCAGCTGCGTGGTGCCGCCGCCGTAGAACAGGCCCGCCGTGCCCTGGGTCGGGGTGGCAAGGAAGCCGATTGCGACCGTGCCGACAACACCGGAGACGAGGTGGACACCCACGACGTCGAGCGAGTCGTCGTAGCCGAACTTGAACTTCAGGCCGACGGCGAGCGCCGAGGCCACACCGGCCGCGACGCCGAGGGCGATCGCACCCAGCGGGGAGACGTTGGCGCAGGCCGGGGTGATGGCCACCAGGCCGGCGACCACGCCGGAAGCGGCACCGAGGGAGGTCGGGTGACCGTCGCGGAAGCGCTCCACGGCGAGCCAGCCAAGCATGGCGGCGGCCGGGGCGGCCAGGGTGTTGATCCAGATCAGGCCGGCCTGCTCCACAGTGGCAGCGGCACCGGCGTTGAAGCCGAACCAGCCGAACCACAGGATTGCGGCGCCGAGCATGACGAACGGAATGTTGTGCGGGCGGTGGTTCGGGTCCTTGCCGAAGCCCTTGCGGTTGCCGATGATCAGGACCAGGATCAGGCCGGCGACGCCGGCGTTGATGTGGACCACGGTGCCGCCGGCAAAGTCGATGACCGGCGCGAACGTCTGGCCGAACCAGCCACTGGCGGAGAAGAGTCCTCCACCCCAGACCATGAAGGCCAGCGGCGCGTAGACCAGGGTGGCCCAGATGGGCGTGAAGACCACCCAGGCGGAGAACTTGGCGCGGTCGGCGACCGCACCGGAGATCAGTGCCACCGTGATGATCGCGAAGGTGGCCGCGTAGCCGACCTTGAGCAGGTCAGCCGGTTCGGTGA
The DNA here is from genome assembly GCF_056405215.1 of Arthrobacter sp. P1_H7. Taxonomy (NCBI): domain Bacteria; kingdom Bacillati; phylum Actinomycetota; class Actinomycetes; order Micrococcales; family Micrococcaceae; genus Arthrobacter; species Arthrobacter sp. P1_H7. The sequence goes on along the minus strand of NZ_JBFUCO010000005.1, from coordinate 150,869 downwards.
AGCCGTGCAGGCCGAAGTGGCTGAACGGGTTGGCGAAGATCTGGTAGAAGTTGTCTTCGTTGCTTGTAGCCATCGAAGCGCCCCACAGGATCCACATGATGCTGACGGTTCCAATGGCTACGAAGCTCATCATCATCATGTTCAAAGCCGACTTGGCGCGGGTCATGCCGCCGTAGAAGAATGCCAGGCCCGGGGTCATGAACAGCACGAGTGCCGCGGCGACCAGGAGCCAAACGAGACCTGCGGTGAGTTCCATGGTCTACGTCCTCTCTTGCTATTAGGTGCGGAGTAGTCCGCCGGTCCCAACGCATTTATTTGCGTTCTAGAAAGAGTTTCGCGGGGCAGTGTTTCGCTGGCGGAGGATTTACATTGCCGGGTTGTTACAAGAACCTCCCGGACGTAAATGGTGCATCTCACACTTGTTACGGTTATGTTTCAGCGGATCATTCCCGCACTAGTTGGACCCGCCGCCAGCCGGCCCCGCATCTTCCCAAGGACGAACGCATTATGAGCAAGACCTCCCGCCCCGCCGGCGACGCCGCAGCCAAGGTGCCCTCCCGGGCCCCGGGCCGCTCCCGGCTGCCCCGGGACATCAAGGTGATGCTGGTGGCGGCCTTCCTGATTGCGATCGGTTTCGGCCTCGTGGCACCGGTTCTGCCCCAGTTCGCCACCACGTTCGACGTCGGGGCGACCGCGGCGGCCGTGATCGTGAGCATCTTCGCGTTCATGCGGCTCGTCTTCGCCCCGGCCGGCGGCGCCCTGATCGTGAAGCTGGGCGAACGTCCGGTCTATGTGGCCGGGCTGCTGATCGTCGCCGCGTCCACGGCGGCCTGCGCCTTCGCCCAGGACTACTGGCAGCTGCTGGTCTTCCGCGGCCTGGGCGGGGCTGGTTCGGTGATGTTCACGGTGGCGTCCATGGCGCTTGTGGTCCGGCTCGCGCCGCCGGAAAGCCGCGGCCGGGTCTCCGGGGCCTATGCCTCCGCGTTCCTGATCGGCAACGTCTGCGGCCCAATCGTCGGCGGGATGCTTGCCAGCTTCGGTTTGCGGGTGCCGTTCCTGGCCTACGCGGCGGCCCTGGTGCTGGCCGCCCTCGTGGTGCAGACCCAGCTCAGCCACGTCCCCGCCGCCTCGCGGCAGCCCGGCGCCACAGCCCCGGCGATGGCACTGAAGGACGCGCTGCGGGACAGCGCCTACCGGGCCGGCCTGTTTTCGAGCTTTGCCAACGGCTGGGCCACCTTTGGGGTGCGGATGGCCACAGTCCCGCTCTTCGCCGTCGTGGCGCTCGGCGCCGGGCCGGAATCCGCCGGCTGGGCACTGGCGGTGTTTGCCGGCGGCAACGCGGTGGCGCTGACGTTTTCCGGCCGGCTCGCGGACAGCCTCGGCCGCAAGCCGCTCCTGCTGGCCGGACTGCTGGTCACCGGCACCGCCACGGCGGCCATCGGGTTCACGCACCAGCTGCCCTGGTTCCTGCTCGCCTCCGCCTGCGCCGGGATCGGCTCGGGACTGCTCGGACCGGCCCAGCAGGCCGCCATCGCCGACGTGATCGGCAACGAGCGCTCGGGCGGCCGCGTCCTGGCCGTCTTCCAGATGGCCTCCGACAGCGGCGCGATCGTCGGACCGGTGGTGGCCGGGCTGCTGGCGGACCGGCTGGGCTACGGCTGGGCCTTTGGGGTCACCGGCGGCATCCTGTTGGCCGCCGCCGCCGTGTGGTTGCCGGCCCGCGAAACGTTCCGCCGTCCGGCGCCGGACCGCGCCTGACCTGCGCCGTTGCCGCCACTGGTCGGCTCTGGGCAACGCCTCCACCGGAACCCTGTCCGTGACCCTGCACAGGACGTCGTCCAGGGCCTGCCGGTCAGCGGCGGCCTCCGCCCTTGGCTAAGCTGGGGGCACGTGCCACAAACTTCCGGAGGTAATCCCCCATGGCCAAATTCGACTCTTCCCCCGGGAAAGCCGAAAGCCCCGACCCCGCCCAACCCGCCAACGCCGCTAAGAGCGCGGGAAACAGGAAGCGCGCAGGGTTGATCGCCGGCGCCGGAATTGTCGCCGTCGCCGCAGCAGTACTGATTCCCCTCGCCCTCGGAAACCCGACGCCGGCACCGCCGGCCGCTTCTTCCCCCACCCAGTCGGCACCGTCGCTCGCCCCTGCCGAGGTGGGACCGCCCGTCACCTATTACGCCCAGCCGGGTCCGCCGGCCGGTTCGCCGCTGGAAAAGGTCGAACCCCTCAAGGTCGATGTCTCCAACGACCTCGTGGGCACCTCCCTGAACAAGGGCATGACGGGAATTTCCCTGGAGGCCACGGATCTGGCCGATCCCGACCTCAGCAGCGACAACGCGTCGATGGTCAAGCTGCTCCAGGAGATCGACGAGCCGGTCCTGCGTTTCGGCGGCAACGCCGTGGACCGGCGCTTTTTCTGGACATCCAGCGGCGAGGCCGTCCCCGCCGACTACAAGGGCGACAAGACTCACCCGGTCAAGGCCGTGGGCCCGGAAGACCTGGTCCGGCTCAAGACCCTGCTGGAGGCCGGGGATGCCAAGGTCAGCCTCACAGTGGACCTGGGCCACTACAATCCGGCCCGGGCAGCGGACATGGCCAAGAACGCCTCGGCGATCCTCGGCAACCGGCTGCTGAGCATCACCGTGGGCAATGAGCCCAACGGCTTCGTGTTCAACGACGTCAAAAGCGGCAGCGGCTACAGCCTGGAGCAGTACATCCGGGAACTGAAGGACTACGCGGCCGCAATCTATGCAGTGGCGCCCAACGTGCCCATCTCCGGCCCGGGCGCCTACGACCAGAAGTGGTGGCAGCCGTTCGTCGACGCGGACCTCCCGCAGAAGAAGATCCTGACGTTCCACCACTACCCGCTCTCGAACTGTGACGGCGGCTTGCCCCAGGACTCGCCTACGTTGGCAAACGCGATGAGCCGAACGATGCACGACCGTAGCGTGAACTACCAGAAGGCGGCCCTCGCGGTGGGTCAGGCCGCCGGCCTGGAAACCTGGATTCCGGAAACCGGGATCTCGGCGTGCCCCGGTTCCAATGAGACCTCCCGTACCCACGCATCTGCGCTGTGGGCGGCAGACTATGCCCTCACCGCCGCCCAGCTGGGCATCACCCGAATCGGCTTCCACAGCTCGTTGCTGACGTGCAAGGGCGGCCCGCCCCTGTCCGCCATCTGCAGCGCCGGAGCTTACCCGTTCGGCAACGGCCAGATGTCCGGCCGGGCCAACTTCTTCGGCATCTCCATGGTGGCCGAGCTCGAGGCCGGCAAGTTTATGAAAGTGAACAGCTCCGGAGGCGGCCCGGCGTTCAGCTACGCGCTGCAGAACGCGGACGGCAGCACGAGCGTTGTGATCATCAACGAAAACGACCCCGAAAAGGCCGCGCAGACTTCCGTCACCCTGAACCTGCCGGGCAAACCGGTCACCGGGACCATGACCCAGCTCAGCGGCCCCAGCTACTCAGCCGAGAACCAGACCGTCATCGACGGCGCCAAGACCGAGCCCAAGCCCCTCGCCAAGCGCGCCACGGTCCCGGGGTTCGCGTACAAGTCCCCGACCCAGCAGCTCCAGCTGACCGCCGGAACAGTGACGGTCCTGAACTTCAAGTACTAGCCACTTGAGCAAAAAGTGCCCCGGTCCTGTCTGAACTGTCCAGACAGGACCGGGGCACTTTTTGTGGCGGTGCGTGCTAGTTCAGCAGCGCATCCACGAAGCCTTCGGCGTCGAACGGCGCGAGGTCGTCGGCGCCTTCACCCAGGCCGATCAGCTTCACCGGGACCCCGAGGGACTTCTGGATGGCGACGACGATCCCGCCCTTGGCGGTGCCGTCCAGCTTGGTCAGGACGATCCCGGTGATGTTCACGACCTCGGAGAACACCCGGGCCTGGTTGAGTCCGTTCTGGCCGGTGGTGGCGTCCAGGACCAGCAGCACCTCGTCCACCTCGGCAAGCTTTTCGATGACCCGCTTGACCTTGCTGAGCTCGTCCATGAGGCCCACCTTGTTCTGCAGGCGCCCCGCGGTGTCGATCATGACGACGTCGACTTCCTGGTCGATGCCGGCCTTGACGGCCTCGTAGGCCACCGAGGCGGGGTCCGCGCCGTCGATGTCCGACTTCACGGTGGGCACGCCGACGCGCTGGCCCCACGTGGCCAGCTGCTCGGCCGCGGCGGCGCGGAAGGTGTCGGCCGCGCCCAGCAGCACGTCCTTGTCCTCGGCCACGAGCACGCGGGCGAGCTTGCCCACGGTGGTGGTCTTGCCAACGCCGTTGACGCCGACAACCATCATGACGGCGGGCTTGTCGCCGTGGCGCTCGACGTTCAGGCTCCGGTCCATGGTGGGGTCCACGAGCTTGATGAGTTCCTCGCGGAGCAGGGCCTTGACGTGCTCAGGGTCCCGCGTGCCCATCACCTTGACGCGTTCGCGGAGCGAGTCCACAAGCTGCATGGTCGGTTCGGTGCCGAGATCGGCCAGCAGCAGGGTTTCCTCGACCTCATCCCAGACGTTTTCATCGATCTTGTCCGCCGAGAGCAGGGCCAGGAGCCCCTTGCCCAGGATGTTGTTGGACTTGACCAGCCGCTCGCGCAGCCGCATCAGCCGCCCAGCCACCGGCAGCGGGGTCTCCACCGGCACGGTTTCCAGCCCGGCTGCGTCGTCCGGAACCTCGAGGGTTGGTTCTTCGAGTTCGACGCCGTCCGGCGCGGTCCGTGCCGGTGCCGGTGCCTGCGCGGGACGGTCCTCCACAAGGGTTCCGGCTCCCGGGGCCTGCACGGGGTCGTTTGCGTCACGCGGGCCGGTGTAGGTCTTGGAGCTCTTCCGGGTCTTCATGAGCACCGGGATCAGCACACCGAGGACCACCAGGACAGCGAAAATGGGCAGAATGATGGGGAGGATATCGTTCACTCCCCTAGCTTCTCACAATCCCCAAATGGGCCGTGGCCAGCGCTTTTGTTGCGCGTGGACGCCGCCCTGCCGGGACTTGGACGTTTGCCTAGATCTCCGCACTGAGCCGCTGGCTGATTACCGTGGAGACGCCGTCGCCGCGCATTGTGACGCCGTAGAGGGCGTCGGCGACTTCCATGGTGCGCTTCTGGTGCGTGATGACGATCAGCTGGCTGGATTCGCGGAGCTCTTCGAAGATGGTGATGAGCCGGCCCAGGTTGGTGTCATCGAGGGCGGCCTCGACCTCGTCCATGACGTAGAAGGGCGAGGGCCGTGCCTTGAAGATGGCCACCAGCAGCGCCACGGCCGTCAGGGAGCGTTCGCCGCCGGAAAGCAGCGAGAGCCGCTTGATTTTCTTGCCGGCCGGGCGGGCTTCGACCTCGATGCCGGTGGTGAGCATGTCGGTGGGGTCGGTCAGGACCAGCCGGCCCTCGCCGCCGGGAAACAGCCGGGCGAAGACGCGGACAAACTGCCGGGAGGTGTCCTCGAACGCCTCGGCGAAGACCTTCTGGACGCGGTCGTCGACTTCCTTGATGATGTCCAGCAGGTCCTTGCGGCTGGACTTAAGGTCTTCGAGCTGGGTGCTGAGGAACTGGTGGCGCTCTTCCAGCGCGGCGAACTCCTCCAGCGCCAGCGGGTTGACCTTGCCGAGGGCGGCGAGGTCGCGTTCGGCGCGTTTGAGCCGTTTTTCCTGCTCGGCCCGGACGAAGGGCTTGCCTTCGGAAATCTCACGGCCGTCCTCGTCCACCGGGGCGCGCAGTGCGGCCCATTTGTCCGCGGAGTCGCCGGCCGGGACCGGGACGGGCTGGTCGGGTCCGAAGTCGGCCACGAGCTGCCCGGCGGTCAGCCCGAGCTCCTCCACGCTCTTCAGTTCCAGCGCCTCGATCCGCAGCCGCTGCTGGGTGCGGGCGAGCTCGTCGCGGTGCACGGAGTCGGTGAGTTCGGCCAGTTCGCGGGCCAGGGCGTCGTTGCCGGTGCGGACCCCGGCCAGTTCCCGGTCCATGGCGTCCTTGCGTTCCTCGGCGCTGTCCCGCTCCCGGCGGGCCAGTTCCACGGAGACGTCAATGAACCCGATGACCTGCTGCACGGCGACGGCGACGGCGGCGGCGCGCCGGGCCTGGAGCCTGCGGCGGTGGGCGCGTTCCGCGGCTTCCTCGCGGGCGCGGCGTTCGGTGGCGGCGGCCCGTTCCAGCGAGGCCGCCCGGTTGCGGGTGGCCGTGAGCTGTTCCTCGGCGCTGCGCAGGGCGAGCCTGGCCTCCATCTCGGCCGTGCGGGCCAGCGAGGCGGCCAGGGCCAGGGCGTCGCGGTGCTCCGGGGAGGGTTCCTGCTCCGCGGGGGCCTCGGTGGCCGCGGCGAGCCGGGCCGCCACCGCTTCCAGCGCACTTTGTTCGCTGACAATCTGGGCCTCAGCCCGGGACAGGGACGCGGCCAGGCGCTCACTTTCGGCGACGGCGCTGCGCAGCACGGCGTTCAGGTGGCCCAGGCGTTCGGCGACGGCCGCGAGTTTCGCGTCGGAGTCGTGGAGTTTCGCGAGGGCCGCGTCGGCACGGTCCTGGGCTTCGGCGCGCCGGGTCCGGGCGGTGGAGAGGGCGAAGCGGTTGCGTTCGAGCGCGGCAGTGACGGCGGCCAGCTTCGCGGCGGCGTCGTCGACGGCGGCCTGGACTTCCAGCAGCGACGGCGCCGACGCGGACCCGCCGGTGACGGTCAGCGCCGTGAAGACGTCCCCGGCCCGGGTCACGGCGGTGAGTTCGGGACGCGCGGCGATCAGCTGCGCCGCGGCGTCCAGGTCCTCGACGACGGCGACGCCGGCCAGCAGGGCCGGCAGCGGCAGGCCGGCGCCGTCCGGCCCATCAGCCGAGACCAGGTCCACGGCCCAGCGCGCGCCAACGGGAAGCGTGCTGCCGCCGGTTAATGCATCGGCCGACAGCGCAGCGGCCAACAGCGGCGGTGACCCGGCCGGGGTGCCGGCGAGCAGCAGCGCGGCACGGCCGGCGTCGTCCGCGCGCAGCAGCCGCACGGCAGCGGCGGCCGTTTCCTGGTCCCGGACCACCACGGCGTCGGACGCGCTGCCGAGTGCGGCGGCGGCGGCGGCCTCGAATCCGGCCTCCACGGTGATCATGGACGCCAGGGGTCCCAGGACCCCGCCGGCCAGGTCCCCGGCGGCCGCGCCGAGCACGTGCCCGGAGCCGTCTTTGCGGTTCAGGCCCAGCTGGAGGGCGTCGCTGCGGGCCATGAGGGCGCCGCGTTCCCGCTCGCCCTCCCGCTCGGCCGCCTTCAGGGCATCAATCTCGGCGATGATCGTATCGAGGGCCTCGCTCGCGGCCTCGTAATCGGCGTCGAGCGATTCCTCGCCGTCCTCGACCCCCGCCACCTGCGCTTCCAGGGCGGTGAACTCGCTGTGCGCCTGCCGGCGGCGCTCCTCGCCCGCTTTTTGCGATTCGCGGAGGCGGCCGAGCTCGGACTGGGCGGACTCGACGCGGGACCGTGCCGCGCCGACCTGCCCGGCGAGCTTGGCCAGGCCTTCACGCCGGTCCGCGGCGGCCCGGAGCAGGGCGGCGAGCCGCTTGTCCTCGGCGGCGGCGGCTTGTTCGGCGTCGTGTTTGGCGGCTGACGCGGCGTCCAGGGCTTCGGTCCGGTCCAGGATCTGCCGTTCCAGCCCTGCCTGCTCGTCGCGGACGCGGGCGGCCTGTTGTTCCAGCTGGTCCGGATCCCGGCCGGTGTCCGGAACCACGTCCGCGGCGCCGAGCAGCCGGCGGCGCTCCTCGGCGAGCGAGCCGAGGGAACGGAGCCGTTCACGCCCGGTGGAGAGCGAATACCAGTTCTCCCGCGCGGCGTTCAGCGCGGGCGTGGCCTCGGCTGCGAGCCCTTCGAGGACCGCCTGGCGCTGCCGCCCGGCCTCGAGGTCCCGTTCGACGACGGCGCGGCGTGCCTTGAGCGCCGATTCGTCCGCTACGTCCTGGGCCAGCGCGGACTGCAGCTGGACGAGGTCGTCGGCCAGGAGCCGTGAGCGGGCGTCGCGGACCTCGAACTGGACGCTCTGGGCGCGCCGGGCAACTTCCGCCTGTTTGCCCAGCGGGGTCAGTTGCCGCCGGATTTCGCCGGTGAGGTCGCTGAGCCGGGACAGGTTGGCCTGCATGGCCTCGAGTTTGCGGACCGTTTTTTCCTTGCGACGGCGGTGCTTGAGGATGCCCGCGGCCTCCTCAATGAAGCCGCGCCGGTCCTCGGGGGTGGCGTGCAGGACCTTGTCCAGCTGGCCCTGGCCCACAATCACGTGCATCTCGCGGCCCAGGCCGGAGTCGGAGAGCAGTTCCTGGATATCGAGCAGCCGGCATCCGGCCCCGTTGATGGCGTATTCCGAGCCGCCGGTCCGGAACAGCGTGCGCGAGATCGTCACCTCGCTGTATTCGATCGGGAGGGCGCCGTCGCTGTTATCGATGGTCAGCGAGACGTGCGCCCGGCCCAGGGGCGGCCGGCCCGAGGTACCGGCAAAGATTACGTCCTCCATCTTGCCGCCGCGGAGGGTCTTGGCTCCCTGTTCGCCCATGACCCAGGCCAGCGCGTCCACCACGTTGGATTTGCCCGAGCCGTTCGGGCCCACCACGGCGGTGACGCCCGGTTCGAATTCAAAGGTCGTCGCTGAGGCGAACGACTTGAATCCCCGGACGGTCAGACTTTTCAGGTGCAAGGTGCTTCGGTTCTCCTGGTTGGCGGACTGGCCCGCTGTTCGACGAAAGCATGATTCGGGCGGACGCGGGGGGTCCGGGGCGGCCCCGGATACTTACAATCTACTGCGCATCTGCGGCCATTCCGCGCAGAACAGCGCGAAGCCGCGGCGGATGGCGTAGGCCGCATATGCGGGAATTGACCTGCACGGGGCATAGTTAAGCTCTCGGGCTTGTGAGCGGCCACCGCCGGAGCGCAGGACGGACATGAACAGGGGCTTGATTTTGGTAGGCAATGCAACATTCCGGCACAGCAACACCGCTTTACTATCGGTGAGCAGCGTCGAAGCTCCGACGATCGTCAGTTCCATGGACTTCGACCGCAAGCTGGCTACGACCCTGCGGCGGCTGGGGGTCCCCCCGAAGCTGCTCGAACGGGTCGCAGGCATCACGCACCGGCGGTGGTGGGCCCCCGGAACATCGTTCGACGACGCAGCCATCGAGGCGGGCGCCAAGGCCCTGGCCGAGTCCGGCATCGAAGCGTCCGAGATCGGTCTGCTGATCAACACGTCCGTTACGCGGCGCAACCTCGAACCGTCCGTCGCGGTGAAGATCCACCACGGACTACAGCTGCCTTCGTCGGCCATGAACTTTGATCTGGCCAACGCCTGCCTCGGATTCGTCAACGGCATGACGCTCGCGGCCAACATGATCGACTCCGGCCAGATCAAGTACGCGATGATCGTCAACGGTGAGGATGCCCAGGCAACGCAGGAGGCCACCCTGGCCCGGCTGCAGCGGCCCGAGACGACCCGCGAGGACTTCAACCGCGAGTTCGCAACACTCACGCTCGGCTCCGGAGCCGCTGCGGCCGTCCTGGGCCCGGCGGACGAGCATCCAGGGGCGCACCGGATTCTCGGCGGCGTGATGCGTGCCGGCACCGAGCACCATGAACTGTGCGTGGGCAGCATCGACGGCATGGCCACCGACACCAAAGGCCTGCTCGACGGCGGCCTGCAGCTTGTGGTCGACGCCTGGCACGAGGCCCAGCCGGAGTGGAACTGGGCCTCGATGGACCGCTACGTCACGCACCAGGTGAGCACTGCCTATACCCAGGCCATCATCAACGCCATTGACCTGGACCCGGACAAGGTGCCGATCACGTTCCCGCACTGGGGCAATGTGGGCCCGGCCTCCCTCCCCATGACCCTCGCGGCCGAAGCGCAGACTCTCGCAACCGGGGACCGCGTGCTGTGCATGGGCGTCGGTTCCGGCCTGAACACCGCCATGGTGGAAATCGTTTGGTAACCGCGGACTGGCCCGGCGTCGACCCTGAATGGTCGCGCGACATCGATGTGGCGTCCACCTCCGCCGCGGACGAGCCCGGCACCGTGCGCCGCTGGCACCTGCTTGACAACGGTGCCCAGCTCACGCGCCGCGGCCTGACTCCTGCCGGCACCCTGCTGTGCGTGCACGGCAACCCGACGTGGTCCTACCTGTGGCGGACCCTGCTGGCCGCCGGGTCCGACCCCGCACATCAGTGGCGCGTCGTGGCCGTGGACCAGCTGGACATGGGCTTCTCCGAGCGCACCGGCACGTTCCGGCGCCTGGAGGACCGGATCAACGACCTGGGCGACCTCACCGCCGCGCTCGGCCTGGACGGGCCGGTCGTCACCGTCGGCCACGACTGGGGCGGCGTAATCAGCCTCGGCTGGGCAGAGGCACATCCCCAGCAGCTCGCCGGCGTGGTGTTGACCAACACCGCCGTCCATCAGCCCGCCGGCACCCCCGTCCCGCCGGCGCTGCGGCTCGCCCTGCACCCTGCCGTGCACCGCTGGGGAACGACGACGTCGGATGCGTTCCTGCGGGTGACCCACGCCCTGGCCCATCCGCCGCTCGCTGCGGACGTCCGGCGGGCCTTCATGGCCCCCTACCGCGGCGCCGGCCGCCGCGCCGGCGTGGGGCACTTTGTCGCGGACATTCCCGCCGACGCGTCCCATCCCAGCTTCCCGGCGCTGACCCGCGTCGCGGAAGGGCTGCGCGGGTTGAGGACTCCGGCCCTGATGCTCTGGGGCCCGCGGGATCCGATCTTTTCCGACCGGTACCTCAAGGACCTCATCGGCCGGCTGCCGGACGCGAAAGTCCACCGCTTCGAAGGTGCCGGCCACCTGGTCGCGGAAGACCGGGACATCGCCGCGCCCGTCTTCGAGTGGCTTGCCGAGTGCGTCCGGGCCAACGGAGACGGCCTGCAGCGGACAGCCGCCCCGGCCGACGGACCGGCCGACCGGCTGGCCGACCACCCGTCGCCGGACTACGGGTCCGGGCCTCTGGAGCCCGGCAGCGGGGCCCCGCCACTTTGGGCGCCCCTCGCTGAGCTGGCGGCGGGACCCGCAGCCGGGGATACCGCCGTCGCGGAAATGGGCACGGACGGCAGCGTCGCCCGCTCGCTTAGCTGGCAGGAGCTGGAACAGAACATCGCCGCCCTCGCGGCGGGCCTGCAGGAAGCCGGTGTCGGGAACGGCAGCCGGGTGAGCCTGATGGTTCCGCCGGGCGTGGACCTGACCGTGGTCCTCTACGCCTGCCTGCGGCTCGGCGCGGTGGTCGTCGTGGCCGATGCCGGCCTCGGCACCCGCGGCCTGAGCCGCGCCGTGCAGGGCGCCACCCCGGATTTCCTCATCGGAATCGACAAGGCCCTGGCGGCCGCCGCGGTACTCGGCTGGTCGGGACGGCGCATCAGCGTGCGGGACCTGCCGGCCGCCCGCCGCCGCCTCCTCGCCGTCGAAACCTCCCTCGCCGCCCTCGCCCGCCGCGGAGCCAGCCTCAGCCCGGAACTCCCCTGCCCGGGTCCGGACCCGGACGCCCCCGCCGCCGTGCTGTTCACCTCGGGCTCCACCGGTCCCGCCAAGGGCGTGCTCTACACGCACCGGCAGCTGGCCGCGATGCGCGACACCGTGGCCGAAACGCTGGGGATCGCCCCGGGCGCACGCCTGGTGGCGGGCTTCGCGCCGTTCGCCCTGCTGGGTCCGGCGCTCGGAGCTGTCTCCGTGACGCCCGCCATGGACGTCACTGTGCCCCGCACCCTGTCGGCCMGCGCGCTGGCCGACGCCGCAGCAGCCATCGACGCCACGGTGATCTTCGCCTCGCCCGCGGCGCTGCGCAACGTCCTCGCCACCCGGGCCGGCCTGAGCCGGGCCGGTTACGATGCCCTGGGGCGTGTGGAGCTGCTGCTCTCCGCCGGCGCGCCGGTCCCCGAAGCCCTCCTCGCTGAGGTGCAGCGGCTGCTGCCGCGGGCCTCGCTGCACACCCCGTACGGGATGACCGAGGCGCTGCCCGTCACGGACATCAGCCTCGAACAGATCCGCGCCGCCGGGGCCGACGCCGCCGCCGGAACCGTGGCGGGGGCCGGCAACGGCGTATGCGTGGGCCGGCCGGTGCACGGCGCCCGGGCGGCCATCATCCCGCTCGCCGCGGACGGCACCGCACCCGGGAACGAGCCCGTCACGGAGGCTGGAGTGACCGGAGAGATCCTCGTCAGCGCCCCGCACGTGAAGGATACCTACGACAGGCTTTGGCTGACCCAGCGCGAGAGCGTCCGCACGGCCGGATGGCACCGCACCGGCGACGTCGGGCACCTCGACGCCGCCGGCCGGCTCTGGGTGGAAGGACGCCTCGTGCACGTCGTGACGGCGCCGGGCGCTGTGGTGACGCCTGTGGGCGCCGAGCAGGCCATCGAACGCCTGGACGACGTCGGGATGGCCGCCGTCGTCGGGGTCGGTCCGTCCGGGACCCAGGCCGTCGTCGCCGTCGTCGAAACCGTTCCGCCGGTCCGCCGGGCCGGCCCCGCCGCGCCGCAGCTGGCGGGCCGCGTCCGGGACGCCGCCCGTGCGGCAGGCGTCAGCGTCTCCGCCGTGCTCGCCGTCCCCTCCCAGCCGACCGACATCCGCCACAACGCCAAGATCGACAGGAGCCGCCTGTCCCGGTGGGCTACGGCGGTGCTGGCCGGCGGCCGTCCGGGCACGCCGTGAGGGTCCTCGTCACCGGCGCGAGCGGACTGCTCGGGCGGGAAGTGGCGCGTCTGCTGGTGCGGCAGGGCCACGCCGTCAGCACATTCCAGCGCCGCCCCTCCGGCGTCGACGGCGCTACGGACCTCCAAGGGTCCCTTGCGGACGCGGCCGCCGTCCGCCGAGCCGTCTCCGGCGCCGAGGGCGTCATCCACCTGGCCGCGAAGGTGTCCTTCACCGGCCGCGCCGCAGAGTTCGACGCGGTGAATGTCGAAGGCACGCGCCGCCTGCTCCTGGCCGCCCGCGAGGCCGGCGTGCGGGAACTGGTGTTCGTCTCCTCCCCCTCCGTGGCCAATTCCGGGGCCGCGATCGCCGGACTCGGCGCCGAGGCAGCGGACCCGGCCCGCGCGCATAGCGACTACTCCCGCACCAAGGCCGAAGCTGAACTGCTGGCCCTGGCCGCGGACTCGCCGGATTTCCGGGTCGCGGCGGTGCGCCCGCACGTCGTCTGGGGCCCGGGCGACACGCAGCTGGTGGAGCGCGTGCTGGAGCGTGCCAGCCGCGGCCGCCTGCCGCTGCTCGACGCCGGTGCGGCCCTGATCGACACTACCTACGTGGACAACGCCGCTTCGGCCATCGTCGCCGCGCTTCACCGCATGGAGCACGTCCACGGCCGGGCGCTGGTGGTCAGCAACGGCGAACCCCGCCCTGTCGGCGAGCTGCTGGCGGGTATTTGCGCCGCGGGCGGCGTCCCTGCGCCGTCCTGGGCGGTGCCGGGCAGCCTCGCGCGCGCTGCAGGATCGGTGGTGGAGAAGCTCTGGTCCCGGTCCGGCCGGGCCGGGGAGCCGCCGATGACCCGATTCCTCGCTGAGCAGCTCTCCACCGCCCACTGGTTCGACCAGCGCGAGACCCGTGAACTCCTCAACTGGGCCCCCGCCGTTTCGCTTGACGAGGGCCTGGCGAAGCTGGCGGGGCACTACGCCCGGACTCCCCCTACCAGCGCCCGTTCCGAGGCCGGGGCTGGCAGACGGGGCAGGTGTACGAGGACCGGTTCATGAACTGTTCCCGCAAGAGCCGGCTGACCCGGCCGGCGGCGGCGCAGCGCTTGCACTCGAGGCCCTCCCGGCCGTAGGCGTTCAGGGAGCGGTCGAAGTACCCGGAGGCTCCATTGACGTTGACGTAGAGCGAATCGAAGCTCGTGCCGCCGGCGGCCAGGGCATCCGCCATGACCTCGCGGGCGGCATCGATGACCCGCAGCGCGTCGGCGCGGCGCAGGGTGTCGGTGGGCCGGGCGAAGTGCAGCTGCGCCTTCCAGAGGGCCTCGTCCGCGTAGATGTTACCGATCCCGGAGACCAGGCCCTGGTCCAGCAGCGCCCGCTTAAGCCCGGTCTTGCGGGCCCGCAGTCGCCGGTAGAAGGTTTCGAAGGAGAACCAGGGGTCCAGCGGGTCACGGGCAATGTGCGCGGCTTCCTCGGCGATGAGCGGCAGCGGCGATTCGGCGAGGCCGCCGGGGCCGCCGTCGTCGGTGGGGATCAGCGTGGTGAGGAACAGTCCGCCGAAGATGCGCTGGTCCACGAACCGGAGTTGTCCGGGCATGCCGTCGTCCGGGCTGAGCCGCAGCCTGACCTTCAGGTGTTTTTCGTCCGGAACCCCGGGGTCCTGCATCAGCAGCTGGCCGGACATGCCCAGATGGGCCATGAGCGCGACGGCGGGGGCCGGCTGGTCGGCCAACTCGTCGGCCGGGATACCGTTTCCGGACGGGGCGGGCGTGTCAGCCAGCGGCATCCACAGGAATTTGCCGCGGCGGACCACGTCCAGGACCCGCGCGCCTTCAAGGTTGCCGGCAAAGTCTTCCGGGCCCAGGGCGTGCCGGCGCAGGGAGCGCGGGTCCAGCACCTCTACGGAGGTGATGGTCCGGCCGCGCACCCAGCTCACCAGGCCGCGCCGGACCACCTCGACCTCGGGCAGTTCAGGCAACGCCGCCGCCTAGCTGCCGGTCTGGGACTGCAGCTGCTGCGGATCAGGCGCGGACGGGGCGGTCAGCCGGCGCCAGGCATCGGCGGCGGCTTCCTGCTCGGCCTCTTTCTTGGAGTTGCCGGTGCCGGTGCCGTAGTCCGTGCCGCCAATCCGCAGCACGGCCTCGAACGTCCGGGCGTGGTCCGGCCCGGAGCCGTCGACCGCGTAGTTGATGGTCCCGAGCTGCCGGCTGGCGGCCAGCTCCTGGATGGAAGTCTTCCAGTCGGTGCCCGCGCCGAGGGCGGCCGCGTCCTTCAACAGCGGGCCGACCAGCCGCATGACCAGCTGCCGGGCCGTCTCGATGTCGTTGGAGAGGTAGGTGGCGCCGATCAGCGCCTCCATGGTGTCCGCCAGGATGGAGGCCTTGTTCTTGCCTTCGGTGAGCTTTTCGCCCTGTCCAAGGTAGATGTAGTCCCCCAGCCCGATGCTGCGGCCGATGCCGGCCAGCGCCCGGGTGCTGACGACGGCGGAACGGCGCTTGGCCAGGTCGCCTTCGGGCAGCGTGGGGTTGTCACGGTACAGCGCGTCAGTAACGGAGAACCCCAGGATGGAGTCGCCCAGGAACTCGAGCCGTTCGTTGGTGGGGATGCCGCCGTTTTCGTAGGCGTAGGAACGGTGTGTGAGCGCAAGACGAAGCGTCCCGGCGTCAATAGTGACACCGAGACGCTTCAGAAGCTCTTCAGTTGAAGACATCTTTTTCAGCCTGTTGGCGGATTAGACGTCTGCGACCTTGCGGCCCTTGTACTCAAGGAACAGCGCAGTGCCAGCCGAGTCGGTAACGACCTTTGCCTGGTGCGGCAGGCTGTACGTGACCTGGCCGTTCTCGACAGTCTTCACCAGGTGGGGGGCAGTTGCCTTCCACTGGGAGCGGCGGGCGCGGGTATTCGAGCGAGACATTTTCCGCTTCGGGACAGCCACGGCTAACTCATTTCTCTCTAGAAAAACACTTACAAATCAGTTTTGCCGGTCAGGCTTAGCCAAGTCAGCCAGGGCGGCCCAGCGAGGATCTACGACCTCGTGGTGATGCCCCGGCTCGTCTTCCAGGCGCACTCCACATTCGGAGCAAAGGCCCTGGCAGTCTTCCCGGCACACCGGCTGGAACGGCAGTATGGTGACAACTGCGTCCCGCAACACCGGCTCAAGATCGATCAGATCGTGCTCGACTCGACGTTGCTCTTCTTCGTCTTCTTCGTCGGAGAACACAGCATCCTCGTAGAAGAAAAGTTCTTGCACATCAACCTCTTGGTCATACGCAAGGGGATCCAGGCATCGGCCGCATTCGCCAGTAACTTCGACGTGCGCGGTTCCTGATACCAGAATTCCTTCGTGTACGGCCTCAAGCCGCAGGTCCAGCTCGACATCCGAGCCTTCCTGCACGCCAATGAGCGCCACACCAAGATCACTTGGCGCGGGTACATGTTCCGTCAGCGTCCGCATGCTTCCCGGACTGCGTCCGAGGTCCTTGACGTCGAACGCCAAGGGCGAACTAGCATCTCGTTTAATGAGAACTCCTGTTGAACATATGACCGACGTACTATCTTAGCCTGAACTTCCGGACGGACTCAAACCGGGGCACGCCGGCGGTTCACACCACAAGCCGCCTCGGATTCGGGCCACGCAACCGGCAGCAGGCCGCCGAGTACCGGTCAAGCTTACACTTTGCGCGCCCGGTTCGGGACCGGCTCGCCCGGGGCCAGCCGTTTCAACACGGACCGGGGAACAAAGTCCGAGACGTCCCCGCCCAGGGCGAAGACCTCTTTGATGAGGGTGGAGGACAGGTGCAGGTAGTGGCTTTCCGCCGGCAGGAACACCGTCTCGACGCCGGTCAGCTGCCGGTTCATCGTGGCCATCGGCAGCTCGTAGTCGAAGTCCGAGGACGAACGCAGGCCCTTGACGATCGCGGACACGCCGCGCTGCCGGCAGTACTCGGCCAGGAGCCCCTCCCCCACGGGTTCGACCACGATCCCGCGCAAGGACGCGAACGTTTCCTTGGCCATGTCGATCCGCTCCTCCAGGCTGAAGCGGTACTTCTTGGAAAAGTTCGTGGACACGGCCACGATCACCTCGTCGAAGAGGCCCGCGGCACGCGCAATGACTTCCAGGTGTCCATTGTGAATGGGGTCAAAAGAGCCAGGGCAAACAGCGCGTCTCATGCTCCGAACCTACCGTATCCGCGCCGCGGCCCGGGATAACATGGCTGAATGTCAGCATCGAACAATCGCGCGGCCCTGCCTTTCACTGCGCGGCCTTTCACTATGCCGCCTTTCACTGCGTCTCCCTTCACCGTGGACGGCGGCGTGGCCCTGGTCACCGGTGCCGCCATGGGCATGGGCCGGCTCTACGCCCTCCGCGCCGCCCGGGAAGGCGCCGCGGTGGTGATCCTCTGGGACGTCGACGCCGATGCCCTGGCCAGCACCGCCGCTGAAGTTGCCGCCCTGGGCGCCCGCGCCGTCCCCCGCACGGTGGATCTCGCGGATCGCGCCGCGATTGCCGACGCCGCCCGTGAGGCCCGGGCCGAGGGGCCGCTGGCGCTGCTGGTGAACAACGCCGGGATTGTCCGCGGCGCGTACTTCTGGGACCACGCCCCGGACCGTGACATCGCCCTGACCATGGACATCAACGCCCTTGCCCCCATGTACGTCACCCTTGAGTTCCTGCCGGACATGATGGCCGCCGCCGGCCGCCCGCGCCGGATCCTCAATGTTGCCTCTGCCGCCGGCACGGTCTCGAATCCGCGAATGAGCGTGTACGCGGCCTCGAAATGGGCCGTCATCGGCTGGAGCGACTCGCTCCGGCTCGAGCTTGAGCAACAGGGCTACGGCCACCTGAAAGTCACCACCTTCTGCCCCAGCTACATTTCCACCGGCATGTTCGAGGGAGCCCGCGGTCCCCTGCTGACCCCGCTGATGACGCCCGAGGACGCCGTGGACCGGGCATGGCGCGCTACGGCCGCCGGACGGCCGCAGCTGATCGCCCCCGCCATGGCCAAGCTGGGGAAAGTGCTCAAGGGCATCCTGCCGGTGCGGGCGTGGGACTTCGTGGGTGGAAAGGTCTTTGGGATCTACACCACCATGGACAGGTTCACCGGCAGGCCCGCCGCCGGCGGCCCCACCGCCGCCGCCAGCTCCGATACGGCAGGTTCCCGATGACCGGCCCCGCCCAGCTCCCGTGGCAGCGCGCCGCAACCGGCGCCAACCTGCTCTCCCCCGACGGTTCGCTGGGCGTCACGATCTTCGAGGAGATGACCACCCTGGCCCTGAGCACGGGCGCCATCAACCTCGGCCAGGGCTTCCCGGACGAGGACGGCCCTGTGGAGATCAAGGAGGCCGCCCAGGCCGCCATCGCCGCCGGAGCCAACCAGTATGCGCCCGGCAAGGGCATCCTGCCGCTGCGGGAGGCGATCGCGGTGCACCAGCAGCGGTTCTACGGGCTGGCCCCCGATCCCCAGACCGAAATCATCGTCACCACCGGCGCCACGGAGGCCATCGCCGCCTCCCTGCTCGCGCTGGTAGGTCCGGGAGATGAAGTGCTCACGTTCGAGCCGTTCTACGACTCCTACGGCGCCATCATCGGGCTCTCCGGCGCCACGCACGTCACCGCCCCGCTGCTGGCCCCGGATTTCATGCCGGACCTCGCCGCGCTCGAGGCCGCGTTCAGCAACCGCACCAAGGTGGTGCTGATCAACAATCCGCACAACCCGACCGGCGCGGTGTTCCCCCGCGAGGTGCTTGAGCGCGTCGTCGAACTGGCCGCTCAATACGACGCCGTCATCGTCACCGACGAAGTGTACGAGCACCTGACCTTCGGTGTACGGCACATCCCGATCGCGACGCTGCCCGGAGCGGCCGGGCGCACGCTCACCATTTCCTCGGCCGGCAAGACGTTCTCCTTCACCGGCTGGAAGATCGGTTGGCTCTCCGGGCCGGAGGAACTCGTGGCCGCCGCCCGGACGGTCAAGCAATTCCTGAGCTACAGTTCCGGCACGCCCTTCCAGGCCGCGATCGCGGTGGGCCTGGGACTTCCGGACGAGTTTTACGCCGGCATTGCCGACACCCTCCGCTACAAGCGCGACATCCTCAGCGAGGGACTGCGCGCAGCCGGCCTCGACGTCCTGACCCCGCAGGGGACCTACTTCGTGAACGTGGACACCTCACCACTGGGGATCACCGATTCGGTGGAGCTGGCCCGCAGGCTGCCGGCCCTCGTGGGTGTCGCCGCGATCCCGGTGCCTGTCTTCTGCCACGCCGACGGCGCCGAGCGCACCCGCAGCCTGCTCCGCTTCGCGTTCTGCAAGCAGCTGCACGTGCTGGAGGAGGCCGCCGAGCGGCTGGCGACCTTGCGCGACAGGCTGTGAACATGGCCGGGCAGCAACCCGGGGCCTCGCGGTTCCTGCGGACCACCGGACAGCACGCCGTGATCGAACCGGATCCCTTTACCGAGGGCGGCTTCGTGCTGAGCATCGGCGGCGCCGAGCAGTCCCACGTCAACCTGGCTGACCCCGCGGATATCTTCTACGAATACCTGCGCAGGATCGGGCACGTCGTGGACCTTGCCGCCCCGTGGGGCGAGCCGATCACGGCGCTGCACCTGGGCGCGGGGGCCCTGACGCTGGCCCGTTACATCCAGGCCACCCGCCCCGGCTCGGTCCAGTACGCCGTGGAGCTGGAGCGGGAACTGCTGGACTTCGTGCTCGCGCAGCTGCCCCTGCCGGAGGGAACCGAGCTGCACACGGTGATCGGCGATGCCCGCGACGCCCTCGCCGGGCTTCCGGCGGACCTGCGCTTCGACGTCGTGATCCTGGACATCTTCTCCGGGCCGGAGGCGCCCGAACACATCGCGTGCACCGGCTTCTACCAGGAGGCGGCGGCCCGGCTGACGCCGCGCGGTGTGTTGATAGTCAACGTGGGCGACGAACCCGGGCTGACCCTGGTCCGGAGCCAGATCGTGGCCATGCGCCGGGCCATGGCCGACGTCTCGGCCTTCGCGGAGGCCG
This sequence comes from Arthrobacter sp. P1_H7, assembly GCF_056405215.1. Taxonomy (NCBI): domain Bacteria; kingdom Bacillati; phylum Actinomycetota; class Actinomycetes; order Micrococcales; family Micrococcaceae; genus Arthrobacter; species Arthrobacter sp. P1_H7. The sequence goes on along the minus strand of NZ_JBFUCO010000005.1, from coordinate 131,256 downwards.
GAATGTTCACCGGCCGGTACCCCGGAAACATCATCCTGACCGGGACGCAGGGGCCGTGGCCCGAGGTCTGGACGGCGGCGCTCACGGCGCGCGGTCCGCATCCGGCCCGGCTGCTCGCCGGCGTCGATCTGGACGCGCTGGCCGGCTAGTCCCCGGCCTCCAGGTTCGCTGCTTCCACAGCGTCCCCGGCCTCCAGGTCCGCGGCTTCCACACCGGGCTCGGCGAACCACAGCCGGGTTTCGCCGTACTTCTTCTCGGCAAACCGTTCCATGCCCTCGGGCCATGCCGGCTCGGGGCTCCGGGACGAGCGTTCCACCACCACGACAGCTCCCTCGCCCAGGTGCGGCACCAGCTTGGCCAGCACGGCAGCGAGGGCCGGCTCGTCCAGGGGGTAGGGCGGGTCCAGGAACACCAGGTCCCAGATGGCGGAGTCGGCGGTCCGGTCCAGGAAGGATTCGACCTTGGAGCGGTGCACGGAGACCACCTTGCGGCCCGTGACGGTATTGACGAGGTCGGCGTTCCGCTGGCAGACGGCGCTGGCCTTGGCGTCGAATTCGACCAGGTCCACGCAGTCCGCGCCGCGGCTGCCGCTTTCCACCCCCAGCGAGCCGGATCCCGCGTACAGATCCAGCACGCGGGCGCCGGCGATGACGTTGAAGGCATCCAGCCGGGAGAACAGGGCCTCCTTGACCCGGTCGGTGGTGGGCCGTGTCAGGTTTCCGGGCACGCTGTTCAGCGTGCTGCCGCCGGCCGCGCCGGCAATGATCCGGCTCATGCGCGACCCCCCGCGGACGTCTTTGCCTGGCTCATGGTCCTAGCCGCGTTCAAGGAACGCCTCCTTCTCGGGGTTCAGGTATTCGTCGATCGCGGCCGCAAGCCTGGGCTGGCCCGCCAGCGAGGGATCGGCGGCGACGATCCGCTGGGCGTCCTGCCGGGCCCGGGCGATCACGTCCTCGTGTTCGAGCACGCGCAGCAGCTTCAGGGTGGAGCGCCCGCCGGACTGCGAGGCGCCGAGGATGTCGCCCTCCCTACGGAGCTTGAGGTCCTCCTGGGACAGTTCGAAGCCGTCGGTGGTGGCAGCCACGGCATCCAGCCGGCGCCGGCTCGGATGGCCCGGCTCCAGGGTGGTGACCAGCAGGCAGGTCCCGGGCAGGCCGCCGCGGCCCACCCGGCCACGCAACTGGTGGAGCTGGGAGATACCAAAACGGTCCGCATCCAGGATCACCATGAGCGTGGCGTTGTGCACGTCCACGCCGACTTCGATCACGGTGGTGGAAACCAGGAGCTTGGTCTGGTTGGCCGTGAAGGAAGCCATAGTCTCGGACTTCAGCACCGGGTCCTGCCTGCCGTGCAGCGGCGCCACAGTGATCCCAGCCAGGGCCGGTTCGTCCTGGAGGTGTTCCACGACGCCGGTGACGGAGGCGAGTTCCCGCGCACCATTCTCGCCTTCGAGGTCCACGGCGGACGGTTCGGCCTCGCCCGGGGTGAAGTCGCCGTCGTCGTCCGCGCCGATCTTGGGGCAAACGACGTAGACCTGGTGGCCGGCGTCGATCTCCTCCCGCGAACGGGACCAGATGCGGGTGGCCCACCCCGGGTGTTCCGCGAGCCCCACCACGTGGGTGGAGATTGGGGCGCGGCCGGCGGGGAGCTCATCGAGCACGGAGGTTTCGAGGTCGCCGAACACAGTCATGGCCACGGTCCGGGGAATCGGGGTGGCGGTCATGACCAGCAGGTGCGGCGGTTTGCTGGCCTTGGCCCGGAGGGCGTCGCGCTGTTCCACCCCAAAGCGGTGCTGCTCGTCCACCACAATCAGGCCCAGGTCATAGAAGGACACGTTGTCGCTGAGCAGGGCGTGGGTGCCGATCACGATTCCGGCCGTCCCGGAGGCCGCGTCCAGCATGGCCTGCTTCCGCGCCGCGGTGGGCATGGAGCCGGTGAGCAGGGTTACCTGGACGGCGTCCGGGCCGAACCCGCCAAGCATCCCGTCCCGGGAGAGCGGTCCGAGCGTGCGCCGGATGGATTCATAGTGCTGGGCGGCGAGGACTTCGGTGGGGGCCAGCAGGGCAGCCTGTCCGCCGGCGTCCACGACCTGCAGCATGGCGCGCAACGCCACAATCGTCTTGCCGGAGCCCACCTCGCCCTGGAGCAGCCGGTTCATGGGCGAGTCCCGGGCGAGCTCGTCGGAGAGCGTCTTGCCGACGGCGGCCTGGCCGGCGGTCAGCGTGAACGGCAGCTGGCGGTCGAAGGCTGGCAGCAGCCCGTCGGGTGCCGGGCGGCGGGCCGTCGCTTCCTCGGCGGCGAGTTGGGCGCGGCGGCGGGCCAGGGCCGACTGCAGCACCAGGGCTTCCTGGTAGCGGAACCGGTCGCGGGCACGCTGGAAATCCGCGGGGGTTTGCGGGGCGTGGATCAGCCGGTAGGCATCCGCGACCGGCAGGAACTTCTCCCGCGCCGCGATCTCGGCCGGCAGCGGGTCGCCGAGGGTTTCCAGCTCCACGGTGTCCAGCAGCGTCGAGATGACCTTCTGGATGGACCAGCTGGTCAGTTTGGCCGTGGCTGGGTACACCGGGATCGGCATGGCGGCGAGCTTCTCCGGGTCGAGGCCCGGCGTTTCGGGGTCCTCGTCGAGCAGCAGGAAATCCGGGTTGGTCAGGCCGAGGGATCCGGCGTAGCGGGTCACCTTGCCGGAAAACATGGCGCGCCGGCCCGGCTGCAGCTCGGCCTTGGCCCGGAACCCGTTGAAGAAGCTGACCTTGAGCGTGCCCGGCAGTGCGCCGCCGGCCCGTGCGGAACCCGTTCCGGCGTCGTCGGAGATCACGACGTCGGTGAGGGAGCCGCGCCGGGCGCGCATGGACCGGGTGCTGTTGGAGACCACCCGGGCGATCAGGGTCACTTCCTCGTCCAGCGGGACCTCGCTGATGGGCGTCAGTTCGCCGCGGCTGAGGTAGCGGCGGGGGAAGTAGTTCAGGAGCCCGCCGACAGTGGTGATGCCGAGGTGTTTTTCGATGACGGCCGCGGAGCGCTTACCGATGCGGCGCTCCAGGCCCAGTTCAAGTTCAGCGTGCATGTCCGTCGGGGTTTCGGGTTTCGGCGGCGGGCGCGGGAGCGACGTTAGCGTCAACGGTCGGGGCAACTGTGGCGGCCGGTGCCTCCGGGTCGCGCGGCACTGCGAGCTCGCTCACGGAAATGTCCGTGGGCTCGCCCAGGGAACGGATCAGCGCGACGGCGGGGGCAGCATCCAGGACGTGGACGTGGACGCGCCAGCGGTAGCGCCCGGCGGCATCCGCGCCGCCGCCAACCTGGCTCATGATCACCGAGTCGCCCATTTCGTCGAGCCGCTGGCGCATCATGGCGGCGTCCAGCGGGGACAGCGAGATGGTGCACATGACTTCGACGCCATCGTCGCGCGGCATGCCGACGTGGATATGCGGATCCTGGACGTCGTAGCCGTGCAGCCCGTCCAGCAGTTCGCTCTGGAGCTCCTCGCCCAGCACGGCGGAGCGGAGGCAGTCCAGGATCAGAAGCATGCCCACGCCGCCGGCGTCCACCACGTGGGCGGCCTGCAGGGCATCGAGCTGCTCCTCCGTGCGCACCACGGCGGCCAGGGCCGCCTCGACGGCGGCGTCCAGGGCCAGCCCGAGGGTCTGGTTGCTGTCATCGCCGTCGTGTGCTGAGTCCACGGCGGCCGCGGCCCGGGCGGCAGCCTCCATGACGGAGAGCATGGTGCCGGGCACGGGATCACTCAGCGCTGACCAGGCCCGGATCTGGGCACGGTTCAGGGCCGCAGCCAGCAGGGGTGAGCTGATCCGCGTGTGGCCGGCCAGGGGTTCGGCGGCGGCGCAGAGGAAGACGGCGAACAGAGTTCCCGAGTTGCCGCGGGCCTGTTCCATGGCAACCTCGCCGGCCTGCGCCAGGACGGCGCCAACGTCATGAAGGGACGGATCCGGTGCCGCGTGCGTCGCCCCGTCCGGGTGTCCCGGCACGGCGGTGTCGGCTGCGTGGGCCGCGGCGCGGACGGTCAGGTAGAGGTTGGTGCCGGTGTCGCCGTCGGCCACTGGAAAGATGTTGATGGCGTTCAGGCGGTCGCTGTGGTTGCCGAGCGTGGTTTCCGCCTTGCCCAACCACCGCTTCATCGCTTGCGCGTTGGCGGCAATCTTAGTCTGCAAAGTGATCCCATCCCACAGCGTCAGCGGGCCTGCCCGCGATCGTAACTCCCGTGCTTTCGGTTGGTGCAGGGGCCTCTACCGAGCCTATCGCAGTGAACCCGGGAGGGAGCGGAACCCCTGCCGGGAAAGTGGCGAGCAGCCCGTGGTCTTCACCGCCGCCGAGGACCCAGGCCATCGGGTCGGCGCCCACCAGCTCCGACGCCGGCAGCAGCGGGGCGGCCAGCTCCTTCAGGGCGGCGGCTTCCAGATTCAGCACCGCGCGGCTGGCGGCCGCCATGCGGTTTCCGTCCCGGACCAGGCCGTCCGAAATGTCCATCATGGCCGATGCTCCCGCCTCACGCGCCAGCGGTCCGGCCGCGAGCGGCGGCTGCGGCCTGCACTGGATGTCCAGGAGGGAGCGCTGCCCGGCGGTCAGGTCGCCCACGGGGACGCCCGACTCCAGCAGCGCCAGCCCGGCGGCGGCCCGGCCCACAGTTCCCGCCAGGGCCACGGTGTCCCCCGGCCGGGCCCCGGAGCGCAGGACGGGCTCTTTGCCGTCAAGGGTCCCCACGATGGCAACGCTGACCGCCAGTTCGCGGCCGCGGCCGAGGTCGCCGCCGGCCACCGCGCAGGCCGGAGCCCCCAGCCCCCTGATGCCGGCCACGAGGCCGTCCGCGAAATCCTCCACCCAGGAGACAAGCGTCTCCGGTGGCATGGTCAGGCTCACCACAAGGGACGTGGCCCGGGCGCCCATGGCATTGATGTCGCTGAGGTTTTGCGCCGCGGCCTTCCAGCCGACGTCGTACCCGGTGGTCCGGTAGCCGTTGTTCCATTCGAGCCGGAAATCCTGGTCCGCCACCTGGGTGTCGATGCTCAGCACGGTCCGCCCGTCCGGTGCGGCGACAATCGCGGCGTCGTCCCCCGGACCGAGCAGCAAGTACGACGACGCCGCCAGGCCGCCATCGGGCTGCGGGATCGTCAGCCGCGGGAAAATGCGCCCCAGCAGTTGGGACTCCGAGAGCCCGGCAACGGTCAGTGCGGCGTCCGCAGGCAGGGATTCAGGCGCAGTTTCGGGCACAGGAGTTTCAGGCACAGGAGTTTCAGGCACGGGAGTTTCAGGCACAGCCCTACGCTACCGCGAGGGACTGACCGTGCCGGGCTGTGGCTCCAGGGAACCCTTCACAGCGTCAGTAGGTAAGGGACTGGCATCCCAGCGCGGACACCCCGGTCCGCAGGACGCCGGCCCCGGCGCTGGAGACACAGACGGTGTACTTGCCCCGGGCCTTGATGGGAATGGCCGCACGGTAGCCGTGGTTGCCCGTCACGCCCAGCGCACGATTTACGTCCGGCCGGGCCAGGTTGGCCGAGACACTGTAGCTCTTGGAGCTCGAATCCGGAGACTTGACGGTGACGCGGACCGGAACGCTCTGGCTCGTGAAGCCCGGATCCATGGCCCAGCCGGTCGCCACGATCGATCTACTGGTGCTGGTCCCGGACAGGCGGGCGGTATCGAGGTAGCCCCGCACCGGTGCGGCGGGCTGCGCAACCACATCCCGGCAGCCGAGCAGTGTGTTGCCAGCACTCAGCGGGCTCACGGAGATGCCGTAAGCGCACACGTGGTAGCGGCCGGACAGGGTGATCGGGATGCTGTTCTGGAATCCGTGGTTTCCGGTCAGCGAAAACGCGGCATTGACGTCCGGCCGGGTCCCGTTCGCGGTGAAGGGGTAGCCCTTCGTCTTGCCGTCCGGGCCCGTGACGTAGATGTGCACGGCGTTAGAAGCTGCCGGCGTGCCGGGTTCATAGGTCCAGCCGGACGCCGCGATAACCGCCGACGGCGTCTTGGTCTGCACCACGATGGCGTCCACATAGCCGACCGGCCGCGCAGCAGGGGCCGCCGTAGCGTTCGCGCAGCCCAGGAAGCCGTTGCCCTTGGTCAGCGTGGCGACGGCGATTCCGGTGGCGCAGACGCGGTACGTTCCGGCCTTCGTCACGCTCACGGATGTCTGGTACCCGTGCGAACCGGCGATCCCCATGGCGGCGTTGACGTCGCTCCGGGCAGCGTTGGCGGTGGTGGTCACTGTCTTGGTGGTGCCGTCCGGGGACGTGACACTCAGCTGGACAGGGATCGACGCCGACGGGACGCCGGCGTCGAAGGACCAGCCTGCGACGTCCAGGCGCGCCGAGGACCCGGCGTTGATGAAGGACACGGAATCCAGGTATCCGGTGGGCGGGTCACTGACAGCCACGGGGACGTTGCGGCAGCCCAGGGTGGTGTTACCGGCAGCAAACGGGGCGACGGGGATGGCGTAGGCGCAGACCCGATACGTGCCGGTCCCTGTCGCCGGGACGGTGATTGCAAACCCGTGCGTGCCGCTGACCCCCAAGGCTTTATTGACGTCCGGGCGCTGCAGGTTGGCGGTGAAGGCCTGGCCAGTGGTGGTCCCTGCAGGGGTGGTCACGTAGACGTGGACCGGGATCGACGCGCCTGGTTTACCGCGGTCCACTGCCCAGCCCCGCATCTTGATGGACGGTTTGCCAGACACCATGGCGGTGCTGACCGCGTCGAGGGATCCCTCGGGTGCGGGAGTGCTCGCCAGGGTGACGTTCCGGCAGCCCAATGCAGCGTTGTTAAAAATGCCGATCGCATAAGCGCAGGCTTGATACTGTCCGGCCGCTTTGACGGCGATCGACGCCTGGAAGCCGTGGTTTCCGCTGATGCCCAGCGCCGCGTTGACGTCGGCGCGCGGTTTGTCCGCGGTGAAGGCATGGCCCGTCGTCGTGCCGTCAGGTGCTGTGACATATATGTGCGTCTGCGTTGAGGTGGAGGCCGCCGCCGGATCCACCGACCATCCGCGGACGTTGATGGTAGCGCCGGACGAGGTGACCGCGAGGGCTGCGCTGTCGAAGGAGCCCTTCGCGGGCGCACCCGGCGGACGGATTGTCACGGTGGCCGTGGTGTTGCTGACGGCGCCAATGGAGACCTTGGTGCCGGCGTGCGTGGTGAAGGTCTGGCCGGCCTGCCAGGCCTGGGTGTTGCTGTAGTAGCCGTTGAAGGCGGTTGCCCGGGTATTGGGCGGAAGCAGGATCGAGGAGTTGCCTCCGCCCTGCTGGGTGATCTTCACCCCGCGGTTTCCGTTCTGCGCAATCACGGAGTCGTAACCGACCGGAGTGCGGAGTTCCAGGAAATACACCTCGCCGGATTTCGGGTCCGTGAACTTCGCTGCGCGGTTGGCACCTGTTCCGGCCCACGGCTTGAGGTTCACCGTGCGGGGGGCGGACACCGTGCCCAGGTTGGCGATCTCGTTACCGTTGCCAAACCGGCCCATTTCCCAGAAGCTGGCGCTGATTTCCGGCATGATGTCGAAATGCGAGATACCCATCAGGTCCAGGTTGTCGCCGTAGGTCTTGATGCTGCAGGTGGCATCCGCAAACCCTGCGAACGGCCCGGAGGCCACGTCCATGGCGCCGCTGCCGCACAGCAGGCTGTTGGCATGGTCCATGCCAAGGGCGTGCCCGAACTCATGTGCCAGGACAGGCGTGGAGAGCCGGCTGTTCTGCGGCATCAGGATGCGGCCGCCAATGTTGCCGTTGCTGTAGGTCATACCCGCGGCGCCGTTGGTGAGGTAGGCGCCGGGGATGAACATGACCAGTGCCGTGTAGGAACTCTGCGTCCAGCCCAGCTCCTGGGAGACGATGTCCACGATCTGCGCCGGCGACTGCTTGGAGGTCGCGGCGGACTTGTGCAGCTGGCGTGAGGAACTCAGCGCAATGTCCACCCGGCCCGCTGTGGCGAAGGCCCAGTAGCGGTTGGCGGCGCTGAGCGAGGCCTTCGCCGCGGCCATGGGGACGGCCGTGTCCGTCTCGGCTGCAGACTTGTCGGCCAACTGCACCGTCACCAATGTGGTTTTCAACGTGCCGGCGAGCGGCGCGCTGACGTAGGTGTACTCGGACTTGGCCCTGCCTGCGGGTGGCTCCGGGCGCACAAAGTCATCCACCGGCCCCTGGGGGCTCGGGTCCGACACCGCCGGCACGGCACCTGTCGAAACGGCAGTCGACGGCGCCAGTGCGCCGGCGGACACCTGTCCAGCGGCCGGCACCTCGACAGCAGCCACGGCGGCCTGCGGCAAGGTTGCTGCCAGCATCACGGCGGCAATCACGGTTGCCGCTATGTTTAGTTTTCGCAAGATGGCTCGCTTAAGGGTGAGACCGAAGGTGGATACCTGTGGTGGGAGCGACGTAAGTTGCCTATAGCATAAACGGCAATCCACATCTGTCACCCCAGTAACTTTGATCTCCAGAATCACAACTGCATCACGCATTCCTTTGTGCAAGTTTTGGCGCAGCACCGGCGCACCATTTCGCCACCTGAAAACCGCGTGCCAAACTCTTAGCCGTGCTTGCTTCCGTCGCCGCGGTGAATACCGCCACCCGCAGGGTGCTCGCGGTCGCCGTCGGGGGCCTCCTGCTGTGGCTGGTCATCGCCCTGCAACTGTTCGTTAACGTGGACCCCCTCAGCGTGCACCGGACGGACGCCGTCATCATGCTCGGCGGCGCGGCTTCCGAACGCCTGCCGGTGGCGCGCCAGTTCCAGACCGATTTCCACGTTCCGGTCCTTGTGATCTCGCACACGGACACCTTTGGCAACCGGGCGGCGGATGAGGCGTGTAATTCGGCCGCCTTCCCCAACGCGGCCGTCATCTGCTTCCGCCCCCCGGATCTGGACACCCGCGGCGAAGCACTGGCAATCTCCAGCCTGGTCAAGGCCAACGGCTGGAAGTCCATCACCGTAGTGACGTCCAGTTATCACCTCACCCGCGCGGGGCGCCTGATTGGCCAGTGCACGACGGCGGACGTACAGATGGTTGCCTCACATCCGGACCTGGATTTGGGCCAATGGTTGCGGCGGTTTGTGATCGAAACCGGAGGACTGATCGATGCTTCCTTGCGGCCTGAATGCGCCAATCAGTGAGCGGAAATGTAACAATTGAACCTCATCCGGCTGAACTGGTCAGCCGGTCCGGGCATCTGACCCAGGCGAGGAGGACATGCTGGAACACTCTCCTGACGGCCCTCCCCCGCTGGTTGCCGCGCCCCGGCACCTGCGCAGGCGCCGCATGCACGCGGAGATCGCGGACACCCTCCTGGTGCCCGGGGCGGAGCCGCTTCCGATTAGGGCACCACGTGCCGAGGCTTCGGCCGAGCAGGATGCCGGAACTGTGGATGCCGGAACACAGGACGCCCCGGAGCGGGATTCTGCAGGGCCAGCCGCTGAAGCTGCGGCCCAGGCCGCGGCTATCCGGGAAAAAGAAGCCGAGCAACTCATCCGTGCCGCATCACATAGGCGCAAACGGCGTGTGGCTTCCTTGGCCGTGCTCTTTGTTGTCATCGCGGTGCCGGCCATCGCGTTTGCCCTTTTCTTCGGCTAATTCAGGGCCAAAGACCTTACCAACCGCTCGCACACCCTTGGGGAATAACCATGCACAGCATCATGCCGATCTTCGGAACCAGGCCGGAAGCCATCAAGATGGCGCCGATCGTCAGCGCGCTGCAGGAGTCTCCGCTCTTCCGCTGCATCGTGACGGTCACTGGGCAGCACCGCGAGATGCTGGACCAGGTCAACGAACTGTTCGGCATCGTTCCGGACCATGACCTCAACATCCTGCAGCAGGGGCAGTCCCTGTCGGCCATCATGACGCGGACCATCGACGGGCTGGAAAAGCTCTTCGCCGACTCCCGTCCGGACGCCGTCGTCGTCCAGGGCGACACCACCACTTCCACGGCCGCCGCCATCGCCGCGTTCTATCACGGCATCCCGGTGGTGCATGTCGAAGCCGGGCTGCGCAGCGGTGACCTGCTCTCGCCGTTTCCCGAAGAAGCCAACCGTAAGATCACAAGCCAGATCACCCGCCTGCACCTGGCCCCGACCTCCACCAGCCGGGAAAACCTGCTGCGGGAAGGCATCAGCCCGCAGGACATCGTGGTGACCGGGAACACCGTAATTGATGCCCTCCTCGCCACCGTGGACAAGCGACTTCCCTTCACGGACCCCCGGCTGGAAGCGCTGGCCGCCAGTGGCCGCCGGGTCCTGCTGGTCACCACGCACCGGCGCGAAAACCAGGGCGAATCCATGCGCAGCGTGGGACGGGCGCTCGCGCGGATCGCCGACGCCGAGCCGGACCTCGTGATCGTGCTGCCCGCCCACAAGAATCCCGTGGTGCGTGAGGCAGTGCTTCCCGCGCTGGAGGGCAAGCCGAACGTGCTGGTGACGGAGCCGCTGGCCTACGGCGAATTCACCCGGATGCTTTCGCAGGCGCACATCGTCCTGACGGACTCCGGCGGAGTGCAGGAGGAGGCCCCCAGCCTCGGCAAGCCGGTCCTGGTGATGCGGGAGAACACGGAACGGCCCGAGGCCCTTGAAGCCGGCACCGTGAAGCTGATCGGAACCGACGAAGAGCGGATTGTTGCCGAGGTGACCCGCCTCCTGCACGATTCCTCGCACTTCGCGTCCATGGCAAACGCAGTGAATCCCTACGGCGACGGCAAGGCCGCCCCCCGGACAGTGGCAGCCATCGAAGAGCTGCTCGGCGTCGGCTACCGGACGGCGGAGTTCAGCGGGGCGTAGGCGGTGGCCAAATCGTGAAACAATGAAGCTCCCGGGGGAGGGAGTGCTCACCCCCGCGCGCAGCCGAGAGGAAAGTGAAAGTGGACGTGAGCATGGACCGCAGGGACTTCTTCCGACTGTCATTGGCGGCCTCTGCCGCCGCCACGCTGGCCTCTTGTACGCCGGAACCTAACGACGTCGGCCAGCCGCCAATCACCAGCCAGCCACCAACCAGCAGCCGTCCCATGCCGGCGGGGGCGCGCAAGGGCGTGGGCCTTGCTGTGGGCAAGAAGTACGGCATCCAGCAGCTCGACGCCTTGGATGTGAACTGGTTCTACACGTGGGGCGCCTCATATCCCGCAGCCCGCCCCACGCAGGATTTTGTGCCGATGATCTGGGGCAAGGAAAGTGTCCGCCAGAACGCGGTCGCAGAGGTACAGTACGAACTCGAGCTGACCCGGGCTGCGGAACTGCTTGGTTTCAATGAGCCCGACCATCCCGAGCAGGCAGACATGAAAGTGTCCTCGGCCATCAAGTATTGGCCCGAGCTCGAGGCATCCGGGCTGCGGCTCGGCTCGCCGGCGCCCGTTCAGGCACTGGGCGACTGGCTCAAGGAGTTCATGGATGAAGCGTCCTCGAAGGATCTCAGGGTGGACTTCATCAACATGCACTCCTACCCTTCCCCGGACTCCGAGTCCTTCCTGAACAGCGTCCAGGAGCTCTACGACCGGTACGAAAAACCCATCTGGATCACCGAATACGCCGTCGCGGACTGGGAAGCCTCCAAAAAGTCGCCCACGCGCTACACCGAAAAGGAGATCATGGCGTTCATGAGCGAAACGGCCGCAGGGCTCCGCCAGATGCAGTTCGTGGAGCGCTTTGCCTGGAAGACCCGGGCCGAAGGGGACCCCATCATGGGCGCCTCGGCCCTGTTCCGCAAGGACGGATCGCTCTCCCCCACAGGTGAGCTCTACAAGTCCCTGTAGGAGGCGCGCCGCGCCCAGGACAACACCGACGCCGTGATGACGCTCACCGTCCACTGAGAAAACCTTGCGTTTTTCCTGCGCTTACCCGGGAGTTTCCTGTGTGGTTTCCGTGCTAGGTTTGCTCGAGCTTGAGTGCCGGGGGAGTTGATGCACGTCGCCCGTGGTGCCGGCTAACATTCTGGTCCCTACCGAAAGCGACTCATGGAACGCCGTAAGTTTCTTACCATGCCCTTGGCAGCTATGGCCGCCCCGGGGGCTCTGCTGGCTGCCAACGCGGCAACCGCCGAAGCGGTTGTGAGCGTCCCTTCCATCACCACGCCCGCCAACACCTTGAAGGGTTTCGGGCATGGCGGCAAGGACGCTTTGGCGCTTCAGCAAATCAAGAGCCTCAACCTGAAATGGCACTACACCTGGGGTTCGCACCCTAACGTGACCACCACCCCGCCCTTCGTGCCCATGATCAAGAGCGCCAAGACGATGCTGGAGCAGGACGCCCTTGGCTATGTCACACGCCAGTTGGCCGAAACGAAGGCCACGCACCTGCTCGGCTTCAACGAACCCGACGTCGTGGCACAGGCGAACATGAGCGTGGACCAGGCCATCAGCCTTTGGCCCAAGCTTCAGGCAACGGGCCTACGGCTCGGCTCCCCTGCCACGACCAGTCCGAGCAGCACCTGGTTGGCGGCTTTCATGGCGAAGGCAAAGACGAGAGGCCTCCGCGTAGACTTCATGACCACCCACATCTATGCCTGGCCCCGGGCGGACGACTTCCTGAACAAGCTCACCATGATGCACGAGAAGTACGGGAAGCCGATCTGGGTCACCGAATACGCGGTGGCGGACTGGGACGCCACCGCGTCCAGTCCCTGCAAGTACTCTCGCGCCCAGACAGAGGACTTCATGCGGGCCACCGTAGCCGGAATGCGTGCGCTCCCCTTCGTCGAACGCTTTGCCTGGAAGACCCGCCCAGCAGGCGACATCAAGATGGGATGCTCCACCCTGTTCAACGCGGATGGCACCCTCACCAGCACCGGACGCCTCTACGCGGCGCTGTAAGGCTCTGTAGAGCCGCCCAACAGCCTTCCGGGCCCTTGCACGGGACCTTGGAGCGGCTGCTTTGGCCAAGGAGGCCCCGCCGGAGATTTATCCGGTAGGGCCTCCCTCATGTTCGAAGTTGCCGTGCCGGTGGAAATATACGGGCAGACTGCTTCGAACGCACTGGCCGAGATGCTCGCCATGGGCTCGGTAACCGAGGTGCGGGTCCCGGACCTCGAGGAAGAAGCACTGCGGGACTTCTCCGGGCTGCGCTCCGGCACGGCCAGGGACCTCGCACACGCCCGCCAGCACTTTGACGAACCGGCACTCCAGTTCACCTACAACGCCGCCGTCGGACAGGCCGGAACTGCTCACCGCGCACCCCAGATTCCCTGTGAGTGTCGTCACGGACGACCCCTGCAATAGGGGCCTCGGGCCTGCCGACAGTGAGCATTCCGTCTAGGCAGCAATGGATGAGGTGTTACCCCAGCCCTGGGCAGTAGACGCTGAGGGCAAGCTCCTCGATTTCCAACGAGGCCCCCTCGAGGGCGGGCTTGTACCCGTCAAAACGCCGCTGGCAAGCCTCCGCCGCCCGACCGTAGAACGTCTCGCCCTGCCCGGGAGGGACGTTGGAGCTCAGGCCCGAGCCGTCGATTTTCTCGTGAAATAGGGCTTCCTTCTGGGCGGAATGCCACTGCTTTGCAAGCTCGGTGATCTTGGCGGAGTCCGCGGGAGTGGCCTTGGTGTAATCTCCGGTGAAGTGGACCTTGCCCTCGATAAGTTCTGAGGAATTGGCAGCCGGCGACGTGGCGTGTGCTGTCTGCGGCGCTGGAGGCAACGCCGCGTCCGTGGACTCGGCCCCTGCCGTCCCCSMCGGCGGCGCAGACGCCGKCGGGGCAGCCGGGCTTTCCGGGGCCGAATTGGTGCCCTGCGCCTGACCGGTGCATCCAGTAAGCCCAAAGAGGCCGATTAATGCTGCAGCAGTGAGTAGTGAAGCCTTCATGGTTGTTTCCCTGGTTCGTTGATCTGAAAACGCGAAGCGGCATACCGCGGCGCGCTACCCCGCCACTTTAGTGCCAGCGGACTCTTTGGTAACCGTGGTGTAACCGGTCTTGGAGCCTGTGACCTTGACGGTGATGGTCCTCCCCGCGTCACCAGTACGGACCTTATAGGTGGAAGCTGTGGCATCACTGATCAGAACGTGCGAGCGGTACCAACGGTACGTCAGAGTCACTGGCGCCGGGCCCCATGCCCCGGGCACGGCCGTCAGGGTGGACCCGCGCGCCGCGGTGCCAGTGATAGTCGGAATCGGCGAGGTGAGGGTGCCCTTGGCGATGGCGACAGTGGCGGCGGAAGCCTTGGATGACGTGGTGTAGCCGGTCTTGGAGCCGGTGACTTTCACGGTGATTGTCCGGCCCGCATCACCGGAGCGCAGCTTGTACGTGGCACCGGTTTCACCGCTGATCAACGTACCCGATTTGTACCACTTGTAGGTCAGGGTCACCGGCGCCGGGCCCCAGGCACCGGGCATAGCGGTCAGCGTGGACCCGACCTTCCGGGTACCGGCAATGGTCGGCACGGGAGCGGAGAGTGTGCCCTTGGTGACGGAGGCCGTACCGGCGGAAGTCTTGGTGGCTGTGGGATAGCCGGTCTTGGACCCGGTGACCTTCACGGTAATCTTCCCGCCCAAATCATCGACGATAGGAGTGTACGCGGCGCTCGTGGCGTCGCTTATCGCGTTGCCCGAGCGGTACCACTGGTACGCCAGGGTCACAGGGGCCGGGCCCCAGGCACCGGGCACAACTGTCAGGAGGGCCCCGACCTTCGCGGAACCTTGGATCGACGGCATCTCAGCGTTCAGGGAGCCGTTGTCGACGACGGCGGCGGAGGCCTGCTGGTATCCGGAAAGGTAGCTTTTGCCCAGGAATTCTACGCCGATCCGGGAGAAGTGGATGATGTCGCCGGTATTCGTGCCGCCGGCCATGGCAGCGGCAAATCCGGTGTAGGGAACCCGAGACGGGGTTTCCCGGTGCGATCTGTCGACGTTGAGCCGGACCGGATCTGCTGCGATTCCCTCAGGTGCCATTTGCCCCACCACGACGGGGAGCTCCGGCGCCGCCAGCTGGGAACGGAAGTAAGCAACGACTGTATCCAGCCTGGCACTGTAGCCGGAGGTGGTCAGCGTCGCGTTGTTTTCGCCCTGGTGCCAGAGGACACCTTTGAGCTCAACCGTGCGCCCCGACGACTTCCCGGCCGCGATGCCTTCGAGGGTTTGTTTTACCGCCAGGGCGGCAAGATCAAGTTCAGGGGCGGAGGCCGCGCCGGGAATCCAGGTGAGGGTGGAGGCGGCGGTAGTGAATCCGGTCCCGCCATGCGCCGCCGGGATGAGCAGAACCCCGACGTTGCCCGGCTGGGTTTTCAAGTACTCTCGGGCAAAAGTTGTGGCAGGCGAAAGCCCGGTAGCGGTGTCGTGCATGTCCAGGGGCACACCCGCCTTGACAAGCTCGCGGTCAGTCGCGCCGTACTCAAAGATGCGCGGGTCCGCAGCGTCATCGGTGCTGCCGGCGGGCAGGCCCCGCCCGGACATATTCGACTGCCCCGCCGCCAGGAACACATGCAGGACGGTGACCGTCTCCGCTGCCCGCGCAGGCGCCACGCCCGCGAGCATCAGGGCAGTAACCGCGAGGCCGACTAGCAGCCCTCGAATCCCGCTCGCCAAATTCCTCATTACGGATCCCCATTCCGTCAATAGGCGGCGCACCACCCGAACCTGCAAAGACGCAGGCCCCTTCACCCTAGCCCTAAAACACCCTGCCCAGTCCGCGGTTGACGGCCGAGTCGCCGATCAGTTCCTTTCTGCGGTGCCCCCTGAGTCAAGAGCAGTGACGGAAACCACAGGCACCTATATGCCCTGCCAGTCACTGCATTGGTGGTCGGGCTGATCTTCGGAGGCATCCCCTTGCGGGTCGTAGCCACGCAGTGGGCTGATGGTTTCGGCCGTCGCAACTTCGACCAGCCAGCAGCTCAAGCCGCCCCTTCAGGACCCATCCCGATATGTCGCGTTTCCGCTTAGGTAACCACTCCCCCGTATCCCATATCCGTCCGCACCATCTGGGCATGGCGAACAAGGGCGCTCAAGACCAGAGCTGAGCCGGCAGCAGCGCCGCCCGTCATAGGGCGGCGGGTGTAGCCTGCGGCAGTGTGGTGCACCGGTCCGTTGCAGCACACCGCGCCGACCGCGTGCTCCCCTGACTGCGGCGGGTCCCAATTGGACGGGTCATTTTCGGGATGATGGCTGCAGCTGAGCGTTGGTTTGCGTGCCGATTCTGGGAATACCAATGAGCCCACTGACTATTCGGACCGGCTCAGCGCCGGGTCGATGATGCCCTTGGCCCTTCAAGCCATGAGTGTCTAGAGTTGGCGGAAGAGTTGTCTGGCGATGAAGCATTTGAGGCAACGGCGGATTTACCTTGGGCTCGCGCCTTCCCCGGTGCGCGGCTCGATGTAGGCACGGGTGGCGGGGTCAGTGAGGCTTCGGGCCCTGCGACGACGTCCAGTGCGCGGTTATGTTGCCGATCCCCGTAGCGGTTGAGCCGATGCCGGTTCGTGTTGCCCGGGGATGCCCAGATGGTGCTCGCGCCGCCGAGGGCAGCGAAGGCGACTTCGGAACGGACCCGGCCGTGGTGCGAGTACGCGGCGAGGATGATCGGGGCGGTCACCGGGCGTAACCAACCCGCGCATATCAGCCTTGACACTGCAGTCACCACAAAGACTCGCCAACACCCCCGTCACCACCACCGGCGGGTATAGACGACCGGCCCCCGGAACCAAAGCCCCAGGAGCCGTTCATTTATTCCTTTTGACAACCGAACCTACATATCAGTTGGCGGCGGCCAGGTCCAGCAGTTCGCTCTTGTGGCCGAGCGAGACGATATCCCAGCCGGCGGCGCTCCACTTGTCGTGGTCTAGGACGTTGCGTCCGTCGACGATGCGCTTGTGCACGACCGTCGCAGAGAGCTCCGCGGGGTCCACGTTGACGAACTCCTTCCATTCCGTCAGCAACATGACCAGGTCGGCGTCCGCCACGGCCGTGGCCATGGAATCGACGTAATTCAGTCGCGGGTACCGCTTGGCAGCGTTGGCGTTCGCCGCGGGGTCATAGACACTGACGTCCGCTCCGCTGTTGAAGAGCCTGGCCGCCACGTCCAGCGCCGGTGAATCGCGGACGTCGTCGCTGTTGGGCTTGAACGCGACGCCGAGGACGGCAACTCGCTTGCCTTCCAAGGTGCCGAGGAGCGTCTCTGCGACGTGGACCGCACGATCGCGACGGCGGAGGTTGACTTCGTCAACTTCGTTCAGGAACCGCATGGTGCTGTCCAGGCCGAGTTCGGAGACACGTGCCTGGAGAGCACGGATGTCCTTGGGCAGGCAGCCGCCGCCAAAGCCTATGCCGGCGTTAAGGAAGCGGCGGCCGATCCGGGCGTCGAGTCCGATTGCGTCCGCCAGGGTGCGGATGTTGCCGCCAACGGTCTCGGTGACCTCGGAGAACGCATTGATGAAGGAGATCTTGGTCGCGAGGAAGGCGTTTGCAGCGACCTTGACCAGTTCCGCAGTCTCGAAGTCCGTGGAGATGAACGGAGTCTCACGGCTGATGGCGTCTGCGTAGACCTCACGCAGGGTGGCCTCGGCAGCGGCTGAGTCGGAGCCCATAACCAGCCGGTCGGGACGCAGGGTGTCCTCCACGGCGAAGCCCTCACGCAGGAACTCGGGGTTCCAGGCGAAGTTGACAGTCACGCCGTCGCGCGATTCTTCGGCGACAAGGCCCTTCAGGCGACGTGCGGAGCCAACCGGGACGGTGGACTTTCCGACGATCAGAGAGTCCTTCGTGGCGGCACGTGCAATCGCTGTCACGGACGCGTCAACGTAAGTCATATCCGCAGCGTGCTCGCCGGCACGCTGAGGGGTGCCGACGGCGATGAAGTGGACGTCGCCAAAGGCGCCGGCCTCTTCGAACGAGGTAGTGAAGCGCAGGCGGCCGGATTCCGTGTGCTTGCGCAGAAGTTCGGGCAGGCCAGGCTCGTGGATGGGCAGTTCGCCTCGGCTGAGGCTATCGATCTTCTCTTTGTCGACGTCGACACCCAGGACTTCAAATCCGAGTTCCGCCATGCATGCCGCATGGGTCGCGCCGAGGTATCCCGTACCGATCACGGTTAGTCGTAGTGTCACTAGTCCCCCAGTAGCCGCAGTTGATTTCATTGCCTTGGGCGCAGTTGGCGCAACCAAACGGGTCTACTATATATCGTCCGGCCGCAATGTCCGACTTCCGGAGCCGAGAGTGACGTAGTACATAGGTTTGCGCCTTCTGACGGGCGCTAATCCTGCTGTGCTGCGAATGAGCCTAACTCGCATCGACAACCAAGCCCGGGCCGGGATTGCACGGGGCCGCTCGAGACAATTGGTGGCCGAAGGACAGCGGTGCAGGGCGCCGGTTATCGACCGGCAACGCCGGTAATCGAGGGCCAAGGGGACAAGGACATCCGGGAAGTGCGGTGGCCGAAGTGTTCTTACCAGGATGGTCACTTGTGCCTACACGCGGAGCGTGACCGTCATGACCTCCAGTCAGCACACTCGGAACTTCCAAGGCCCACCCACTATTGTGTCGCTGAAAATTCCCGTCGACGAGCGCTGGACCAGCCATGTTGCGTCGATCCGGACCGGTGAGATGGTGGAGTGTCAGTCATTTACTGCCCCGGCACCCGCCCCAGAAAGCGTTCGATGCTCTGGCAGATTACGAAGTCTGGTTTGATCTCCTCGACGTAGGAATAATCGATGTCGGTTTCCCACTTGAAGTGGTACTCCGTGAACAAGCGGGCGAACCATCCACTGAGGTTCGAGGGCCGATCCAACTCCCCATCCGAAGTACGAGTTGCCGAAGACAATTACCGTCTTCTTGATTGGCGCCTCCGGGTTCTCCAAAACCATATGGGTTCCCATCACCCGCTCACCCGGCCGTGACGAGTGTCGCACGCTCACAGCCCGCAAAAGCTCGGCGAAGGCCTCCGGGTCCGGCTCCCTGTGTTCATCCCACATGGGGATCCCGAAGAATCTATCGGTGAGGTCGCCGCCGCGGAAAGCCGTGTGGGTCAGACGCACTTGGTCAAGGAATCCGGTCCCGCATCCGGGGAGTGCACCCAGCATTGGCGCCTGCGGCAGCCAATGAACCTGCCGGAGAACAATGCGAATCGTTGCGTTGGTTCGGCGCGGCCGGCCCGGCCCTAGCGTCGAACACCTTGACGCCGTCCACGTACGAGGGCTCTTCGCATAATAGCTCGTTGACACGCTCAAGAAGCGGAGTCCGCACGAGCGTGGCCCAGGCTTGGGCGTTTCCCTCCAGAGCCTTCGCTCCTTCAACGGATTCCGGCCTGCAGTACTGGGCAAGAAGGTTATTTGAGCCCTTAACCAAGTAGATGTAGCCGTTGTATCCGAGCATCGCGGAGCCGTCGCGTGATTCCAAACCGACCGGGAAAGCGACCCGTGCCAGGCTGCCGTCTCTGGCCGCCGCCTCAACCTTATAGGCGTTCGCTCGGAGAGCATCCAACTCGTCAGTCCCTTGCAGGCCCAAGGCCTGCGCGTCGTCCGGACATTCTTTAATTAGCTGTCCGAGGGTCTCACGCTTGGCTCGCCCTATGATACCTCCGGAAAAGGGCACGGGCGTCTCCCAGACATCGAGTCGGGATACGATCTGAAGGGTTCCCGAGAGGATTTCCAGAGCCGTCACAGGGCGACTGAGTTGAAGTCTGAAGCTGCGGTTTGCGACGCCCGTTGCAGCAGTGACGTCGGTGCGTTCCCCGCCAATACTGGCCTTTCGTGTCTCAACATTTTTTCCGAGGGCATCGAGCAATGGGGCCACCTCGCCATCGCGGACACCGATCCATCCGGCGACAGTCGACATGTCTTCCGAAATGGCGTCCACGTATCCATGGTGGGTCTTGCGGGGAGGAACTCGGTGGGATTCATGTGTTGCATCGCTCATACATGCGAGGCAACACGAAGGCCGCTGCAATGCTGGCGTTGACACTGGTGTGCGTGGCCACACTGGAGTCTTCCGGACCACGCGACCATCCGATGAGATCTACCCCCTCATTGGTTTCAGCCGAGTTAGGCCATCGTGCAATGGCCAGCTCAGTTCGGTCGCACTGTTAGCGGTCCTGAAAGCTGCCCGTAGGCGGCCACGAAGGGGTCAATTCCATTTTCGTGGTCTAGCAGGGTTGCTGCGTGATTCTTGAGATTGCCTAGGCGCTGAGTGCCAGTTCGGGGTTGGTGTCCTCCTGTTCGGTGGTGGCCGCGAGCGTGGTCCCGACGGTCTGTGATTGTTGAATGAGGCCGAGGCAGCGGCGGGCTTCGATCCATTCATCGTGTTGTTCGGCCAGCACGGCGCCGACGAGCCGGATCAGCGTGGTGCCGTGCTTTGAAGGCCTCCGGCGCCTTTGATGAGCTGATGGCTCAGATCGATTCCGGGCAGTTCGAACTCGATGGCAAAGACGGCTTCATCCAGCAGCTGATCAAGGCCTCGCTGGAACGCGGGCTGCAGGCCGAGCTGTCCGGGCACCTGGGCTACGACAAAGGCGACCCGGTCGGGCGGTTCCTGCCGAATGCCCACAACGGATCCTATCCGAAGACCCTGGGGACTCTGCCGGGGACGTGGATCTTGACGTTCCGCGGGACCGTGACGGGTCCTTCTCCCCGCATCTGGCTCCCAAGGGCTCGCGCCGGACCGGCGGCCCGGATGACATAATCAGCCTTTACGCTGGCGGGATGACGGTCCGTGACATCGCCCATCACCTGGAGCCCACACTCGGGACGGAGCTGTCGCGTGAGACCATCTCGACGATCACCGACGAGGTCCTTGAGGAGGTGTTGGAATGGCAGAAGCGCCCGCTCTATCCGATCCTCTACCTGGACGCGATCGTCATCAAGGTCCGTGACGGGCACCAGGTCCAGAACCGGGCCGCTCACATCGCCGTGGGCGTGGACATGGAGGGCTTCAAGCACGTCCTGGGCATCTGGGTCGAGGCCACCGAAGGCGCGAAATTCTGGGCCGGCGTCTGCGCAGAACTGGCCAACCGCGGCGTCAGGGATGTGCTCATCGTGTGCTGCGACGGGCTCACCGGCTTCCCCGAGGCCATCGCCGCGACCTGGCCGGCCGCGACGGTCCAGACCTGCGTGGTGCACCTGATCCGCGCCTCGATGCGCCTCATCGGCTACCAGGACCGCGAGAATGTCGCCGCGGCCCTGCGGCCCTTCTACACCGCCCCGACAGCCGACGCCGCCCAGGACGCACTGGATGACTTCGAGGCCTCCGAGCTCGGCCGGAAATACTCGGCAACGGTGCGGACCTGGCGCAACGGCTGGGAGAAGTTCATCCCGTTCCTGGCCTTCCCGACACCGGTCCGGCGGATCATCTACACCACCAACGCCATCGAGTCGCTGAACTACCAGCTGCGCAAGATCACCGAGAACCGCGGACACTTCCCCAACGACCAGGCCGCAGCCTTGAAACTGCTCTGGCTCGCCATCTGCAACATCGAAGACAATCGCACCAAAGAACGGGCGAAGCTGCACGGCAAGAGCCGTGAGAGCCGCTCCAAATCTCTGCATAAACTCATCGAAAGCACTACCACGCAGGGCTGGGGCGAAGCCCTCGGAATCCTCGTCCTGAACTACCCCGACCGGCTCGGACCCCACGTGAACCGATGACACCCCGCCTCACTTGCACAAAGAACTGACAGGCTCCGCCGGCGGGCAGATGGAGGTGATCGGGGTCCGCCACTCCTCACGGCTGTGCGGGGCCATCATGGGCAAGGACAAATCCCACGTCATCGACTCCGAGGTGCTCACCCACGCCGGGGAGATCTTCGACCCGCCGCCCTGGACCCGGATGCACTGGCCGTGGACGTCACCGAGCACCTCACCGACCTGGCCGTACTCCGGGCAGGGTTGGACCGCTTCGTCTCCCACGCACGCCAGTCGTGGGCACACCTCTACGGCGATGACCCGCTGATCCTTTCCCTGCCCGGAGTGGGCCCGGCAACGGGTCCCTGCATCCGCGCCTACTTCGGCGACGGATCAGGGTTCGACAGCGCGAAAAAAGCAGCGAACTACGTCGGCATCACCCCTTCGAACTGGTCCTCCGGGACGATGAATCAGTCTCGACGGGCCATCAGCAAGGAAGGGCCTGCACCGTTGCGCCTTGCTTTCTACCAGGCCGGCAGCGTCGCCCGGACCATGGATCCCCAGCTGGCCGCGTTCTATCACCGGCTCATGACCGAACACGGCCACTGCCACACCCAGGCCACTATCGCGGTCGCAATTTCCCTTGCGTGACATCGACTGCTTCAGTCCGTGCGTCTCCAGGATTCGGCGGTAGGCCAGATGCTGGTACTGCCAGCCCTGATCCGAGTGCAGGATAGGGCGATCCTGCGGACCAAGCCGTCCGAGCGCGTCCCTGAGCATGTCAGTGACCATGGCCATCGAAGGACTGGTGTTGACCTTGTAGGAGACAACTTCGCCGTTGAACATGTCGATGAGGGCGACAAGTACATTTTCCGGCCGGCTACTTTGAACTCGGTGACGTCCGTTCCCCACTTGCTGTTCGGCTTCTTAGCGTGGAAGTTTCGTTTCAGCACGTTTGGCGCAGTCTTGCCGGCCTCGCCTTTGTAGGACTGGTATTTCCGTCGGCGGATGCGGCAGGGGCAGCCGGACCGCGTCATTTCCCTGAGCACTGTCTTGCCGCTCATGCGGATGCCGTGCCGCTTTACCAGTTCGATCCGGACCTTCGGTGCCCATATCGGCCCCGGGTTTCGTCGAAAATCTCCTTGATCAATGTCCTGCGGGCGGCGTACTTGTCCGCGTAGTCGCCTTCGGGCCGCCAAAGCTTGCAATTTTCTTAGTGCAGCGTTCTCCATCTCCAGCCGATGCACCTTCTCTTCGAGTGTTTCCTGCGCAGCTGGCGCGGGCTGCTTGCGGGGCCGTCCGATGGGCTTTGGCTGGAGCCCCTCCGGTCCGTCCTTACGATAGATCCTGACCCACCGCTCCAAAGAGGCATCGCTGCGGATCTCGAAATCCTTCATCACCTGGGATTGGACGGTCCCTCCCAGGAGAGCTTCGACCGCGGCAACTTTCGTCTCCATGGAGTACTTCTGCTTCATTGCCGCTGGTTCCAATCCTTCGTCACCCTGACGACGATAATGCCCGACCCATCGTACGACCGTGTTTCGCGGCACCTTCAACTGTTTGGCTATCGCCCACGCTCCGTGCCCCTGTTCCGACAGCTCAACAGCGGCCCGGCGCGTTTTGACTTCATGCTGTCCACCAGATGGCATTGAACCGCACCTCCGAAATCTAGACTCTAAATTTCAAGTCCAACTTTCGGGGTGCGGTTCACAAAGCGGCCCTGACTTCTTCCCCCCGCACCACGCCGCACTGAAAACGGCCAACCCCGCGGCGGCACTCTTAGACAGCCCTATCCATAGCCAAATGCGAAGGGCGGAGGACGATCATGCGGCATCTGTCCGGCGGCTTTCGCGATCTCCCGCACACGCCCGCAACTACCGAGGAAGCGTCGGATACAGCTCCCGCGCTTGTGAGTCATCCGGTGCCCGCCGCCCGGACGATGCCCGGAACCACCCCGGCCCCTCCCAAGGCCACCGTGAACGCCGACCAACCCACTTCAACAGGGGGTGCTTACGAGATACAACTTCTTAATAGACACAGGCCGCCAATCTTGCAAGCCACCTCGAACCCACCTCTTGGCCAGCCGAGACATGCCCTCCGACTGAAGTGCCCTGAAATGGAACTCGTCAGCGATGACCCAATCTGTGCCGAAACAGGTTCTCGTGAACAGTTCGGCCCCGCAGTCGAACTCGGAAGTTGCTAAGCCTGTACTGCCATCTCTGACTCAGCTCTGGCGATGGTAGCGCGGACGGTTTCCGCTTGGGCCGTCCATCCATCGGTTGACTGCCCTTTCCCGTCGTCGTCGAAGAGATCTAGCCAAGCGTGCATGCCCGATGTCTTACAAAGCGAAAGCGGGCCGGCGTTTGGGTAGCTTAGCTGGGCCAACTCAACGTAAATCGCGCCAGGATGGCCGAACAATACGTTGGTTGAGCCCGCACCGTGGGGGGCGACGATCACGGATGCACTGTGAAAGGCTCGGATCTGTTCGCTCAATGACATTGTTCCTCCTGTCACGACTCTGAACCCATCGGCAACAAGCTCGGCCTGCAATGAGTCTTCGTTAAGCAGGGGTCGTTTATTTGTATCTTTTCTTGAGATAACCAATTTTTCGTAACCTGGAACGACACCACCGGCCCAAGAAACAAAACTCTTGCAAATTTCTTTTCTGTACCGATTGTTGGCAAAAACGGAATTACCTGACAAAAGCGAACTATAAAGAAAAGTTCTAACCCGAACATTCTGAAATTGGTTGATCTCTACGACAGACTCTTTAGAGATGCCTAAGACCGAAAGACTTTCCAGTTGCCAGCCCTTAAGAGGTTCCGTAATTACACCAAAGCCGCGTTTACCAAGAGACTCGCCAAAGTCGCGACAATGGAGAATGGCGGGAAGAATCTGTGCGAACCAATGCCAATAGTTATTCTTCGATGAGGCATTCCCGGCAACAATCCATATTCTAGAATCATCAAGAATAATAGATTCATCACGCAACGACATTTCAACGCGCCGTTCAAGATTATTGACCAGATACCGCGACTCGGTCACCAGCCCGTCCGTCGAACAAACAATAAAGCCATTCCCTAAGACAAGGCCATCATGAATCATGAAAGCTGTCGCGGCCGGGGTGACTTCCGAGAGTTTGTTCTGGAGTCCGGCCAGCGAATGCTGCTTTTTGGCGTCAATCGAGGCCCCCGGTCTCAGCTGGAAGTTTCCGGCGCCTTCATCTTCAACTAGGTAGCCGGAAGCACAGGCAACCGAAGCAGCATGTCTCCATCCTGAGCCCACGATTGTTTCGACCTGGTTCATGAAGCATCGATCCTTAATTTTGGCAGAACCGCGGACGACAGCGGCCCGTCAATCATAGCGGAATGTGTTACGTGAGCTCACCACAGCCGGAATCGCACCACCATCCGACTTGATGCCATTCAAACGAGAGTCAGGAGAATCCCCTAAGAACGATCAAGACAAGCATCTGTCGGTTTCGCTTCGAAATCAATGCCTTCGCTCTGGGCCATACGCGGTTTCGGGCCGACTCGTCGCTGAGTTGCATCGTCATCTGACAATCAGTCTTCTCGCGGGGGCGATCCACGGCCCCGCCCATGTCACGGAAAACCCAGCCCAGTCGAGTTTTGCAGTCCTCTCCCCAAACGCAGGTTTCACCGCCGTGAGCACAGGTCCGATGAAAATGTCAACATTCACGACGATCCGGACGGCCCAAACTTGGGCACCCCCAAACCGGCGGATCCTTAGTGCGGCCTGCGCCCCCCACGCAGGACTCGGCAGGCCGACCCTAATCACAACCACAGGCATTCACCAGCCTTTTGGGAGTTGCAGCGACTCCCACAGACCGCCCAATCAATGATGGAGCGGCAGGCATTGGCGCGGTCTTCGCCTATGATGACGGCGAACGGAGGTCGATAAATGTGCCGCTATAGCCGGCCCAGGTTCCCCTGAACTGCATCAAGCAGCGACTCGGCCCGCTTGTCGAAGTTGTGTTCTTGCCTGACCATCTCGCTGATGGCCACCATCTCCGAATCATCTGGGAAACCGCTCGGATCGCTCAGGATTTCGGCGAGCTGTTCGATCGAAGTGTATGTTCGAACAGCTCCCTTGAAGATCTCATCAATGCCATCCACCTCATCGCTGATCACCCGCGCGCCTGAGGCCACGGCATCGTAAAGGCGGTTGTTGGCGAACCCCCATCTGGCCATGTCTTCAAAGTGATCGTTGAGGACGATCTTGGATGAGCTATAGACGCCATAGAGATCGTCGTTGTCGATGAAATCGGACACGACCATGTCTGCCGGAATGAACTGCTCCCAACGTGGGCCCCACACACTGACCTTTTGGCCAAGTTCGATGCAATCGGCGACAATCTTGCGTCCAGTGGGTTTTCGCGGACCACCCACGAAAGTCAGGTCGTAAGTCGCGAGGTCCGAACCGGGAGTGGCCGGACGGAACCGACGCGGGTTCGTTGCCTGGGGCAAGTAGTGGGCTTCGATCTCCCACTCGCTTCGGACATATTCACACCAGATTCTGGACGCGCCAAAAACGATGTCGAAGCCAAGGAGTTCTTCCTTAGTGATCAAGTCCGGGCGGCTAATTGCCCAGAGAATATTGGTCTTGCCCGGCTGTGGATCGCAGCGGTGCAGTCCGCGGATGACAACCACAACGTCGTCCAAATGGTTTGAGGGACGTGCGAGCGCCCCAGCCCTGTCGACCACAACCTCCTGTCCGCGGGCAGTGAGCGCTTCTGCGAGATCAGCCGCATACGGAACATCGCCCCAGCGGTCACCGCCAACGCTAAAATCGGCACCGATTTTGATCGCCCAACGTAGGCCCACCGACGATTCCGCCCCCGAGTTCCGCCTGACGACCACCGGCGCGGCCGGCTGCAGCCTGGGGTTTCGGGGGGCGGTGATTGCGACGACATCCAGGCCAATGTCCTGGTAGTGAGCATCTATCGACCTGGCGGGCTCCCTAGCATCGCTTAGCCAGTCGGCGTCCGCCGCGGCCAAGGGAGGGTGCTCAGCAAAGGCATCCGCCGAATGATCCACCGCGATCGCCCCTGTGTGGACGACGAAATCCCCTGTTCCGGATTTACCGAGCCTCCGCAGGAAATCCGTAGCTGCCGCCTCGCCAACAAAAATCGCGTTGAAGCGTCCGAGCCGCTCAAATGCCTCAGCTCGGACCACGAAGACGGAGGACGCCAGCTCGTCAACCGATCCGCCGCTGTGGCGCCGAGCATCGGCGATGTTCAGGCCCCGGAACAGCGGTATGGCAAGGCTGTTACGGTGCCCTGCGGCGCCAGCGGAAATGACGACTCCGGAGGGATCGGTGACGAGGGGCTGGGCGGCAACCACGGTTGCGTCGTCAAACTGCTCTAAGAGTTTCTCTAGGGCGCCGGCACGGAACTCAACGCTCTCCTTGACGAATAGGAGGTTCGCGGAGTCCGCGTGGACGGAGGCAATATTGAAGGAAATTGCTTCTGTGTATCGTCGCGGAAGCTTGATGTACTTTAGCCCGGGCAGACCTGAGAGAGCGGCGCGCAAACGCACGGAAGTGCGGAATCCCTGGACTTCGTCGAGAATAATCAATTCGAGTTTATCAGCGTCGATAGTTTCATGAATTCTGTGGATGTTTCGAAGCGCCAAGTCCACACTGTCAGTAATGCGCATGACCACGGACAGCAGCGGAACCTGCGTTCGCTCGCTGACGGAGTCGGGGACAAACCGATCCTGCACGTTCTTGCCCAGGACGGCGTACTCCCAGTTCGCAGACTCCCTGCGCGTTATCCTGTCATCGCTGTCGTCGTCCACGTAGTCGCAACCAATGAAGGGGAAGAACTCGATGCTCGTAGCCTCGGTAATTCGAAGGACTAGGTCATAGTCGACCCATCGGCGTAGAGAATCGTCGAACCCCCCCAATTCACGTACAACTGAAGTCCGAACTACCAAGACATTGAGATCGACGTAATTTCGGACCAGGAGCTGGGTAGCGGTGATGTTCTGCCCCATGAATTCCCCGCGACCATTCAACATGCGGATGGCGGCGTAGGCGGCAGTTCCTCCATTGGCGGTCAGCCCCGCGTACATATTCCGAAGAAAGTCTGGACGCCAGGTATTGTCGGAATCGAGGAACGCTAGGAATTCTCCCTGCGCCTCTTCGATACCGCGATTGCGAGCGGCACAAACTCCCAGGTGATCCGCTTCAACGAGGCGGATTCGACTGTCAAGGCGCGCGTAGGCACTCACAATTTCGCGCGTTCCGTCCGTGCTGCCGTCATCGACAACAATAAGTTCCCACGCCCTTAGGCTCTGCCGGCGCACTGACTCGATTGCATCGCGAATCGGCACCTCCCGGTTCCAAGCAGGCATAACGACGCTGACCACAGCCGGGGCCTCATCTGACGCCAAAGGGACGTGCTTGACGCTATGAAGCCATTGACTCTCGTCAGTCTCGGACCATGTGTTAAGACGTAGGGGTTTCTTGCTCAGTTCGTAAGTCTTCGCAGTGAGGGCATGCGCGATGATGAGAGCCCGAACTTCAGGCCAAGCAGGAGCTGCGCCCGACAACTTCTTCGGGACCGGAAGGGCACGTGCCTTGCCGGGCCGGTACCGTGACAGCAAGACGGACCCGACGCCTGAATCCGTGAGGCCAGCGGGGTCGAAGAGCCAAGACCAATTGTGCTCCCGCGACTCTGGGCCTCGCAGGTAGGCAAGCAGGTATTCGACATCACCGGCCTTGTAGCGATCACGGAGGGGCGCCGGGAACATTCCAAGATCAAACAGCGGATGGAAGCTGAGGCCCGCCTTCATTCCATATTGAACGAAGTGACGTGCAGCCGCCGTCTTGGAGACAAAGTCCTTCCCGCACTCTGCGGCGTAGTACTCGGCGTCAAACACTTCCGTCTTGATCAACCGCAAACTGCGGGCCGAAATGGGGTCTAGGACTTGGCTCGAGGCGTTCATTAGTCACTCTTCCTTGGTCTGTTGCAATCTTAACTGACCTGCCCGTCCGGCGGGCGCAGTCACCATCAATCTGGCTCCAATTCGCTGCCCGTGATTCGGTCAGCGATCCGTGGTCAGCCGGCCTCAGCGACGCTGACCACGTTTAATGCAGGGCACTCTGCGTAAGTCTCATTTCCCTTCGTCGGTGAGGACCACCAGGTCTTCACCGAAGAAAGCCTTGTGCGCGTCCATGACGTGGCCACGGAACCGTCCCCGGGACGGCGGCTCGTGCCCTTCCTGCAGCTCCTGCGGCACGAACTCAATGCGGCCGGAAGCGTCACGTCCGCCCAGTGCGGGATCCACCCCGCGCGCCTCGGCGAAGGGGGTGTAGTGCTTCTCGAAGTGCGAGGAATCACGGGTGTTCTGGACGTACCACACGAAGTTTCGGTCCCGCGTGTTCGTGTAAAGGTGCCGAAGGTCCAGCCGCAGACGGTTGCTCTCCTCGATACTGTCGTAGCCGTCGAACTCGGGAAAGCAGACCCGGGTGAAGGTGCCGACGGCCGATCGCTCGTAGTCCCCCACGCGGGTTTGCGGTGAGAAACACACCGCCAGCGAGCCGCTTATCTGCCGCGAGACCGCCAGTGATGCAAAGCCACCTCCACTGGAGCCGGTCAGCAGGATTCGTTCGTATCCGGCGGCCGCCGCGATCTCCTTAACCAGCTCTGCCACATCCGAGGTCAGATCCTGTGCTTCATTGCCGACGTACCACGCCAGGGGTATGTTGTTGCTGAGGTTGAGGCTGGAGTCCGCGACAAATAGCTGGGCGGCGTCGATGGACGCCAGCGACTTCCGCCATTCGAAGCGCGGGAGCTGGTACTTGGACCGCTGCAGCGAGCCATGGAACGTCACGATCAGCGTCTTTGACGCCTTGGGTGCGTACAGGGCCACGATATCGAGGGGTCCCCCCGAGCGCCCCGGCACTACAAATTCGTACGCCTCAGCCGCCTGGTGGTCGATCTCGCTGGCCGAGCCAAAACGGCGGATTTCTACATTGTTCCGCTCGTCCCAGGCCATTTCTTGGGTTGTGTCTTGCAAATTCACGAATTCTCTCCTGCTTCAAAAGCGCCCACAGTGGAGCTTGTCAGTGCAAGCGGAGCTTCCTCCGCTGGGGTGTCGGGAATGGTCAGCTTTTCCGGCCGTGCCACGTGGTCACCGATGGACTTCTGGCCATGCCCGGACTCCGCGATGACCCGGAGGGTCCGTTCGTTGAGCGGAATCCACCGGACGGGGCCGCCAAACACGGACAGCAGGTTGCGTTCAACAGTCCCGACCTCATACTTGTGTTCGTCCGTCTCCCAGTTGTATGGGGGCTCGTCCGTCCAGACGGACACACGGTCCGCGGTGTGTCCGCTGCGCAGCTCGCGGCTGTACTGGAATGCCGTGGGATCGTAGACGTTGACTGCCGCAGACCGCACGCGGTCCGTGAGCTCCACCCGGACCAATCTCCCGTCATGGAAGGCGTCCTTAAGCACGGCCGGGAATGACCGGTCGATGGCTGCCGTATGGAGGATGCTCGGATAGTGCATAACGCCAACTCTCTGCCCTTCCCCTTCCGCCGACGCCAGATGTTCCATCATCAGCACGGACACCAAGGAGTCAGCGCCAAAATCGCCGACAAGCAGAATATCAAGTTCCAAGTCCGGCTGCTTGCCGCCCGACGGCAGGAACCGCGACGGCGCCGGGAACGCCCGTTCCGCAGGCGGGAACTCCAGGTATCCGGAGTGTTCGCCCGCCTGGATCTTCTTGTGCCAGTGCTCGTATGAGTCGCGGTAGGACACCCGGTCAGGCGACCTGTACCCTAGGCGGAAATCTTCCATGGAAAGGTTCGTGGCGCCAACGAGGGACAGCGTCAAGGGAGCCTCGGTGACTTCAAACGGCTCCTCATCATTAACGAGAGTCTGGTAACGGAGAATGAACTCCGTGTCGGCGGCCTTACGGACGGAATCCCAGTAGCCCAGGTGCTCCCGGATGGTGGGGGTGTGGAACATAGTGGATACGTGGGCCGGCGTGATGAAGGCTCCGCGCCAACCGCGGTAGTGGAAGAAGAGGTCCTCGTCCGCGCGCGTCCAGGGCGCGGAAACCAACCGTCCGTCGCTCTGTTGCAGGGCGCCCCGGACCAAGAGGTCAATTTTCTGCGGGTGCTGCCAGTCGTCGCCGTCGAATATCGTGATGAACTCGCCCTGAGCCATGGAGAAGCCGATGTTGCGCGAGGTGTAGGCGCCGGCGTTAGGCTCGTTGAGGACCACCTTGACGCGACCGTCCACTGCCAGCCATTTGTTGAGCCGCTCGGCCGCGTCCCCGCCGGAGCCGTCGTCCACGATGATGATCTCGATGTTGCGGTAGCTCTGGTGGAGGGCTGACTGGATGGCGAGGTCCGTGTACTCGTCCGGCTTGTAGACGGGCATGACGATGCTGACGAGGGGGCCGTCCGTCACCGGGGTCGTTACCTCTGCCCTCAGGCGGAGAAATGCCGGGGCGGATCTTTCGGCCAGGGAAAGCCTGGACAGCCCAGCCCGCTCATAGATGTCGTTGATCTCGGCGAGCCACTGCTCGGCGTCGGCTGAACTGTCCTTGAACGGGTTTGCCGCGTTGGCGCGGTACAAGTGGAGGTCGTTGGCGTTGTTTTCGTCGGCCTTGTAGAGATGCTGAAGCCTGATGACTTCCTCACCCTGGCCGGTCCGTGCCAGTGCGTCCAGGAAGAACTCGCCACGCCGCTTTTCGCGGAACGGCTTGGCACCGAGGCGCTGGAAAACGTACTTGTACAGTGTGGCGGCGTTGAGGATGTCGTCTTGGAGGATGTTCTGCCGGAAGCAGAGGTCGCCCAGGTGCAGCAACACGGAGCGGGGTGTCTTGTCCAGGACGGGCTGGACGCTGCGCCGGGTCTTCCCCCCGATCCGGTACATTTCCAGTGCAACGGCCAGGTCCCTCCAGCCCCACTGTCCCGAGGTTGCCGTGCTGACCAGGACGTCGCGGCCGTCAACGGAGCGCAGCTTGGTCAAGCGCTGGGCAAGCCGGGCCTCGGGGATCCGGGAGCGGGCACCCCACTCGACGAGAGCACCGGGACGCGGGTCTGGAACCGGAGCCGGTTTCTCCAGTTCAGCGGCTGCCCGCCTGGCTGCCTGCCGGGACTTCTTCAGGAGCCGGTCCATGTACAGCGCGCCCGCGGCCAGCGCGGCCGCGAAGGCCAGTGCCAGCAGCCCCAGGAGCCACGGGTTGCGGGCGTAGGCGGCCACCAGGACCAAGGTAAAGAGGACGCCGAAAGCAGCGGCGGCCGCTTTTTTCTTCGGGGACAGGCGCGCAAGTCTGCGGAGAGCTTGTTGAAATTTCATTCCCTGAGCCTTCTAAATATGCGGATAAGTTGTGCAGGCGGATGGAGCTAAGAGCGGGCCCGGGAGCCCTGTGAAGTCGCTAGAAGCGGTGAACGGCCCGGCAGAAGCGAAGTGGCTGCGCATGTCCTCGAGCCGCGCACCGGCCGGCGGGCCCGGCACGGCGCCGATCTGCGGCGGCGGCCTGAAGCCATCCCACTGCTCGGCCACACTCTGCAGGAAGATGCTGTCATCCGGATTCCAGGTGTGGCCGCCGTGTGAATCTGCACCGGAGTGGCGTTGCATCATGTAGTTCTGGCCGTGGGAGCGGTAGATGAGTCCCCCGGCGGCCTGGACTGCCTGCAGGAGGCAGCGGTCAACGGCGCGATGGACGGGCCGCCATCCGCCCAGCTGACGCAGCTCGTCCCTGCCGATCATCATGGTGCCACCCGCAACATGGTCCGAATACTGCTCGCCGAGAGGGGGCCGGCGCGTGGTGATGTCCAGGCTCTCCAGGTACACGAACTCGACCTGGGCCCCGACCAGGGTGGCGCCACTGAAGTCCTTTGCGTGGACGAGGTCCCGCAGGTGGTGCGGGCCGTACCAGTCGTCGTCGTCCATCTTGCAGACGAGATCGCCGCGGGCGGCGCGGACCCCGGCGTTCAGTACATCGCCAAAAATCATGTCGGCCGGAACGGAGCGCAGCTGCAGTTCGCCAGGGTAGGCCTCTACGGCGCGGCGGACCTCCGGCATATCCGTGTCGAAGCCGTGCAGGACCACTACTACTTCCAGCGATTCCCAGCTCTGGCGGGCCAGCTGATCCAATGCCGACGCCAGCTTCTCGGGCCGGCGGGTAGCCAGAATCACGCTCACGGAAGGCGAGGGAAGCAGCGGCTTGCCCAGCTGGCCCAGCAGAGTGTTCCAGACGGCCTTCGGGCTGAAACGGTCCAGTGCCGTCCGGCGAAGCTCAATCGACTTCGATTCCCGCAGCACCCGCGGGTCGTCGGCGTCGAAAGCCTGAAGGCAGTCCACCACCTGATGGCCGAGCAGGGACCGCACCGGGGTTGACAACTCCCGTGTCAGCAGCGGCACGCCGGCGACGGCCAGTTGACTCAGACGCCGCGCCAACTGCCAGTCGAGACCGCCGAAGCGGGCGCCATCCACTTCAAGGTAGTCATGCGGCCGCAGGGCGGCGACGTCGGCTTCGCGCAAGTCTCCCCCGAGCCCGAGATCGTCCGGCTCGAGCGCCCGCGACGCCTTCTCCGGGTACGGCAGAAACCCCATGGGTGAGACGACCGCGGTATCGACGGGAGGCAATACGGTCCCCGGCGGAGTCCAGACCGGCGGGATCACACGCCCGGGGTGGCCTGCAATTTGCTCGCTGAGCTGCTGCGCGAGCTCGCTGCGCCCAATCAGCACGTCCACGGAATAGATGTCATCCGGCTCGGGGCACAGGAGCTGCTCCGTCATGAAGCTTCCCAGGGCGTCCCCGGCGAGCCAGGCGCTGGCAGCGGGCTCAGTAAAGCCGAGCCGGAGTCCGCCCAGCACCGGCCGCGGCGCAGCAGGCGAACAGCAGCCCAGCGCCGCGAGGGCCGCTGCATGCACATTCACCCATTTGCCGCCCTCGACCACCACCGCGAAGCCGAGCCCGGGCACGGTGAGCGCGGTTGTGCCGGCTTTGTCCCGGAGGCTGCGCGGGGTCCAGACAGGGAGATCGGCGGCCGGGAAGAGTCCGCGGATCACCAGCACGAACCGTTGCGCCCGTCCCTCGCTGCGGAACAGGGGAAGCAGTGACCGGGCCTCTGCCAGCGACCCCGCCTGCACAACGTAGGTGGCCCACCAGAGTTGGTCCGCGGGGACGGCGTGCTGCCAGCCGGACCCGCTCCGGGGATCACGGTGTTCCCAGTCCGTGCGGGCGTAGTTGAGTCCCAGGTCCAGCGCCAGCTCAGCCATGGAGTGGTCCATGGAGCTAACAAGGACGCTCTTGATCTGCATGCTCCTAGCTCCCGGCCCGGCCCGTGCGGGCCTTCAGCCGGCCCAGGATGTAAGCCGGGCCCTTGCGGACAATTGCGCGGGCACGGGAGAGGCCCCGGTTCGGGGCAAGGCCCTGCTCCAGGCGGCGGCGTTCGATCTCGGACTTCTTAAGCCGTGCCTCGAGCTGCCGGATCTGCTGCTCATAGTCGTGGCGCGTGGCGCTGTCTGCCAAGTCCCGGACCACGATATTCAGGTCAAGGCTGGCGGCGGCGCCTTTGCGCAGATGGAGTTTGGGCTTGGGTCGACGGAAGTCGTGCAGGCCCAGGGCACTGCCGGAGACCCATCGCTCGCCGCCGGTGCTGCGCGCAGATCGCTCGGGATCGCCGGAGCCGGACAGCTCCCGAAGGGTGTCCGTGGGCCAGAGTTCGATCGCGCCTGGCTGCCCGTCCACCAGTGCCCTGAGGACCAGTGCCTGCGTCTGCCGCAGGGTGTCGATCATGGCCTCCAGCGAGTGCAGGGCCACGGCCGTCCCGGCGCTGAGCACCAAGGTGTAGGAGGACTCGGCAATGTGCTGTCCGTCGGTCCGGACAAAGGCGAAGCGGCGGTCGGTGGCCAGCCATTCCTCGAGCTTGGGCCGGCCGCTGTCTTCCACGAGAATGTCCGCGGCGAAGTCCTGACACGCCGAGCCGAATAGCGATGCGACGGTCCCGGCAATCTCCAGGTCCGTAGCTTTCGCGGCCCGGATCAGGATCCGGACAAGAGGAGTCTCCCGCTGCGGCGTGTGCAGGGCCTTGAGTGCAAAGCCGGCCTCGCGCAGCTCTTCTTCAATGGATGCTGTCACTGCGTGGCTTCCCCTATCCACCTACGCTGGCCCCCACAGGGGTGTGCGGCCGGCTGGGATCTGCAGGCTCCTGCTGGTTCCAGATGCCCTTGGTGTCAATGACCTGCTTGCCCTCCAAAGCCATGGAGTCAAGAGCCAGAAATTCGTCGTGGTCCACCAGGAGCATCACGAGATCTGCCTCGGCTACGGCTTCCTCTATGCCGTGGAGGCGTGCGAGTCCGGACGCTTTCAGGGCGGCGGGGAGTTCCTCAACGTTCGGGTCGACCACCAGGACGGTGCTGTCCGGTAGCTGCCGGACCAGTTCCTGGACGATCGTCACCGACGGCGACTCACGGACGTCGTCGATGTTGGCCTTGAAGGCCAGTCCGAGGACAGCCACGGTGGCGCCCGGCTGATCGGCCAGTGCCTGAACTGCCTGCCGGACCACGTGGTGGGGCTTGGAGTCGTTGACTTCACGCGCCGTCCGGATCAGTCCGGAGTGCTCCGGGACGGCGTCCACGATGAACCAGGGGTCGACGGCGATACAGTGGCCGCCGACGCCGGGGCCGGGGCGCAGAACGTTCACGCGGGGGTGGTGGTTCGCCAGCTCGATCAGCCTCCAGACATCGATGCCGAGGCTGTCGCAAATCAGCGAGAGCTCGTTGGCAAAGGCGATGTTGACGTCGCGGAACGTGTTTTCCACCAGCTTGGTCATCTCTGCTGTGGTGGCGTCCGTCAGCAGGATTTCGCCCTGGCAGATGACCTCATACAGCCGCTTGGCCAGCTGGGCGCCTTCCTCGGTGAGGCCGCCGATCACGCGGTCGTTGGTGACGATTTCGATCATGATCCGGCCCGGCAGAACGCGCTCCGGGGAGTGCACAACGTGGACCTGCTTCTTTCCGGGAGCGGCGTCGAGCGACAGGTCGGGCCGCAGTTCCATGAGGTGGG
The DNA here is from genome assembly GCF_056405215.1 of Arthrobacter sp. P1_H7. NCBI lineage: Bacteria > Bacillati > Actinomycetota > Actinomycetes > Micrococcales > Micrococcaceae > Arthrobacter > Arthrobacter sp. P1_H7. The sequence goes on along the minus strand of NZ_JBFUCO010000005.1, from coordinate 95,702 downwards.
CCCCAAGGCGTTCGGTCGTGCCGGGAGGCGACGTCGATTCCAGGACCACCAATTCGCCACCGCGGAGCTTCGGCGCGAGGGCCTCGACCGCGCTGCGCAGGTAGGACAGATCGGCGCCGTTGCCCTCAGCCAGCGGGGTGGGTACGGCAATGATGTAGGCATCGGCCGCAGGCACGCTGGTCATGGCCACGAGGTTACCGAGGCTGACCGCGCCAGAGACCACCACGCCCATGTCGGGTTCCACGAAGGGAACCTCTCCACGGTTGACGGCGTCAATGGTGGACTGCTTCACGTCGACGCCGGCCACGAGCTTGCCTTTGGCGGCGAAGCTGGCCGCGGTGGGCAGGCCGATGTAGCCGAGCCCGATGACGGCAACATCAAAAATCGTCTCGTCCATGTCTTCCCTAAACTAAGATGTGGTCTTCGGGCGAACCGAAGAACTGAATTTTTGAAGTAGCCAGGAGCTCTTCATTGGTGATGGGCCAGGTGTGCGAGGCCACGTCGGCGCCGCGCATCTGGCAGTAATTAAAGCGGTCTGCCGAGTAGATCCGTGCGCCGGCCTCGATGATGTCGCTCAGGAAACGCGAGTCCTCTCCGCGTGGCACGGGCTGGAACGGAAAACGCCTGAAGGTGTCCGTGGCGGCGAAGATGGTCGGTCCGGAGACTGCTTCGACGTAGCGGTGTTCCAGTTGCGGGTTGCGCAGGATAGTAGCCCCGGCCCCGGCCAGGTGCATGTAGTGCGCCCGCTTGCCGACAACCTCGGCTTCGGAGTACATCATGGCGTGGACCTGGTCGCCCAGGTACAGCGGGCTGTATACGTCGTCGTCGTCCCATTTGGTGGCGAACTGGCCGTCGGCCTTCGCCACTAGGGAATTGAGGCACGCACCGAGCATGGTCTGCTGCGGTTCCTGAAGAACCACGACGTCGAGAATCCCCGTTTCCAGGCATTTGCGCCGGAACGCGGCTTCGTCGATCTCAAACCCGTGGGCGAGGTACACGAGCTGGACGTCCACGCCCTGCTGGGCGGCCACCCCCGCGATGACATGCTCCAGCTGTTGCGGCCGGAAGCTCGACACGAGGACCGACACCTGGGCACGGGGAGCCCGGGGGGCCAGCTCGGGCCGGGCCGCGGCCGCGATGGTCTGTGCCCGGTGGCTGAAGGTGTGCTCGGCCCAGATCCTGCGCTGGGCCTTGTGGACCAGGCGCTGGGCATAGTCCGGATTGGCGGTCAGTGCCTTCAGCAGGTGTGCGGCATCTTCGCGCGTGCCTGCGGTGGGGATTTCATTGCCCGGGAAGAATTCCGTGATGGCGGCGCTGGGGGTCGAGACAACGCAGGATCCCGCCGCGGTAATCTCGAAAATTCGCCGTGCGCACATAGATGGCGAGTCCGTGACGGAGTTGACATTTAGGAAGACTTTGTACGCCTTGTAGGCGGTCAGCATTTGTTTGTAAGACAAGGAGCCCACAACATGCTTCTTCAGGATCCCGGGGAACTGATACTGCGGCTGCCGGCCGAGCTGCCGGGAAAAGATCTCAAAGCCGGGGCGCTTGCCCGCCGTCGCGTCAATGGCCGCGCCCAGCAAGTACTCCATCTGCCGACGGCGGTCCTCGTACTTATGCGCAAAGTACATTCCGGCGAAGGCGATCTCCCGTGCGTGCCAGCCGTGCCTGGGCCGTGCCGGGTTGTGGATACGCGGCTGCGCGGCGAACGGCAGAACGGAAATCCTGTTGTGGCCCAGGTCCTCACGGTAGCGGGCAAGCATGTTGGAGTCAGTGGTGAAGACGTGGTCGAAGAGTTTCGCAGCAGGCAGGAAGTCCTCGTAGTGGGGCGGGTCTTCCTTGTTCCAGAAGACCGCCGGAAGTCCGGCCGCCCGGCAGCCCTCAACGAGGTCGCGGAAAACCGTCGAAGGCCCTGCCGGGCTTGTGATTTTTCCCCGCCAGAGACCGGCGTTGCCGGCCCAGGCGGATTCGACGACGACGAAGTCCAAGGCCTCGTCACGCAGCTGCTCTTCCCAGCCATCCGGCCTGAGCGCCACGACCGTCCACTCGGCGGAGAACGCGGCAGCGGAGAAATCGTCCATGATGATGCCCACGCGCAACTGGGGGTTCCTCGGCTCAGCAACGCCAACCTCGGCTTCACGGAAGATCAGGTGCCGGCCGCGTCCGAGGCCGCGCCAGGCCCCCTCCGCACCCCGGACGCCTGCAAGGCTGGCCTCATCGCGCTCGGCCGTGCTGCGGTGCATGTAGCTCTTGACCTGCCCCATACCGCCCCGGCGGGCGTGCCACATGGCACGGCGCCAGTACGCCGTCCTGTCTCGAAAACTCATAGTTTACCTGGACCGCTTCCAACCGTTGGGAAGCAGCGTGGTCCGCATTTCGGGCAGGCTCGCCATCAGCTCAGCCCGGATCTTGCGCCCGTAGTCGGCGTTGCCCTCGTTGATCCGCCAAATGAAGTTCCGGTATTCCTTGGCAACTTCGTCGGGCGTTCCGTCCATGATGAAGTCGCCCTTGTCAATCCAGAAGGCTCGGTTGCACATGGAAGTAATCGTTGTGAGGCTGTGGCTGACCACGAATACGGTTCCGGCCTGGCTCGTCACGTGTTCCATCCGCTTCTTGGAGCGTTCCTTGAACTGGGCGTCGCCGGTGTTGAGGGCTTCGTCGATGAGGAGGATCTCAGGATCCACAGCAGCGGCGATGGCAAAGCGCAGTCGCGCTCCCATGCCCGAGGAGTAGGAGTTCATCGGGTGGTAGACCTCGTGCTCCAGCCCGGACATTTCCACAATGTCATCGAACTTTGCATCGATTTCCGCGTGGCTCATGCCCATGGCAAGACAACCGAGCCGGATATTCTGCGCACCTGAAATGGAACTGATTAGGGCTGCGTTGACGCCCAGGAGGATGGGGTTACTCGCAGCGTAAACGGTGCCTGAGTCGGGGATGATGAGGCCGGCAAGGACCTTCATGAGGGTGCTCTTGCCAGAGCCGTTGCGCCCTATGACGCCGATCGAATCGCCCTGGTTGGCCACGAACGAAATCCGGCTCAACGCGGTCGTGCGCACAACACTGTCGCCACGGCGGGGCGTCCGTAGTCTCTTCAGCACCGAGGTCCGGGAGTTGGTACGCCCGGGAGTCTGGTTCTTGGTCCGGTAGACGACCGAAATATCGTCCACCACCACTGTGGGCTCCGACATGGGGCTGCCTGAAATTTCAGACACGTCCATAACTTTCCTCTCCGCGCCAGAAGACAAATAGCCCGGCGGCAATTGAACCCAGCGCCCACAGGCCTAAGACGGCCCAGGACCGCCAGGATGGCGTGGTGTTGTAGAGGACCGAGTCGCGGATGACCTTGATGACCTGGAAGATCGGGTTGTAATCCATGATGGTGCGCACGATGGGGTAACTGCCGAAGCGGTCCTCCGCGAAGAAGACCGCCGAGACATACATCAAGAATCGAATGATGAACGAGAGCAGGTGCGTCAGGTCCGGGATCTTCAGGATTACGGGGGCCAGCAACATTCCAATCCCCAAATTGAACAGGAACTGCAGCAGGATCGCCGGAATGATCAGCAGCCAGCGCCACGTGATTTCCTCGGCGGGTGCCGTGAAGATGACAAACAGCAGCATCACGATGGTCACGGGAACGTTGGAGAGAAATTCTCTCACGTTGAGGGCGATGGGCAGGGACGCGCGGGGAAACTGGAAGGCCCGGATCATGGACGTGTTGCTGGTGAGCGACTTTGCCCCGCCAAGGATGGAACGGGTGGACATCGAGAACGTAAACACCCCGACGATCAGGTAGCCGATGAAGTTCTCGATGCCCTTGCTGGTACCCAGGAACACGCCAAAGATCAGGTAGAAACTGAGGCCGTTCAGGGCTGGTGTCAACACCAGCCACGCTGAGCCCAAATGGTGTTTGTCGTTTCCGCTCTGCACCCTGGCCCGGGCGTCGAACAAGATGAAACTGCGGCGGTCCCACAGCTGGACGAGGTAGTCGAGGAAATCTGGCCGCTGCCCAACCTTGCTCAACCGGACAAGATTCACGGGCACCGAGACTGTGGCGGGTGTCTCCGTCTGCGCGGTTTTGGTTTGTTCTGCTTCCGATTTTTCTTGGATGCTCATTTGGTTACTCCCAGCATTTCCAACTCTCGTGCCAGGGCAACCGCGTTGGCGGCCCATGTTCTTTCCTGCAAGACACGTTCCCGGCCGGCAGCTCCGAACCCGGCAGCCAGCTCCGGGTCCGAAAGCAACTCCCGGACAGCCTTGGCGCAGGCCGCAGGATCCCCCGCCTCCGCCAAGAGACCGGTCACGCGGTCTTCAACAATTTCCGCCAATGCCGGCAAGTCGCTGGCCACTACGGGCCGGGCGCAAGCCATAGCTTCCACGGGTTTGAGCGGCGTCACTGATCGCGTCACCTCCAGATCCTTGCGCGGCACAACGAATACATCCAGCGCTTGATGGTACAGGGCCGTCCGGCTCCGGGGCACGCGGCCTGTGAAGATGATGCGATCGGCGTAGCCGCTTCGCTGCGCCTGTATCTGCAGCGCCGGCAGGGAGGTACCGTCGCCGACGATCAGGAGCCGGAGTTCAGGCATATCCTCGGCGAGCAGCACGAACGCGGCCAGGAGGTCCTCGATCCCTTCATAGGGTACCAAGCTGCTGACTGTGCCAATGAATTGCCCGTCCTCTGCGAGACCGAGCTCACGCCGAGCGCAGGCTTTGTCCAGGGGCTCCGTGAGGAAGTCACCGCCAACAGAGTTGGGGGCAATCAGGACTTTGCTGCCCGGGATCCCGGCGGCGACTATGTTCGCTTTCATGGCTGTCCCGAGGGTCAGCACCAGGTCAGCGTCCTGCATGACGTCCGTTTCCCGGTTTTGAAACAGCCGGTATTTCTCGCTGTTCCGGGCCTCGGGCCCGCGGGTGGAGGCCCAGGTGTCGGCCAGCTGGCCGCGCACCTCGTAGACCCAAGGAATGCCGAGGGCCTGGGCCACGGCCCGCACTACCAGTCCATTGACGTAGTGCGTGGTGGTATGCAGGACGCTGGGCCTGAAGTCCAGGGCCACGGCGAGCAGTTCTTCCGCCTGCTGCTGCAGCCGGGCGTCAATGTTCTGGGCCATAGTCGCAGGCAGGAGCCGGTGGTACCGGATGCCGTCCACGCTGTCTGTGGCTTTGGCAAGGAGTTTCCCAACCTGCACGGGATAGCCCATCCGGGTCACCGCCAGCACTTCCCACCCGGCCGCCTGCTGCGCCAGCAGCGAGGAATGGGAACGCTGAGCATAACCGCTGGCGGTGTGCGGCAGCGAATTTGTCAGCAGATGAAGGATCCGGCCGGGAACCGGTGTGTAGTCCCGGTACTCCAGCGACGGCGATGCGTCCGCCAGAATTGCCGCCTCAGCAGACAGGCGCGCCCGTTGCCGCAAGCCCGCCGCTCCCGCTCCGTCGAGCGCCTGCACAGCTTCGCTGACGGCGCCGTCGTACCAGAGTCGCCGTGCCCGGGCCCGTTGTACGTGCTGCGCGGCGCCTGCCTTGGCCAGAAATACATCCGACATCTCCGGAAGGTTCGCGGCGAGGGCGACGTCGGCCAGGCGCCGCGCACGCTCACCTTCGACGCTGCCTCCGGCGGCGATGCGCAGCCGGCGTTCGGCGTCGGAGCCGTCTCCGGCGGCGAGTGCCGCGAACAGCACGGCCGCGGAGGTGGAGTTCTTCGGGACCAGTTGGCACAGGCGCTTCGCGATCGGCAGGACGGCCGAGGGCATCCTGCGCGAAAGCTGCAGGAACAGGATGACAGGATCGTCGGTCAGGTGCTGCCTGACGACGCTCTGGGCCAGCCTGACGTTGTTGAGAAGCTGCATCATCGGTTATCGCGGGTTTCCGCGAGCAGTTCAGTGATCAGTTCCATGTAGCGGCCGGCGAGTTGCTCGTATTCGGCGTTCGCTTTGACCCACTGGCGGCTGTCGCCATTGCGGACCAGGCGGCCGCGGTCGGCAGCCAGCTCGCGCCAGAGTGCCGCCAGCTCTTCCGGATCACTGGCCACGATGTCGCCGGCCTCGGCGTCGGAGACGATTCTGGCGGCCTCTCCACGCACCACGGCCGTGATGTGCCGGCCGATAGCCAAGACCTCGTAGGTCTTGGACGGCACGGTGGTTTCGAAGGACTTCCAGTCGTCCCGCAGGGAGACGATGCAGGTGTCGGCCGACGCGTAGCGCTCCAGCATGTCGTCCCCGGTCAGGGGCGGGTGGAAGGTGACAGGGGCCTTCAGCTCACGTGCCAGCTTCTCCAACGCAGGCCTCTGCGTTCCGTGGCCCACCAGGTGCAGGTGCATGGAGTCCCCCACGAGGGCGCTCGCGCGGATCGCCACGTCGAGCTTCTGGCTCTCGCCGTGGTTCCCCAGGTACAGGGCCTCGAAGACGTCCCGCTCGGGTTCAGGCGGTCCGACGACGGGGATGGAGTCCAAGTGCACGCCGTTGCTGACGGTGGCCACATTCCGGACTCCGCGCGACCGCAGCGTGGCGGCGAATCCGTCCGTGACGGTGACCACGAGGTCCGCCCGGTGCTGGACAAAGTCCACCACATGTTCCACAACGCTTTTGACACTGCCTTGGACCAGGCGGGCGTCGCGGGCCAGGTCCGGCCAGGCGTCGCGCATTTCCACGATCAGTGGGACGCGGCGCATTTTGGCCAGGGCATAGCCGGCAGCCAGCGACGGCAGGCCGGGTGCCGTGACAATGACGACATCGGGCTTGCGGACCATCATTCCGGCAGGGACCGACAAAAGTGCCGAATAGCACTGATCCAGCAGCCGTGCGGCACGGGAGTTGCCGTGGCGCAGGTAGGGGACGTGGAGAATTTTCTCGGTGAACTGGCCGTTGCGCAGCCGGAACGGCCTGCCCGCCATCCAGCGCGGGAGGGCGCGCCGGCCGAAAGGATAGTGCGCCACCGGGGTCACGACGTCGACGTTCCAGCCGGAATGGGAGAACTCCTTGATCATGGCGGTCCAGCGCCGCTGCGGCGGGCTCTGTTCGGGCCAGTAGGAATGGGTGATCAAGGTGATTTGCAGGCCATCTCTCGTGGTTTTGACCGCGGCGGACTCCATCAAGACGTGATCTTGCATGGGCGTCAGGACTTACGGGTGCGCGGAAGACCAGTGACCTTTTTCGAGCCGATGAACCGGAAGTAAGCAAAGCCCAGGCCCAGCAGGAGCAGCACCGTGATGGCCTGAACGGCCAAGGGACTACCGGTGGCGACTGCCACTGCGGCCTGGACCTCGGACTTCACCATCACAGGAGGATCGGTGGGGGTTGCGATGACGGCGGGGGCCGTTGACGGCGGCGACGTCGGGGTGGGCGAGGGGGKGGGCGTCTCCGAAGGGGTTTCTTCAACCGCGGGAGCCGGGGCAGCGGGTGGCGGGACTACGGGCGCCATGACGGGCGGCACCTCGACTACGGGCCCCGGCGTTTCGAGTGGAACAGCCGGCGACTCCACCGGCGCGACGGGAGGCACTGCCGGTGCAGGCGCGGGGTCCACTGGCGCCGATGTCCCAACGGGCGGCGCCGGAGTTTCCGCCGGCGGGGGCACGATCACCGGTTCAGTCGGAGGAGTCGGCGCAGGATCCGGTGAGGGCTGTACCGGCCCCGGTACGGACGGCGTTGGCGAGGGTGAAATCGCCGTTTCCGACGGGCTAGGGATTACCTGGTCATCGGCATTGGCGGTTGTCGCCGCGCCCATGACTGAGATGGCCAGGAGCAAAGCTCCCAGCCCCATTCGTATAGTTTTCTTTCGGCTGCACGACGTCATCGACAGTCCCTCCCCCACAGTGCGAGATTGAATCAGGTGTGCGTTATGCGGCCAACACTAACGTCATTGGCGGCAGAGCCACAGAGGTGCACGAGGTCCCAGTCTACTCGAAGGCTAGAGTCAGTCTGTTCAAAGAGATACTACCCGCCGTCCCTGGAGCGTGGCAGGAGCGCCACGCGGGGCGGGTTAAGCTGGATAAATGCTCCCGTTCAGCCGCCCTCTTTCCGCGCGATTTCCCCTTCTGGCGGCGGCTGCCGCAGCCGGCCTGGCGTTGACGTCCTGTTCGCCGGCAGTCGACGTCACGCCCGCGAAGGACGCTGCGAACGCGGCCTGCGCACCGATGATGCTGGCGCTCCCAGACGCGATCGGCGATGCCAAGCTGCGCAAGACCAATGCCCAGGCCACGGCGGCCTGGGGCGATCCGTCCTTGGTGATCCTGCGCTGCGGCGTCAACGTTCCCGGCCCCACGACGGACCGCTGCGTGAGCGTCAACGACGTCGACTGGGTCATCAAAGAAGGCAACCCCGTGTGGACGTTGACCACGTTCGGCCGCGAACCGGCCACGGAGATCCTGATGGATCCGGACAAGATCAGTTCGGCCACCGTGCTGGCGGACCTCTCCGCCGCCGCGCTGAAGATCCCGGCAACCCGGAATTGCGTGGGCCAAGAGGACCTGCAGAACCTGCCCACCAGCAAATAGACCCGGGCAGGCGCGTCCGTGCCTGCCCGGTTCTAGGTGTAATGGGTCATGAGGTTGGTGACACCCGGGTGATGGGTGGGGTTCCGATGCCGGTGTGGATTCGTTCAGTGTTGTAGTGCTCGAGCCAGGGTGCAAGGGCGGCTTGGCGGTGGTTGCTGCTGGTGAAGACCTGCCGGTAGGCCCATTCGGTTTGCAGGGTCCGGTTGAAGCGTTCGGCTTTGCCGTTGGTCCAAGGGCAGTGGGGCTTGATGAAGCGCTGGACTGCTCCAAGATCTGTGACGGCCTGACGGAACGCTGTGGAGTTGCGGTAAGCGAAGGCGTTGTCGGTGATGACGCGTTCGATCCGGCGGATGCCGTGGCCTGCGAAGTAGCCCGCGGCGCGGGTGAGGAACCCGGCGGCGGTGGCGCCCTTTTCGTCGGGGAGGACCTCGGCGTAGCCGATGCGGGTGTGGTCGTCGATCGCGACGTGGACGTAGTCGTACCCGATCCCGCGTCCCTTGACCTGCTCCGAGCGGCCGTGGGCGCGCCAGCCGCCGCCGTCCGGGATGCGTCCGAGTTTCTTGACGTCCAGGTGGACGAGTTCCCCGGGCCGTGCCCGCTCGTACCGATTGTTCGTGGTCCGGGCGGCGCGGATTGGGGCACCGGTCAGCGGGTCGCAGTCCGCGAGCCGCGGGACCCCGTGCCTGCGCAGGATCCGGCCCACGGTCCGTGCCGGAACCCCGGTGGCCGCGGCGACCCGCAGCGGCCCGAACCTCAAGAACCGTCGGGCGTCCAGGACGGCCTGTTCGCGTTCGGGACTCGTGCGGGTGGGTGTTGTCCCGGGCCGGCTCGAGCGGTCCGGCAGCCCGGCCGCGCCCTCGGCCCGGAAGCGTCTGACCCACCGGTAGGCGGTCTGCCGGGACACGCCCAGCTCCGCAACGATGTGAGCGACCGGGCGGCCGGCGGCCACACGGTCAACAATCAGGAGTCTTCCATGAACTGTCAGACGTGCATTAACGTGGGACACGAGGACCTCCGAGCGCAAAGTGTGTGAACTAGACAGCTCCACTTAGCCCGGAGGTCCTCCTCGTTTTCAAGCCCTACGTGTCAACAACGTCCCGGCCCAGTACATCTAGCGCAGGCCGGTCTTGCGGTGCAGGGCCAAGTGGATCAGCTCGTCAATCAGGTCGGCGTAGCCCAGCCCTGAGGCCTTCCACATCTGCGGGTACATGCTCTTGGGCGTAAACCCGGGCATGGTGTTGATCTCGTTGATGATCAGTTCGCCGTCAGGGGTGTAGAAGAAGTCAACCCGGCTCAGTCCCTCGCCGCCGACGGCGTCGAAGGCGACGGCGGCCAGTTCCCGGACGCGGGTGATCGCTTCTTCGGGGAGGTCGGCCGGGCAGCTGAGGGCCGCGGCGTCGTCCACATATTTGGCGTTGAAGTCATAGAACTCGTGCCCGCCGCCCGCGACGGAGATCTCGCCCGGCATCGATGTCCGGGGAGCATCGGTCCCCCGGCCCTCCAGCACGGCGCATTCGATCTCGCGGCCCGTGATGCCGGCCTCGATAACCAGCTTCGGGTCGTGCTCGCGGGCGATCTCAATGGCGGCGTCGAGGCCATCGAGGGAATCCACCTTGGAGATGCCCATGGAAGACCCTGCCCGGGCGGGCTTGACGAAGACCGGGAAGCCGAGCTGATCCACGCGCTTGCGGACGGTCTCGGGATCGTTGCGCCACTGCCGGTCGGTCACGGCGATGTAGGGTCCCACGTGGAGCCCGGCCGATTCAAAGACCACCTTCATGAAGTGTTTGTCCATGCCAACGGCGGACGCGAGCACGCCCGCGCCCACGTATCGGGTGTCGGACAGTTCCAGGAGGCCCTGGATGGTTCCGTCTTCGCCGAAGGGACCGTGCAGCAGCGGGAAGACGACGTCGACGGTGCCGAGCTCCTGCGGAACAGTATTCGGGGCTGCGACGATCAGCTGGTGCTCGCCGCCGATCTCGGCCAGGGTCACGGTCTGCGCCGAGGGTGCCACCTCGGGCAACGACGAGGCGGAGAGCGACCACTCGTCGGTCCCGCCGGAGGCCAAAACCCACTGGCCGGTCTTGGCGATCCCGATCGGGATGACGTCGTACTTGTCCTTGTCGATGGCGCCCAGCACGCCGGCAGCTGTCACGCAGCTGACGGCGTGCTCGCTGGAGCGGCCGCCGAACAGCACCGCCACGCGGGGCTTGGGCTGGCCCGTACGGCCTTCTGTGGTCATGTTGTTCTCTGACACTCTCAGTGATCGCCTTCGGGTTTCAGGTCCCGGGACAGCAGCAGCGGCCCCAGTTCGTCTACGGACAGTTTTCCGGCAAGGACCGCGACGACGGCGGCCGTGATCGGCATATCGACGCCGAGCTTTCCGGCAAGTTCGTGGACCGCCTGGCTGGACTTGATGCCTTCGGCCGTTTGCTTCATTTCGGCGGTGACCTGCTCGAGGGTCAGCCCCTTGCCCAGCAGCCTGCCGGCCGTGTGGTTTCGGGACAGGGGTGAGGAACAGGTGGCTACCAGGTCACCCAGTCCGGCAAGCCCTGCCATGGTCCGGGCTTCGCCGCCCAGGGCGAGTGTCAGCCGGGAGGTCTCCGCCAGGCCGCGGGTGATGACCGAGGCCTTGGTGTTGTCGCCCATCTGCTTGCCTTCACAGATGCCGACGGCCAGGGCAATGATGTTCTTGACGATCCCGCCGATTTCGACGCCGATCACGTCGCTCGTGGTGTACGGGCGGAAATAGGGCGCGGTGCAGCTGCGCGCGATCCAGCCTGCGGTGACCGGTTCCGTGCAGGCCACGACGGATGCCGTTGGCTCTTCCCGGGCGATCTCCATGGCCAGGTTGGGGCCGGATACCACGGCAACCCGGTCCGCGGGCAGGTCCAGCTCCGTGCAGATGACCTCGCTCATGCGGGCGTCGGTGTGGAGCTCGAGGCCCTTCATCAGGGACACCACGACGGCTCCAGGCGCCAGATGCTCCTTCCAGGCCTTCAGTTGCGGCCGCAGGGTTTGTGCCGGCACGGCCAGAATGACCAGCTCCGCGCCCGCCAGGACCTCGGAAACGTCCTTCGACGCCGTGATGCTGGACGGCAGCGTGATGCCCTTCAGATACTGCTCGTTGCGGTGCATGGTATTGATCTGGTCCACGACTTCGGGCCGCCGGCCCCAGAGGCGGATGGTTCGTTCGACCCCGGAGGCCGTGGCGGCGTCGGCAACGACCTTGGCGAAGGTCGTGCCCCAGGAGCCTGCCCCCAGGACGGCCACGGTAGTGGCGGACCCGGATCCGCGGCTGACCGACGTCGCAATATCCGCCGTCACGCTGTGACGTCCGGGTCTATACGGCCGTGCGTGGGCTGGTTGTGCGCTGCTGGGTCCCACCGCTGGGCGGGCGGTTGTTCTCCGCGCAGTCCTGCCAGGAGGCCGGTGATGGCGTCCATGATGGCATTCGTGGCTGCGGCGAGCGTCGCCTTGTCCAGCGGGCGGCCCTCAAAGGCGCTCAGGTCCACGGGATCCCCGACCACCAGGCGGGAGGTCTTGCGGGGGAAAATATAGAAACGCTTCGCATACCGCGGGAAGACCTCTTGGGCACCCCAGTGGGCGATGGGCACCACGGGAATGCCGCTCTCCAGCGCCATGCGCGCGGCACCGGTGTGCCCCTTCATCGGCCAGAGTGCCGGGTCCCGGGTCAGGGTTCCCTCCGGGTAGATGATGATCGCCCCGCCTTCGTTCACGATCTCTTTGGCGAGTTGCAGCGAACGGTTCGCCCCCGTCGTCGAACGTTCCACCGGGATCTGTTTGGTGGAACGCAGGACAGCGCCCAGCACCGGAACCTTGAAGAGGCCGGCCTTGGCAAGGAAGTGCGGCATCCGTTTCTGGTTGTAGAGCATGTGCCCCACCACCAGCGGGTCGATCTCAGTGCAGTGGTTGGGCGCGGCGATGAAGCCCCCGGCGGGGAGCTTTTCGAGGCCTTCCCACTTCTTTCCCATGAGGAGGTTCATCACGGGACGGATGATCCCGGCGACTGTCACGAACGTGACGTGGCTCTTGGCCGATTCCTTCACAGGTCCCCCGCTACTTGACCGAGGTGATGTCGAAATCGGCGCCGAGGCCGGCGAGCTTCTCGGTGAAGCGCTCGTAGCCGCGGTTAATGATGTCGATTCCCGTGACGCGGGAGGTGCCGGTGGCGGCCAGGGCGGCAATGAGGTGGCTGAATCCGCCGCGCAGGTCCGGAACGTCGATGTCGGTGCCCTTGAGCTGCGTCGGACCGGAGATGACGGCGGAGTGCAGGAAGTTGCGCTGGCCGAAGCGGCACGGCACGCTGCCGAGGCACTCGCGGTGGACCTGGATATTGGCGCCCATGCGGATCAGTGCATCGGTGAAGCCGAACCTGTTCTCATACACGGTCTCGTGGACGATCGAAACGCCCTCGGCCTGGGTCAGGGCGACGATGAGCGGCTGCTGCCAGTCCGTCATGAAACCGGGGTGCACATCTGTTTCGAGGACCAGGGGGTTGAGCTTGCCGCCGCGGTGGTAGAAGCGGATGCCGTCGTCGCCGATGTCCATGCCGCCGCCGACCTTGCGGTACGTGTTCAGGAAGGTCATCATGTCGCGCTGCGTGGCGCCTTCGACAAAGATGTCTCCGCGGGTGACCAAGGCCGCGGAAGCCCAGGAGGCGGACTCGTTGCGGTCCGAGAGGGCGCGGTGGTTGTAGCCGCCGAGGTCCCGGACCCCTTCGATGCGGATGGTGCGGTCAGTCTGGACGCTGATGATGGCGCCCATCTTCTGCAGCACCGCGATGAGGTCCACGATTTCCGGCTCGGTGGCTGCCCCGGAAAGTTCGGTGATGCCTTCGGCGCGCGTGGCGCTCAGCAGGACCTGCTCGGTGGCGCCCACGGACGGGTAGGGCAGCGCAATCTTGGCGCCCTTGAGCCCGTTGGGCGCGGAGATGTGGATGCCGCCGGGGCGCTTTTCCACGACGGCGCCGAACTGGCGCAGGACATTGAGGTGGTAGTCGATCGGACGGTCACCGATCTTGCAGCCACCCAGGTCCGGAATGAAGGCCTCGCCGATGGCGTGGATCAGCGGCCCGCACAGCAGGATCGGGATGCGCGAATCGCCGGCGTGGGCGTCGATCGCCGTGCTGGAGGCGGTCTTGGCACCCTTCGGGTCAAGCGTCAGATCACCGGTGACGGGGTCCTTATCAACCCTGACGCCATGGAGTTGGAGCAGGCTAGTGACAACCTCGACGTCCTTGATTTCCGGGACGTTGCGCAACACCGATGGTTCATTGCCCAGAAGGGCGGCCACCATGGCTTTGGGGACAAGATTCTTAGCCCCGCGAACGGTGACGCGGCCAGTTAGCGGGACGCCTCCGCGGATTGTCAGAACACTACTCATATACCGGTTTCCTCACGACTACTCGCCCCCAAATCCTTACAAAGGCTCCAGCTAAGCATAGGAGTATCCGTTACCGATCCGAAATACAGAGCGGTTCCAGCGGCCTCACAGTGGCTCCGGCTACACGGATACGGCACCCTATTGTTGGCGCAGGTGTCGCTGCACAATCTCATTGTCCTCGGCGTGGCAGAAAGGCGCGGGAGGCGTGCCGGAGCCTTCGGTGTGGGTGGCGCCCGCTACAATCACGAGGTCCGCCGCTCGCGGACCCATTCACTGCGGCCAACGGGCCGCACAAGCCTTGGGGACCGTTGGTGATCACCAACCTGAAATCAAGAAATACCGTTCTGACCCTTTGTCTGACGATCTTCACAATGCTTTCTCTTGCAATGGCGCCTGCCGCCAGCGCTGCCTCGGATATGACCGGGCCTGTCCTGGTCAGCTCCACCGTCACACCCAAGTCCCTGAACATCGCCACCGGACCGGCCACCGTCAAAGTCGCCGTCCGGCTGACCGACCGGACCGCGGTCGACACCCCCTTCCTGGTCATCAGCCACGACGCCACCGGACAGAGCCAGGGCTTCGGCGCCATGACCCTGGTCTCCGGCACCACCCGCGACGGCACCTGGCAGCAGTCCGTGACCATCCCCAAAGGCTCCGCCACCGGGGCCTGGACCGTAAAACTCTTCCCCCTGACCGACACCCGCGGAAACCGATCCACCGGCTTCCAGCATCTCGCCACCCTCAACGTCACGGCATCTCTGCCCACTCTTTCAGCAATACCCGCCCCCACGGTGTCGGGAACAGCCAAGGTCGGCGGCAGCCTCACCGCCGTCCCGGGAACCTGGTCACCGGCGCCGGTGGCACTCACCTACCACTGGTATCGATCAGGTGTCGCCACCACCGGAGCCACCTCACCGACCTACAAGCTCACGGCCAGCGACGTCGGAAAGTCGATCACAGTCCGAGTAACTGGCCGGAAGACCGGATACGCAACCGCCTCCAAGACGTCCGCACCGACAGCCGCCATCATTCGCTAACGAATTGGCCGCCGCCGGCAGTTGGCACCCGGGGCGGAACCCTGCGGCCATTATTGTCAGGGGTCCCTGAAACACTGGGTTCATGGACGGCAATCAGGGGCCCGAAGTGGTTCCGGCGGGACACGGCGACGGCGGCCTCGGCCGCGCCCGATCCTTTGCCGCCGCGGCCGGCCTGCTGGGCGCCGGACCGGCCCCCGTGGACACGGCCGTCTCGGACGTGGCGGGCCTGCTGGCTGCCGTCGGCCCGGGCACGGACAGTGCCGGGATCATTGACCGGATCCGGGAACTGGAAGACCTGAAGTCCGCCGCGTCCGCGGAACAGGCCCGGCTTGCCGTGGCCTTCGACCTGCTCCAGCGCCGCGAACAGGCCGCCGCCGGAATTCCCGTGGAGAAGTTGGGCGCCGGGATCGGCGCTCAGCTCGCCCTCGCCCGGCGCGAATCCCCCGCCCGGGGCGGCCGGCTCCTGGGCCTGGCCAAAGCCCTCGTGACCGAAATGCCCCACACCCTCGCCGCGCTGCAGGCCGGGCAGCTCAACGAATGGCGCGCCACCCTTTTGGTGCGCGAAACCGCGTGCCTGACCGCCGCGGACCGGGCCGCCGTCGACGCCGAACTCGCCGCCGACGCCGGGACGTTCGCCGGGGCCGGTGACCGGTCCCTGGTCGCCGCGGCCCGGGCCGCCGCTTGCCGGCGTGATCCGCGCTCCGTGACCCAGCGCGCCGCGCACGCCGTATCCGAACGGCACGTCAGCCTCCGACCGGCCCCCGACACCATGTGCCACCTGACCGCCCTGCTGCCCGTGGCCGCCGGCGTCGCCGTCTACAAGGCGCTGAGCGGGCACGCCGACACCCTCCACGCGGCCGGGGACCCGAGGGGCCGCGGGCAGCTGATGGCCGATGCCCTGGTCGACCGCACCACCGGCACCGCCGGCGGGATCAGCGGCGTCGAAATCCAGGTCATCATGACCGACCGCACCCTGTTCCAGGCCGACTCCGAACCGGCCCGGCTCCCCGGCTACGGCACCGTCCCCGCCGGCTGGGCCCGCACCCTCATCAACCCGGCGCCGGGCAGGGCACACGGCGGCGACGGCGGGAGTCCCCCGGGGCGCGGTGGTCCCCCTCACCCGGGCGGCAGCGCCGGAAGAGCCGATGGCCGCGCGTTCCGGCTCTGGCTCCGCCGGCTCTACACCCACCCCGGCACCGGAGAGCTCATCGCCATGGACTCCCGCGCCCGGATCTTCCCGCCCGGCTTGCGCCGCTTCATCCAAACCAGGGACGACACCTGCCGCACCCCCTACTGCGACGCACCGATCCGCCACCTGGACCACATCATTCCCTGGCACACCGGCGGCCCGACCACCACAGACAACGCCGCCGGCCTCTGCGAAGCCTGCAACCACACCAAAGAAACCCCCGGCTGGAAAGCACGCCCCGCACCCGGTTTACGGCACACCATCGAACTCAGCACCCCCACCGGCCACACCTACCACTCCACCGCACCACCCCTGCCGGGGACACCGCTTCGCCCATCAGCCACAGATCAGCCAGGGCCCCGCCAGCTTCACCTGATCCGGGTTCGGGCGAAGGCCCTCAAGAGCCGCAAACGCGTTGCCGTCGCGGCGGCCTGAGCGCGGTGAGTG
The DNA here is from genome assembly GCF_056405215.1 of Arthrobacter sp. P1_H7. Taxonomy (NCBI): domain Bacteria; kingdom Bacillati; phylum Actinomycetota; class Actinomycetes; order Micrococcales; family Micrococcaceae; genus Arthrobacter; species Arthrobacter sp. P1_H7. Next base: position 79,132 of record NZ_JBFUCO010000005.1, on the reverse strand, counting down.
CCGAACAAAACACGAGCACCACACAAACACGAGTGCCGCCGTCGAGTCTTTCAACTCGACGACGGCACGTCATTGCCAGGCGCATCGCTGGGCCCTTGCTCGCCACCCCGGAGCCCCCGGCCCATGCCCCAGAAGTCTCAGGTCTGGAACATTACGACAACCGGGCAGGCAGCGTCTTGGGCTTGAAGGAGGGCCGGGTGGCCTCGTACGCGGTGATATCGGGTTCGTGCTTCAGGGTCAGCCCGATGTCGTCCAGGCCCTCGAGGAGGCGCCACCGTGTGTAGTCGTCAATCTCGAACGGCGCCACAATGTTGCCGCACTGCACGGTCTTGGACACGAGGTCCACCGTCACCTCGGTGCCCGGGGCGTTTTCGAGTTCTTTCCAAATGAGCTCGATATCGTCCTGGGCAACTTCCGCGGCGAGCAGGCCCTGCTTGCCGGAGTTGCCCCGGAAGATGTCGGCAAAGCGGGAGGACAGGACCGTCTTGAAGCCGAAGTCCTTCAGCGCCCAGACGGCGTGCTCGCGGGAGGAACCCGTGCCGAAGTCGGGGCCGGCCACCAGAACGGATCCTGCGTTGAACGGTGCCTGGTTCAGGATGAAGGACGGGTCCTTGCGCCACGCGGCGAAGAGGGCGTCCTCGAAGCCGGTACGCGTGATGCGCTTGAGGTACACGGCGGGGATGATCTGATCCGTGTCGACGTTGCTCTGGCGCAACGGGACACCGATTCCGGTGTGACTGGTGAACTTTTCCATGGCGGATCCTTCGGGACTGTGTGGATCGAGGCTGTGTGGATCGAGGCTGTGTGGATCGAGGCTTCGGATCTGGGCGGGGAAGTCGGTGACTACGCGGCGGAAACTACGCGGCGTCGACTCGGACCGCCGCGGACTCCGGAGCAGGGTCCAGATCCGACGGCGAACTCAGGGTGCCGCGGACCGCCGTCGCCGCAGCGACAACCGGCGAGACGAGGTGGGTGCGGCCACCCTTGCCCTGGCGCCCCTCGAAGTTGCGGTTGGACGTGGAGGCGCAGCGCTCCCCCACCTCCAGCTGGTCCGGGTTCATGCCCAGGCACATGGAGCAACCGGCAAAACGCCATTCGGCACCAAAGTCCTTGAAGACCTTGTCCAGGCCCTCGGCTTCAGCCTCGAGCCGGACGCGGGCGGAGCCGGGCACCACCAGCATCCGCACGGCCGGGTCCTTGGTACGGCCCCGGATGATGTCGGCGGCGGCCCGGAGGTCCTCCATCCGGGAGTTCGTGCAGGAGCCCAGGAACACCGTGTCCACCCGGATGTCCTTCATCGGGGTGCCCGCCTCGAGGCCCATGTACTGCAGGGCGCGTTCGGCGGCGGCTTTGGCGTTTTCATCGCCGAAGTCATCCGGCGAGGGCACCTTTGCGGACAGGGACACGCCCTGGCCCGGGTTGGTTCCCCACGTCACGAACGGTTCCAGGGTGTCGGCGTCGAGGTCCACCTCGACGTCGAACGCTGCGTCGTCGTCGGTGTGCAGCGTATTCCAGTATTCGACGGCGGCATCCCAGTCGGCGCCCTCGGGCGCATGCGGGCGGCCGTGCATGTAGTCGTACGTGGTCTGGTCCGGAGCCACCAGCCCGGCACGGGCGCCGGCCTCGATGGACATGTTGCAGATGGTCATCCGGGCTTCCATGGACAGCGCACGGATGGCGGAGCCGCGGTATTCCAGCACGTAGCCCTGCCCGCCGCCGGTGCCGATCTTGGCGATGACGGCCAGGATGATGTCCTTGGCGCTCACGCCGGGGCGCAGCGTGCCCTCAACGTTGATGGCCATGGTCTTGAACGGCTTCAGGGACAGCGTCTGGGTGGCCATGACGTGCTCCACTTCGGAGGTGCCTATGCCCATGGCGAGCGCCCCGAAGGCGCCGTGGGTTGAGGTGTGCGAGTCGCCGCAGACCACGGTCATGCCGGGCTGCGTGAGGCCCAGCTGGGGGCCCACCACGTGCACGATTCCCTGCTCGGCGTCGCCGAGGGAGTGCAGGCGGACGCCGAACTCCTGGCAGTTGTTGCGCAGGGTCTGGATCTGGGTCCGGCTGGTGAGATCGGCAATTGGCTTGTCGATATCCAGCGTGGGAGTGTTGTGGTCCTCGGTGGCCATGGTGAGGTCCGGCCGGCGCAGCTTGCGGCCGGCGAGCCGCAGGCCTTCAAAGGCCTGCGGCGACGTCACCTCGTGCACCAGGTGGAGGTCAATGAAGAGGAGATCCGGCTGGGCGTTGGCTCCTTCGCCGTCCCCCTTGCGCACAACGTGCGCGTCCCAGACTTTCTCGGCCAGTGTCTTTGCCACGGCCTGCTCCCTTCACTGCGGTAAGTATTGTGCGTTCCGACGGACTATCTCTTCCACTGAACCAGCACAGCCAAGTAATACGCCAGCGCGTTGACTTGCATCTCAGATAATGAGACGTCAATATCATTACATGGACAATTCTAGTGGAGTCGGTGTCATCGATAAAGCGGCCCATGTGCTTGACGCACTTGAGGCCGGCCCCACCACCCTGGCGCAGCTGGTGGCGGCCACGGGACTGGCCCGGCCCACCGTGCACCGGCTGGCTCTCGCGCTGGTGCACCACAGGCTCGTGAGCCGCGATATCCAGGGCCGCTTCGTGCTCGGGAGCCGTCTTGTGGAACTGGCCTCCGCCGCCGGCGAGGACCGCCTCATCGCCTCCGCCGGCCCCGTGCTCATGCAGCTGCGCGACGCCACCGGCGAAAGCGCCCAGATCTTCCGCCGCCAGGGTGACTGGCGCGTCTGCGTGGCCTCCGCCGAACGCCCGATCGGGCTGCGCGACACCATCCCCGTCGGCACCCAGCTGTCCATGAAGGCCGGCTCCGCCGCCCAGGTGCTGCTGGCCTGGGAGGACCACGACCGCCTCCTGGAAGGCCTCCAGTCCGCCCGCTTCACCCCCACCGTCCTGGCGGGAGTACGACGCCGGGGCTGGGGCCAGAGCCTCGGCGAACGCGAGCCCGGTGTCGCCTCCGTTTCCGCCCCCGTCCGCGGGCCGTCCGGCCGCGTGATTGCCGCGGTGTCCATCTCCGGCCCGATTGAGCGCCTGACCCGCCAGCCGGGGCGGCTGCACGCCGAAGTGGTCTGCAATGCCGGCCGTGTCCTGACAGAAGCCCTGCGCAAGACCAACGACTAAGTATGCTGTGCCCATGAACAGCTATGCAGTCTTCCTGCGGGGCATCAACGTGGGCGGCATCAATATCAAGATGGCCGATCTCAAGAACGCCCTGAAGTCGCGGCCGTTTTCGGGCGTCCTGACCCTGCTGGCCAGCGGGAATGTCGTGCTGGCCAGCGAGCTGGATCCCGCCGGCGTGAAGCAGGAATTTGAGACGTGCCTGAGGGAATCTTTCGGCTACGACGCCTGGGTGGTGGTGCTGACCGCGGACCGCGTGGCAACGCTGGTCGACGCGTGCCCCTACCCGGCCGACGACGCCTCCACCCATACGTACCTGACGCTCGCCTCTGACGAGGCGGTGCTCTCGGAGCTCTTCGAGTCAGGCAGTGCCTTGGACGGGGCCGAGCTTACCCGGCTGGGCCCGGAAGCCCTGGCCTGGCTCGCCCCCGCCGGCGGCACCCTGGACAGCCCTTTCAGCAAGCTCTCCTCGAAGGCGAAGTACAAGGCTGCCACCACCACGCGCAACCTCCGCACCATGATCAAGGTCCGCGACGCCGCGGCCGGGATTTAGGCGGGCTCTCGCCGGGCGGCCCCGCACGGATGGCTCACTGCCGCCCCGCGGCGGCCTTCAGCGCAGCGGTGAATGTCGCCAGGCGGCCGACCTCACGTTCCACGGGCGCCACGACAAGTGCCTCCGAGACGGCGGCGACGGCGGCGGTCAGGCGCTTCCGTGCCACGGCACTCCGTGACGCCGCCGCGGCTCCGGAAATGAACCGCGCCCCAATCGCCAGGACGATGCCCAGCAGCACTCCCCCGGCGATCATCACCGTAGGAACCGGCCAGCCCTGGACCCGCGGGACCTCCGGCACTGGCAGTTGCAGGTAGCCGAGCGCAGCCAGGACTCCCAGCCACGCGAACCCGGCCAGGGCCGTCACCAGGGCGAGCCACTGAACCGCATTGAACACACCCCACCACCAGGACTTCCTGCCAGCGGACAGGTCTGTGGAGGCAATCGCCTGGTCCAGGGCGTCCGGCAGCCGGCCGCTTCCTTCCCGCGCGGCGCCGCGGATGGCCGCCCGCCACGGCCCGGGGGCACCGGCGGACGCCGCATCAGCGAATTCCCTGACGGCGGCATCGGCCCGCGCCTGCTCCGGCGCCCCCGCAGGAGGCAGCGACGTCCGGTTCAGCTCAGGCTTGGCGCCCTCGCTGCGCAAGTTCAGACGCCGCAGCGGATCCGGCCGGAACCTGGCCAGCCAGCGGGTCACCGGCCAGCCCGTGCGCCGGGTTGCTTCCAGCCGGTAGGACCGGGCTACGGCGTCGACCACCAGCGGCACATTGGCGGCCACGGCCAACTCCCCCGCCAGCCGGGCCTTGGACGCGGCGGTCGTGCCGGCCGCCGTCGTGCCGGCCGCCGTCCCCCGCCCAGCGGGCTTCATGCCACCCGTGGACAAGCCGGACGCCTCGGCCAGCCGGGCGGCGGCGTGCGTGACATCTGCCGCAAGTCGCTGTGACATCGCCTGCCGCTGCATCGCCACCTCACGGATCGCGGCCCGCACCTTGTCCACCCCCGTTCCCAGCACCGCGGAAGCCCCGAGGACCTGCACTTTGCCCAGCCCGTCACGCGCCAGGATAGCTGTGAGGGATTCCAGGACCGGCCGGACCTCGTGGTCCGGGAGCCTGTCGATCTGGTTGAGCACAACGATCGTCACGGCCCCGTGCGAGGACAGCGGCGCCAGGAAGTCGTTGTGCACGGCGGCGTCGGCGTATTTCTGCGGATCGAGGACCCAGACGAGGACGTCCACGAGCCCCACCATCCGCTGCACAATCTCCCGGTTGGCGGCCCTGGTCGAGTCAAAGTCCGGCAGGTCCAGAAGGATCAGCCCGGTGTCGTCGTCGGCGAACCCCTTGATGGGCGCCGCAGCGTGGCGCTTGTGGACCTCCAGCCAATCCAGCAGCGGATCGCTGCCCTGGACGCCCCAAATGCCAGCCAGCGGCTCGGTGGTGGTCGGCCGGCGCACGGCCGCCGTCGCGACCTCCTCGCCGCTTACGGCATTGAAGAGCGATGACTTGCCGCTGCCGGTGGCACCAAAAAACCCAACCACCGTGTGGTCTCCGGACAGCGACCGCCGCGAACTCGCGCGGTCGAGCACCTGCAGGACACCGGCCAAGGTCTGCTCCGGGAGGACTCCGGACGCAAGCTCCCTGGCGCTGTCGAGCGCTTCCAGCCTGCGATCGAGCTGGGACGCCTCGCGGGCGGCGCCATGACGGCTCATGACGTGGCCGCCAGCCGGCGCAGTGCTGCCGCATGTCCTGCAATCGCTGACGGCGGCACGCCGCCGTCGACCTCCAGCAGGGTCAAGAACCGCTGGCACTCCGCGGCCAGGAGGCCCTGGCACCGCAGATGCAGGTTTTCGCGCGCGGTCCGGGCGAGCCGGCGGACGGCGTCCTCCCCGAATACTGCCTCCAGGAGGCGCTGCCCCACGACGGCGGTGCCGCCGGCGACTCCGATCTCAAGCCCGGTCAGGCCCGCGGTCATGGAGAACACGACGATCATCAGTGCAGCGCCGAGGCCGTTGATGCCGAAGGACAACCAGCGGGCCTGGGTGCGCTTGCCCTGGCCTTCGGTGCGGATGAGTTCCATCAGGCTCCCCTGCCAAGCCCGGATCTCGGCCGCCACAGCGTCCGCGAAGCCCTCGGACGCACCGGAAAGATCGCCGGTGCCCAGCAACTGCCTGCCGGCAGGGTCTGAACGCCACCGCTGGTCGGTGTGCTCCGCGGCCTTGGCGGCTTGATCGACAATGACGGCCTGCAGTCCCGTTTCGATCGCGGTTTCCACCCTGACCGCGGGCGCCGGTTCACCCCGGACGAACGCGCCCACGCGGTCCCGGAAGCGCCCGATGTTCTGTTCCATGGCGCGGAAGAACTCCCCGGTCCCGACGAAGTCCTGCCAGCGCGCCAGCACTTCGCCGCGCAGCAGTGCGCCGTCGCGGGTGGCCTCAAGGATCCTGGCCACGGCGTCGTCATAGGCATTGCGGGCGTCGGCTGCGAGAACATCGGCTGCGTGCTGCTGTTCGGACAGCGCCTGCTCCGCCGCGTCGACGCGGTGGGCGAGTGCGAGGAGGGTGCCGTTGAGGGTGCGCCGGGCAATTCCGGCCCGTCCGGCGGCGTCCCCCGCCAGCTTCCCGAGCCAAACGCGCAGTGGCTCGACGGCCTCTGCCGGAAGCATCCCTGCGGCATCCAGCGACAGTTCCGGCACCACGAACAGTTGGGCTGCACCCAGGCCTTCCCGGCTGAGCATGGCCTGCAGATCCGCGCTAATTTCCGCTTCCGCCGCTGGCGGCACCCGGTCCAGGACCACTGCCACCATGATGTCGCGGGAGGCCGCATCCAGGAGTAGGCGCCAAGGCACGGCGTCGGCGTAGCGGTTGGCGGTGGTGACAAACACCCAGAGGTCGGCGGCGGCAAGTAACTGTCCGGCCAGCTGGCGGTTGTTCTCGGAAATGGAGTCGACGTCGGGCGCGTCCACCAGGGCGATTCCGGGCGGGACCGCGGAGTCGGAGACCAGGACCAGGGAGGTCACCGGGCCGGAATCCAACGCCGGATCAGCTGGGGCCGGCGCCGTGCCATCCACGAGGGCACCCCGGATGCGGCCCAGGGCCGGCAGCACCCGCTGGCCCTCAAACCAGGCGGCGTCGGCGGGATGGTGCAGCAGGATGGGCTGGCGGGTTGTGGGGCGGATCGCACCGGCCCGAGTGACGGGGTGGCCCACCAACGCGTTGACCAGGGTGGATTTCCCCGCCCCGGTGGAACCGCCCACCACGGCCAGCAGTGGCGCATCGAGGCTGCGGTACCGGGGCAGGATGTAGTCATCAAGTTGAGCCACGGCACTCCGGAGCTCCAGGCGCGTGTGGTCCGTCCCGGGCAGCGCGAGCGGCAGCCGGATGGCCGCCAGGTCCTGCCGCACTGCTTCAAGGAGGGCCACGCCGGTTGCGGCCTCGGGGCCGGTTTCATGGGAGCTCACAGCATCATCATGCCAGTTCAGGACGGGGTTACTGCGGGCACCGCTCCGCGGGACCAAGGCGCCATGCATCGGGAGTCGGCGCCCCCGGCCAGCCGCCGCCTATCGACGGCGGCCGGCAGCCCAGCAATTCCGGGAAACGAAAAACGGCCCCGGGCTGATGCCCGGGACCGTTTCCATTGTGACCCCAGCGGGATTCGAACCCGCGTTACCGCCGTGAGAGGGCAGCGTACTAGGCCGCTATACGATGGGGCCGCGTACTTCCTGAACAGCATTTGTGCCATTCAAGCCAAATGATTGTTTCATACATTTGGCCGCCGTTTCAAATCGAACCAGCCGATTCAAAACTTCCGAATTTCAGCGGAAACCCGCGGAACTTCAGAGCTGGGATACCAGGACTCGAACCTAGAATGACGGTACCAGAAACCGTAGTGTTGCCAATTACACCATATCCCAAAGGCACTTTCGCTCCGGATGTTTGGGCCTAAACCCTCGCTCCCGGCGCCTCAGCACGAGTAATTACTTTACCCGAGACTTTTCACTTACACAAATCGGCTGTCGGGAGGTGTCGCGTGCCCCGGCGAAAGTTCCATATGTGGCCGTACGAGGACGGTTCGCCCCGGAAACCGCAGCGAATCCGGCACCTGCCCGTCACATTTATTGGGTCCCGAGTGCCGGGGGCATGGTCGCTGGACCCGGTATGACTTTCCTGCCCTGTCACTGATGATCCGGGCGTGTTGTCGCCGGGTCCGGAGGCACTTGTTGACCGATGATAGGGACAAGGCCGGCCCAGCGGGTCCAGGTCCCTTCGTAACGTGGGTGCCGGCAGCGTGTGTCGTGACTGCGGCCATATAGGGGTGCAAAGGAGCGCCGGCATGGACCAGGGATTCGACGTCTACTGCGGACTCGATGTCGGCAAAAGCGAACACCATGCCACCGCGCTGAACCGCGCCGGCGAACGCCTGTTTGATAAACCGCTCCCCCAGGATGAAGCCCGGCTGCGGGAGCTCTTCACGACGCTGCAGCAGCACGGGAAGGTGCTGATGGTCGTGGACCAGCCGAACACCATCGGCGCCTTGCCCGTGGCCGTGGACCGGGACAGCGAGGTCCTCTCCGCGCTGAAGGTACTCGCCGGGGTCAATGCCGACCTGACCCACGAATGCACCCGTGCCATCAACCGGCTGCGGTCCCTGCTGCTGCAGATCTTCCCGGCCCTGGAACGCGCCTTTCCCGGCACCGTCTTTACCCGTCCCCTCGTCCTGGACCTGCTGGTCAAATACGCCGGCCCGACCGGGCTGCGCGCCGCAGGACAGTCGAACGTGCTGCGCTGGGCCCCGCAACCACAGCCGCAAAGACCCGGGGGTCCTCATCGACGCCCATCTTCACCGCGCTCGGAGAGCAGACCGTGACCGTCACCGGAACCAGAGCCGTCGAACTCGTCATCCCCGCGTTGCCGCCCAGATCAAGGAAGTCAAACACCAACGCACCATCGTCGCCGCCGAAGTCGAAAAGCTCCTCGATGACTTCCCTCTTTCCACGGTCTTGATGTCCATGCCGGGAGTCGGCATCAAGACCGCCGCGACGGTACTCCTGACCATCGGCGACGCGAGCAGTTTCCGCACCTCCGGCCATCTCGCCGCCTACGCCGGCATCGCACCCGTCACCCGCCGCTCCGGCACCTCCCTCCGCGGCGAATTCCCTGCCCGCTCCGGCAACAAACAACTCAAGAACGCGCTCTTCCGATCCGGCCTGGATCCCCCCTGCCACGACCCGGCGTCCAAGGCCTACTACGACCGGGAACGCACCCAAGGCACGAAACACAACGCCGCCGTCATCTGCCTCGCCCGGCGCCGCTGCGACGTCATCTTCGCCATGCTCAAAACGGAACCCTCTACCAGGAAAAGACTCCCCAAGCCGCTTGACCAAAGCACAGGGACACCCCCGGACCGGCACGCGTACAGTCTCCAGCCAACCCCTCCGCTGGTCCTCTGCCTGAAGGTCTGGATTACCTTGCGGTGTTAGTTGCACGACACAAAGGACCGCTTGGGCATTAGCGGTGGTCCGCTTGCAGATGCAATACAGCTCGGCCGGGCAGGCACAGAGAAGTCGCGCCGGACGGTCGGCGGCCAGCCCTATCGGGCGATTTAGGATATTCCGGCCGACGTCTTCGAAACGGACGTGTAGCCCGCCTTGAAGCCCGTGACCTTCACCGTGATCGTTCGTCCCGCGTCACTGGTACGGGCCGTGTACGTGGCACCGGTGGCTCCGACAATCGCGACGTGCGAGCGGTACCACTGATACTTCAGCGTGACAGTGCCAGGTCCCCACACTCCCGTCACGGCCATGAGCGTGGACCCCACCATCACGGTGCCCCGAATCGAGGGCACCGGAGCGGTGAGGATGCCTTTAGCGACCAGGCTTGTGCCGGCCGACGTCTTTAAAGCAGACGTGTAGCCCGTTTGGGAGCCTGTGACCTTTACCGTAATGGTTTGCCCGACATCACTCGCGCCGGGACTGTAGGTTGCACCGGTGGCTCCAACGATCGCGACCTGCGACCGGTACCACTGATAGGCCAGCGTGACAGTTCCAGGACCCCACACGCCCGTCACCGCTGCGAGCTTGGACCCAACCTGCGCGGTGCCCTGAATCAAGGGAACGGAAGTGTCCAGTGTGCCCTTAGAGACCTGGCCTGTGCCCAACGAAGTCTTCGAAGCCGACGTGTAGCCCGCCTGGGAGCCTGTGACCTTTACCGTAATCGTTTGCCCGACATCACTCGCGCCGGGACTGTAGGTTGCACCGGTGGCTCCAACGATCGCGACCTGCGACCGGTACCACTGATAGGCCAGCGTGACAGTTCCAGGACCCCAAACGCCCGTCACCGCTGCGAGCTTGGACCCAACCTGCGCGGTGCCCTGAATCAAGGGAACGGAAGTGTCCAGTGTGCCCTTAGAGACCTGGCCTGTGCCCAACGAAGTCTTCGACAGGGACGTGTAGCCCGCCTGGGAGCCGGTGACCGTCACCGAGATCGTGCCACCCACATCGGCGGCCCGGGGACTGTACATGGCGCTGGTGGCACCGACGATCGCGACGTGCGACCGGTACCACTGATAAGCCAGCGTGACAGTTCCCGGACCCCATACACCCGGCACCGCCGTAAGCGTGGACCCCACCTGCGCGGTGCCCTGAATCAATGGAACCGAGGGTGTGAGGGYTCCGTTGGCGATCAGGCTTGTGCCGGCCGAAGTCTTCGACAGGGACGTGTAGCCCGGCTGGGAGCCTGTGACTTTCACCGTAATCGTTCGGCCCGCATCAGCTGCCTCGGGAGTGTAGGTGGCGCCGGTGGCACCTGTAATTGCGATCTGTGACCGGTACCACTGATAAGCCAGCGTGACAGTTCCCGGACCCCACGTGCCAGGTACCGCAGTGAGTGTGGACCCCACCTKCGCGGTGCCCTGAATCAATGGAACCGAGGGTGTGAGGGTTCCGTTGGCGATCAGGCTTGTGCCGGCCGAAGTCTTCGAYAKGGACGTGTAGCCCGGCTGGGAGCCTGTGACTTTCACCGTAATCGTTCGGCCCGCATCAGCAGCCACGGGAGTGTAGATGGCACTCGTTGCACCTGTAATTGCGACCTGCGACCGGTACCACTGATAAGCCAGGGCGACCTTTCCAGGACCCCACACACCGGGAACCGCAGTGAGCGCGGACCCAACCTGCGCGGTGCCCAGAATGACGGGAACCGCGGGCGTGAGGGTGCCGTTGGCGACCGCGCTCGTGTCGGCAGAAGTCCTCGAAACAGATGTGTAGCCCGCCTTGGAGCCGGTCACCGTCACCGAGATCGTTCCACCCAGATCAGCAACTCCAGGAGCGTACGTGGGGCCGGCGGCTCCGCTGATCGCGACGTCCGAGCGATACCACTGATAAGCCAGCGAAACATCCTCGGGTTTCCAACCCCCCGGCACCGCGGTCAGTATCGACCCCACTTTCGCCGCCCCGCTGATCGCAACCTCTCCGGCGCTGACTGGAATCACGCTAATGTGCGACGCCTGCCAGAAAGCGGAAAGGTACGTTTCCCCCAGATACTCCACCCCGACCCTGGAGAAATGAGTCGTGTCGTTCGCATATACTCCGCCGACCATGGAGGGCGCGAATCCTGTGTAGGGAACACGGGCGGGAGTGTCCTGGTGGCTCGTGTCCACGTTAATCCGACCCGGTGACGCCGCGATTCCCTCCGGTGACATGCGCCCGACCACGAACGGTAGTTCCGGCACAGCGAGCGATGTCCGGAAGAAGGCGATCAGCTGATCCAGTTTTGCGCTGTATGCCACCGTGGACATCCCCGAGTTGTTTTCGCCCTGGTGCCACAGGATGCCTTTGAGCTCAACAATGTAGCCGGCCGCCCTCGCCGCCGCGATTCCCTCGAGAGCCTGATTGACGGCCAAGGTGGGAAGATCGAACTCCGGAGCAGAGGCCGCGCCGAGAGTCCAGGTGAGTGTGGCCGGGGCATAAGTGAATCCGGTCTGGCCGTGCGCGGCGGGAATGATGAGCACCCCGACATTGTCGGGCTGGGTTTTCAGGTAATTCCGGGCCATGGCGGTAGCGGGCGAGAGCCCAGTGGCCGTGTCATGCATGTCCAATGGGACCGTCGCGGCCCGCAAAGTGCGCTCCTTTGCGCCGTACTGGAAGATCCGCGGATCCGGCGCGTCCGGCGGGCCACCTACTGGAAGCCCACGGCCGGACATATTCGACTGGCCTGCCGCCAGGAAGACGTGTAAGACCTTGACGGACTTCAGTGCTTGCGCGGGCGCGACACCTGCCAGCATCAGTCCGACCACCGCAAGGCCGATCACGAACCCTCGAAGATTTTTGGCGATAACCTTAAACACGGATCCCCCATCCGTTGTTGGGCGTGCCCGCCCGTCCCGCTATTGACTTAATCATATTTAAAGTCCCTGGCATACTACATTGTGTGGACAATTTCTGGAAACGCAGCGGCTTTTCCCCAAGGAACCGTGCCGCACAGCCAAGGGCACCGTTCCCGGCGCCGGGTCCCGCACATGGCATCTAGGCCAACTGCGCCAGCAGGTCCAGCAGGGAGCCCACCTCGCGGCCCAGGAAGCCCCGGGCCGGTTCCCCGCCGCGGTTCAGCCAGACGCCGAGGAGGCCGGCCGCCGTCGAGCCTTCCGCGTCGAGCAGCCGGTTGTCCCCGACGTACAGCGTTTGGCCGGGGCCGGTACCGATCCGCCGGACACCCTCGAGGTAGATGGCCGGGTCCGGCTTTGCGGCGCCGACGGTGTCGGTGCCGACCAGAACGGTAATCCGTGCCAGCCCGGCCGCGTCCAGCTTCACGCGCTGGTAGTCGTGGACGTTGTTGCTCACGGCCCCGTAGGGAATGCCGGCGGCGTCCAGGGCGTCCAGCAGGGGTCCGACGTCGTCAAACGCCCGGATGTAGCCGTGTTGGCGGCTCGCGTAGGAGCTCACCCAGTGATGGGCCTGTTCGCCGTCGGCAAGTTCGACGCCGAAGTACCCCAGTGCCGCCCGGCCGCGGAGCAGGCGCTGTTCATTGAAGCTGATCTCGCCGGCCAGGTAGCGGTCGTAGAAGTGGGTGGTCTCGCGGGTGAAGATCCGCCCGAACCTCTCCCACCCGGCCTCGTCCAGGCCGGGCAGGAGGTGCTCGCTGACGTCGCGGAGGGCCGTCGTCATGGCGAATTCGAGGTCCACGAGGGTGTCGTCAATGTCGAACAGAACCCCCTGGACTGCGCCGCCGCCAAGGCCTGCCGCCAGCATGTCAGCCGCGGAAGGCGCGCAGGCGGGCCAGGGATGAATCCTTGCCCAGGATGACCATGGACTCGAACAGCGGCGGGGAGATCCGCCGGCCCGAGACGGCCGTGCGGACCGGGCCGAAGGCCAGGCGCGGCTTGACGCCGAGGCCTTCCACGAGGGCTTCCTTCAGGGCGGCCTGGATGTTCTCGGCCGTCCAGTCGGCAACGGGCTCGAGGGCGGCCAGGGCGGCGTCGAGCACCTCGGTGAGGTTCTCCGGCAGGCCCTTGCGGGCGTCGTCGGCGACGTCGATGGCGTCGTCGGCCTTGAACAGGAACGCGATCATTTCTGGGGCCTCGCCCAGCAGCGAGATGCGTTCCTGGATCAGCGGTGCGGCCTCGGACAGGATCTCCTCCTCGCGCTTCGTGAGGCTCTCCCCGACGAAGCCGGCGGCCTGCAGGTAGGGCACCAGGCGGCCGCGGAAGTCCTCAGCGCCGAGCATGCGGATGTGGGTGCCGTTGATGGCTTCGGCCTTCTTGATGTCGAAGCGCGCCGGGTTGGCCAGCACGTCATTGACGTCGAAGTGCTCGATCAGCTGGTCCACGGTGAAAATGTCCTCGTCGGCGGAGAGGCTCCAGCCGAGCAGGGACAGGTAGTTCAGCAGGCCTTCGGGGATGAAGCCGCGGTCCCGGAGCAGGAACAGGTTGGACTGGGGGTCGCGCTTGGAGAGCTTCTTGTTGCCCTCGCCCATGACGTACGGCAGGTGGCCGAAGACCGGCATGTAGCTGGCGACGCCGACGTCCATCAGCGCCTGGATCAGCACCACCTGGCGGGGCGTGGAGGAAAGCAGGTCCTCGCCGCGGAGCACGTGGGTGATGCCCATGAGAGCGTCGTCCACCGGGTTGACCAGCGTGTAGAGCGGGGAACCGTCGGCGCGGACAATGACGTAGTCCGGGATGCTGCCGGCTTTAAAGGTGATCTCGCCGCGGACCATGTCCGTGAACGTGACGTCCTCGTCGGGCATCCGGACGCGCAGCACGGGCTGGCGGCCCTCGGCCTTGAACGCGGCGAGCTGGTCCTCGGAGAGTTCGCGGTCGAAGTTGTCGTAGCCGAGCTTGGGGTCGCGGCCGGCGGCGCGGTGGCGGGCCTCGACTTCCTCCGGCGAGGAGTAGCACTCGTAGGCGTAGCCGGCGTCGATCAGCTTGGCCACGACGTCCTTATAGAGGTCCAGCCGCTGTGACTGGCGGTAGGGCTCGTGCGGGCCGCCGACTTCCACGCCCTCTTCCCAGGTGATGCCGAGCCATTTGAGGGCCTCGAGCAGCTGCTGATAGCTCTCCTCCGAGTCGCGGGCCGCGTCCGTGTCCTCGATCCGGAACACAAAGGTGCCCTTCGTGTGCCGGGCGTGGGCCCAGTTGAACAGGGCGGTGCGGATCAGGCCGACGTGCGGGGTGCCCGTGGGTGACGGGCAGAACCGGACACGGACCGGGGTGTCAGCGGTGACTTCACCGGTGGAGGCAGCAAGGGCGGAGCTGGAAACGGCGTCGGCCGCGGAAGCAGTAGTCATAGTGGTACCAACATTACCAATCTCTCCCAGCGCCACCCGCCCGGAATTCCGCCACCAAGACAGACAGCCGCACCGTGGATCTGAACTAGTCCAGATCCACGGTGCGGCTGTCCGAAAAAGGCGCGGGTTCTTCCCGGCGGAAGGTTCTAGCGGCGGACCACCGGGTTGGAGAGCCGTCCGATGCCCTCGATCTCGACCTCATAGCGGTCGCCTGCCTGCACGGCGCCGACGCCGGCCGGGGTACCGGTCATGATGACGTCGCCGGGCAGCAGGGTGAAGGCCTGCGAGACGATGGAGACGAGCTCCCGGACGCCGCGGATCATCTGGTTCGTGCTGCCGTCCTGGCGCAGTTCGCCATTGAGCCGGCCCTGGATCTGCAGGTCCTCGGTGTCGAGCTCAGTCTCGATCCACGGCCCGAGCGGGGCCGAGGTGTCGAAGCCCTTGGCCCGGGCCCACTGCAGGTCCGTCTTCTGGACGTCGCGGGCGGTGAGGTCGTTGCCGCAGGTGTAGCCGAAGATCACGTCATCCACCCGGTCCTCGGGCACGTCCTTGCAGATCCGGCCAATGACGACGCACAGCTCGGCCTCGAAGGAGACGTCCTCGGAGAACTCCGGAAGGACAATGGGATCGTTGGGCCCGATCACGGACGTGTTGGGTTTGAGGAACAGCAGGGGCTGCGCCGGGACCTCGTTGCCGAGTTCCCGGGCGTGCTCGGCGAAGTTGCGGCCAACGCCGATCACCTTGCTGCGCGGGATGATCGGAGCCAGCAGGCGGACGTCCTCCAGCTTGTGCTTCATGGGGGTTCGTTCCACGCCGTGGAAGAAGGGGTCGCCCTTGATGACAGTGACTTCCTCACTGCCGGGCTCACCTTCCACGATGCCGTAGAGGGGATCAGAATCGACTACAAACCGGGCGATACGCATGGTTCCCAGCCTACCGTCCGCGAAGATACTCCAGCTGCGCGGCGACCGAGAGTTCGGCCGCGGGCCGCACCGCGGGGTCGACTGCGGCGTAAACAGCTTCCGCCACTTCCTCCACGCCGGCTCCGGCCCCGAGCTGCGTGAGGGCGGCGCGAATCTGCGCGAGGCGGTCCTGCCGGTGGTCACGGTAGGCACGCACGATGCTGTCGAGCGCCGGCAGCATCGGGCCGTGGGCGGGCAGGACGGTGGCCGGGCCCAGGCGTTCCAGCCGGTCCAAGGAGTCGAGGTAGTCCCCCAGCTTGCCGTCGGGGTAGTCCAGGACGGTGGTGCCGACGCCCAGGATTGTGTCGCCGGTGAGGACTGCGCCGTGGGCGCCGTCGGCCGGCAGATGGAAGCAGACCGAGTCGGAGGTGTGGCCCGGCGTCGCGAGCACCCGGATTTCCACCCCGGCGGCGTGCACCACTTCGCCCTCCCGGAGCGGTTCTCCCCCGTGGCAATGCGCGGGGTCCGCGGCTCGGACGGGAGCACCCGTGAGTTCGGCGAAACGGGCCGCGGCGGCGGTGTGGTCGGCATGGCGGTGCGTAATAAGGATCAGTTCAACGGCGCCGTACTGGGTCAGTTCCCGCAGGTGCTCCTCGTCGAGCGGTCCGGGGTCCACCACGACGACCCCGTTCGAGCCGGGGGCCGCCACCACGTAGGAGTTGGTGCCGTGCAGGCTCATAGGGCCGGGGTTCGGGGCAAGGCGGAACCTGGTCAACTCCGTGCTTCGGACCAGGGCGCGGGCATCGTCAGGGATCACCCTTCCATCTTCCCACCGGCGGCGCTCAAAGGAGCAGCAGGACCACAATCACCGCGGGCAGCAGCGCCTCCGCGATGGCGCTGGCCCAGAGCCGACGCTCGGATAGGACCAGGATGATGCCAAGTAGCACGTGGCCCACGGCGGTGAACAGCAGGAGCGCGCGCCCGGCCGCGGCCTCCGCCGAAGTCAGCATAACGGCGCCGGCGATCGCGCCAACACCCCAGATCATGTTGTAGAAACCCAGGTTGAAGGTCCACATCCTCACGGCCGCGACGTCTTCGGGTTTGATCAGGAAGAGGCGGTGGAAGCGCTGGTCGCGGTAGAAAAAGGACTCGAGGATCCCGACGGCAAGCAGGACCACCCCGAAGACGACACCCAATACCTGTATCGGTCCAGTCATGGGCCCAGTGTGGCCCCGGCGGTGCTGCGGGAACAGGGGCTTCCGGACCGTGACGCGCCCGGACGCCGACGGCGGCCCTCGCCGGAAGGTGGGGACCGCCGTCGTGCGCTATGACATGCTGTGGCTAAGCCAGACGGGTTAGCCAGCCGTGGGTGTCCTCCACGGTGCCGGTCTGGATCCCGAGCAGCTGGGCGCGGATGGCCAGGGTGGTCTCCCCCGCCTTGGCGTCCTCGGAGCCGATGAACTCGGTGGCGTCCTTGAGCACGCCGATGGGGGTGATGACCGCGGCGGTGCCGCAGGCGAAGACCTCGGCAATTTCTCCGGAGGCAACACCGTCGCGCCACTCATCCAGGGTGATCTTGCGTTCGGTGACTTCCCGGCCCATGTCCCGGGCCACCTGGATCACGGACATCCGGGTGATCCCCTCCAGGATGGTGCCGGAGAGCGCGGGGGTGACGAGCGAACCGTCCTTCATGACGAAGAAGACGTTCATGCCGCCGAGTTCCTCGACGGCGTTGTCGTTGAACTGGTCCAGGAAGAGGACCTGCTTGCAGCCGTTGGCCTCGGCCTCCTGCTGGGCGATCAGCGAGGCGGCGTAGTTGCCGCCGCACTTGGCGGCGCCTGTTCCGCCGCGGCCGGCGCGGGCGTATTCGCGCGAGATCCAGATGGAGACGGGCTTGAGTTCGCCGCCGAAGTAGTTGCCGGCCGGGGAGGCGATCACGCGGAAGGAGACCTCGCGCGCTGCCCGCACGCCCAGGAACGCCTCGGTGGCGATCATGAAGGGCCGCAGGTACAGGGCTTCGCCGTCGCCGGCGGGGACCCAGTCCTTGTCTGCCGCGACGAGTTCGCGGATGGCGCCGAGGAAGTATTCTTCCGGGAGTTCGGGCAGGGCCAGGCGCCGCGCGGACTTGTTCAGCCGGGCGGCGTTGGCCTCGGGCCGGAACGTCCAGACCGAGCCGTCGGCGTGGCGGTAGGCCTTGAGGCCCTCGAAGATCTCCTGGCCGTAGTGCAGCACTGCGGCGGACGGGTCAAGGGAAATCGGGCCGTAGGGCTCAACCCGCGCGTCGTGCCAGCCGCCGTTGCCGGCGGCGTCGACGCTGTAGTCCACAATCGCGGTGTGGTCGGTGAAATAGTCGCCGAACCCCGGGTTTGCCAGGATGGCGGCACGCTCTTCAGCAGACTTCGGGGTCTCCGACAGGTGCTGGGTGAATTCGACGCCATGGGCAGTCTGAGTCATGGTTCCTCCACGATCGGCTGCCTGGTGTGGGAACGTGGTTCCCCCTCGGACCACGGCAGCATATTGGTGATTCGAAACAAGCTTACGCCCGTTGGCAGCAGGGTTTTGCGGTGATGGCGGCGCCTGCAGTGCAGGAAATGCAGCCAGGTCCTACAGCGCCGCCGCGATGGCGTCGCCGATCGCGCTGGTGGTGCGGACGGCGCCGTCGCGGGCTTCGACGTCGGCCGTAACGGCCGCCTCGATCTTCCGGGCGGCCCCGGCGAAGCCGAGGTGGTCGAGCAGGAGCGCCGCAGAGAGGATGGCCGCGGTGGGGTCGGCTTTCTGCTGGCCGGCAATGTCCGGGGCGGACCCGTGGACCGGTTCGAACATGGACGGCGCGGTGCGGTCCATGTTGAGGTTGCCGGACGCGGCGAGGCCAATCCCGCCGGTCACGGCCGCCGCGAGGTCGGTAATGATGTCGCCGAACAGGTTGTCGGTGACGATCACGTCGAAGCGGGCCGGATCAGTGACCATGAAAATCGTGGCGGCGTCCACGTGGAGGTAGTCGTGCGTGACGTCGGGGAACTCCTGGGCCACGGCCTCGACCGTGCGCTTCCAGAGCTGGCCGGCGAAGACCAGGACGTTGTGCTTGTGCACGAGGGTGAGCTTTTTGCGGGGGCGGTCGTTGGCCCGGCGGAACGCGTCGCGGACCACGCGGTCCACGCCGTGGGCGGTGTTCAGGGACACTTCGGTGGCCACCTCGTGGGGGGTGCCGGCGCGCAGCGTGCCGCCGTTGCCCACGTAGGGGCCTTCGGTTCCTTCGCGGACCACGATGAAGTCGATCTCGCCGGGGTTCGCGAGCGGGCTGCCGACGCCGGCGTACAGGCGGGAGGGGCGCAGGTTGACGAAGTGGTCCAGGCTGAAGCGCAGCTTGAGCAGGAGTTCGCGTTCGATGATTCCGGAGGGGATCCGGGTATCGCCGGGCGCCGCCCCGACTGCGCCGAACAAGATGGCGTCGCGGGTGCGGAGGTCGGCGAGGGTGGCCGCCGGCAGGGTCTCGCCCGTCGCGAGCCAGTGCTCCGCACCCAGCTTGTAGTGGGTCTGCTGGAGCACGATCCCCTCCGCGGCCGCGGCCTTTTCAAGGACCTTCAGGGCTTCGGCCGTGACCTCCGGGCCGATGCCGTCGCCCGGGATGACTGCCAGATCAATCGTGGATGCGCTCATATTTTCAGGGTAGCCAAGTGATCCACATTCTGGTCAAGTTGTCTCACTATTCGATCACCCCTCCTCCCGGGAAAAAAAGCAAACGCCCCCGCTCCCCCGGATCAGGGGGTGCGGGGGCGTCAGGCTGTGAGGGCTCAGGCCTCGGCGGGTTCCTCGTACTTCGGGAACACCGGGGCAGGGGCGGGCAGTTCCGTGCCGGCGGCGATCGGCGTGCCAAGGGCCGAGAACTGGCGCGCCCCGCCTTCGGGCTGGCCGAGCGTGTGCAGGATCGCCGCCGTCGCCACCGGCATGACCGGCTGGGCCAGGATCGCGACGATCCGCAGCACCTCGAGCGTCACGTAGAGCACCGTGTTCATGCGTTCGACGTCGGTCTTGCGCAGCACCCACGGGGCCTGCTCGGCGAAGTAGGCGTTGGTGTCGCCCAGGACAGCCCAGATGGCCTCCAGCGCGCGGCTGAACTCCTGCTTCTCAAACGCGGCCCGGGCGGTGTCCAGCAGTCCGTTGGCCTGGGCCAGAATCGCGGTGTCCTCGGCGGAAAATGCGCCGGGCGCGGGCACGCGGCCCTCACAGTTCTTGGCCACCATGGACAGCGACCGCTGGGCCAGGTTGCCGAAGTTGTTGGCGAGGTCGGAGTTCATCCGGCCCACGATTGCCTCATGGTTGTAGTTGCCGTCCGCGCCGAACGGGACCTCGCGCAGGAAGAAGTAGCGCACCTGGTCCAGGCCGTACTGGGCCACGAAGTCCGCGGGGGCCACCACGTTGCCCAGCGACTTGGACATCTTGACGCCGTTGTTCTGCAGGAAGCCGTGGATCATGATCCGCTTCGGCAGCTCAAGTCCGGCGCTCATGAGGAACGCCGGCCAGTAGATGGCGTGGAAGCGGGAAATGTCCTTGCCGATCACGTGGACGTCGGCCGGCCAGAACTTCTTGAAGGAGTCCGAGTCGACGTCCGGGTAGCCGACCCCGGTGAGGTAGTTGGTCAGCGCGTCGACCCATACGTACATGACGTGCCTGTCGTTGCCGGGCACGGGAACGCCCCAGTCGAACGTGGTGCGGCTGATGGACAGGTCCTCCAGCCCGCGCCGGACGAAGCTGATGACCTCGTTGAAGCGGGACTGCGGGGCACCGAATTCGGGGTGGGCCTCGTAGAGCGCCAGCAGTTTGTCCTGATAGGCGGAGAGCCGGAAGAAGTAGCTCTCCTCGGCCGTCCAGGTGACCTCGGTGTCGGATTCGCACGAGTAGCGGATTCCGTCGTCCTTGACCACGGTCTCGTCCTCAACGTAGAACGCCTCGTCGCGGACCGAGTACCAGCCTTCGTACTTGGACAGGTAGATGTCCCCGTTGGCTTCCATCTTCTTCCAGATGGCCTGCGACGCCGCGTAGTGGTCGGCGTCCGTGGTGCGGATGAAGCGGTCGTACGAGACCCCCAGGGCCGCGTGCGCTGCCTTGTAGATCTCGGCGTTCCGGTCCACCAGTTCCTTGGGCGCCAGCCCTTCCTTCTCGGCGGTCTGGGCGATCTTCATGCCGTGCTCGTCAGTGCCGGTCAGGAAGAAGACGTCGTACCCGTCCAGGCGCTTGAACCGGGCCATCGCATCGGTGGCGATGTACTCGTACGCATGGCCGATGTGCGGTACCCCGTTGGGGTACGTGATGGCCGTGGTGATGTAGAACGGGGTCTTGTCAGTTGAAGTCACGGTCTAAATCTAGATCAGTTCTGTGAGGGTATCGCTCTGGCGGACCAGTTCGTGGTCATGTGAAGCCACCAGCACGGCAATGCCGTCCGAGGTGGTGTCCTTGAGGATGCTGATGATGCGGTTGGCCGCGGCACGGTCCAGGCTGGCCGTGGGCTCGTCGACCACCAGGACGCGGGTGCCGAGGATGAGCGCCCGGGCGATCGCGACGCGCTGGCGTTCACCGCCGGAAAGCTGCGCGGGGCGGTGGCGCATGCGCCGGCCCAGGCCCACGAGGTCCAGGAGGTCCTTGGCCATGTCGCGGCGCTTCTCGACCTCACCGTCCGGCACGGCCGGCAGCAGGACGTTCTCGAGCGCGCTCATCCCGTCGATCAGGGCACCGCCCTGGTCAACGTAGCCGATCAGGGCCCGGCGGCGGTCGGCGATCTCGTCGTCGCCCATGGTCTCAAGCGAGTCGCCCTCCCAGAACACCCGGCCCGACGTCGGCAGGGTCAGCCCCGCGCCGACGGTCAGGATGCTGGTCTTGCCCGAGCCGGAGCGGCCCGCGACGCAGTGCATTTCGCCGGCATGCAGCGTCATGTTGAAGTCGTCCACGACGTTGACGGCCTCGGCACCACCCTTGCCGCCGCCGTAGTGGATGGTGATGTTGCTCAGTTCCAGCGGGGTGGCGTGGTCCGTGGCCTTCACGATCGTGTTGGCGCGGGTCTTGTGCGCACCGCGACGGGTGCTGGCGGTCATCCGGTCGTGTGCCTCCCGGTCAAGGTTCAGCTCGTTAGTCATTGGACCACTTTCGTTGCAATCGGAATCCAGCAAAGTACAGCTACGAGACCGGCAATTGCGGCCCACAGCGCGGCATAAGGGGCCAGGAGGAGGCCGATGCCGAGGGCGCCCACAACACCCAGCGGCAGCGCGACGGTTCCCACCATGGCGTTTTCAAAGAAGCGGACCTGGCCCAGCATGTCCGGGTTCCAGCCCATGGCCCGCAGCGTGCCGAGGTACTGGCGCTTGGCCTGCAGCTCGAAGCGCCCGGTGACCATGGTCAGCAGCAGCCCTACGGCGACGCCGGACACGCCCAGGATGATGCTGGGCAGGGCGATGCTGGCCGCGGCCAGCCCGCTGAGGGCGCTGGCGCCCGCGGCCCGCGGAATATCGATCAGCAGGGCGACAAGTCCGCCGACGGCCGCGGCGAAGACACCGACGGCAACGGCCAGCGAGATGGTGTTGAACTTGTTCGTGCTCAGCTGCCGGTTGGCGAAGGTCAGCGGGGAATCAACCGCGATGAGCCGTTCATCGTGTTGCGGCTCCTGGTCCACGACGTCGCGGTGGCGCAGCTGCTGCGCGGCGACGAACGCCGCACCGGCGTACAGCGCCAGGACCGACGCCGAGACCACCGCGGTGGCGGTGCTCCAGCTGATCAGGCTCAGGACGATTCCGACGACGGCCAGCAGCGCGGCGCCGACGCCGAATTCGGCCAGCACCCAGGAACGGATCTTGCGCTGGGTCCAGCCCATGGCGCGGAGGGTTCCGGCCTCGCTGCGCCGTTTACGGATGTAGCTGACGGTGGAGGCGCCGGTCAGGAGGGCGGCGCCGCAGAGGGTCAGGAACAGCAGGGTCAGGTTCGTGGCGGTCAGGGAGCCGGAAACGGCGTCCGCGGCGTCCTGGCGGACCCACGACTGCTGCACGGTGCCCAGCGGCGATTCCTTCCCGGCGTCGTCCTTGGAGTAGCCGGGAACGGCGATGCTGGCGTCTTCGCGGGCCGAACCGGCCACCACGGTGGCCTGCAGGCCCATGTCGCGGATCTCGTTGGCGAGCTTCTCGACCTCGGGCTGCGCCTGCTTCCAGCTGCCGGGGACCTTGGCGCGGACCCGGACGGCGTCGATCACGTTGGCGTTCGTGTCGTAACCGCGGGCGGCCGCAAGGCCGTAGTAGTCGGTGATGGCTCCGGCGGACTGGCTGACCAGGCCCGTGGCGCTCAGCGAAGGCTTGAGTTCGGTGTTGACGTCCTTGCCGGACGCGTCCTTGGTCAGGGTGAACGGCGCGGGGTCGTAGCCGCCCAGGGGCAGCCGGTTGACGTCGCCGGCAGCTTCCTTGACGTTCGCGGCGTCGAAGGTGCCGTAGACCATGGCCAGCGGCGTGGCCAGCTTCTTGCCGGTTTCGAGGTTTTGGCGGTAGGAGCGCTCGTCTACCGGCTCGCGCTGGGTCTGGTCGACGGCTTCGCCGTTGGCGGCCTTGTCCGGCAGGCGGTTCACGGTGACCCAGTCACCGGGCGTGGCGCTCTTGTCCACGGCGCCGTTGGCGGCGGTTTCGCCGTCCTTGTACGTCGGGGCGGCAGCGAAGTTAGTGGTCCAGGTGGCCGGGTTGTAGAGGCCCTGGCTGAAGGATCCGGTGTCGCCCATGAGCTGGGAGAGGTCCTTGGATCCGGGCCAGGCGAGGGCGAACGGGGACTTGGAGACGAACGGCAGGTAGTCCTTGTCCAGCGAGCGGGTCACGGTCCCGACGTCCTTGGTGACGTTGCCGGAGTCGTCGATTTCCTCGATTTTGACCGAGTACTTCAGGTCCAGGGCGGTGCCCGAGCGCACGATCAGCGGGATGGCCTGCGAATCGTCGGTGAGCTGGCCGTCGCGCTTGGCCTGCTGGTACTGGGTCATCAGCGGTGCCCAGTACTTGAGCTTGACGCCGAGGAAGTCCGGGCCTTCCTTGAGTTCGTCCATGCTGATGCCGTTGGTGAAGAGGCTCTCGAAGTGCCGGCCGATCGCGCCGGCGTTGCGGGCGTCCGCGGGCGGGGCCTTCTCCAGCGGGGACAGGAAGTCACCGGCCGTGCCGAGCAGCGCGCGTTCGGAGACGGGATCGACGGCGACGACGGACTCGGTCACCTGCGGAGCCATCGGCAGGGAAACGGAGAGGTTGAAGAGGTTGTGCTCGGAGCCGCCGGCCGGGGTGGGGAACTTGATGCCGGTCTCGCCGTCCGGGCCCTGGATGCGGACGTTCTTGCCGCCTTCAACCTGTTCCTCGACCAGCTTCGCCTTGCCGAGGGAGCCCTCGGCCGTGGTCTTGAACAGGGTCTGGTCCGAGTTGCCGTCGGAGCTGACGGCGCTGGCCGTGAGGCGGTACTTCTTCGGCGTGTCGCTCAGCACCGATTCCGCGGCCGGCCACTTGCTCGGGTCCGTGGCGGTCGGGTCGCCGGAGGTGCCCGCGAGGCCAGCGTTGAAGCCCAGGTAGTCGGTGGCGTCCAGCCGCGGCGACTCCAGGTTCTGCGTCACGCGCGAGACCAGGCTGATGGGGGCGGCCACCGAGGTGCCGGAGAGCTTGCGGATCGAATCCAGCTGCTCGAAGCTGATGCCGCCCTGGCCGGTGGCGATGTCCGGCTGCATCAGGCCGCCGTCATCCTTCGCCTTGGCCTGCACCAGGACGTCATAGAGCCCCCGGGAGTTTTGGTCCACGGTCCTGCTCAGCGCCGCCTGGGACTGACCCTGGACGAGCACGGACAGGCACATGGCCACGATCAAAATGGACGCGGTCAGCAAAAGCACTCTGCTTCTGATGAACCTCTGGACGGCGTTCATTGGGCTCCTGAAAGCTGGATTGCGTGCGCACGCCGCAGTTCATTTCCTGCGGAATTGAAGGCGTCCCGTGCCGGGCGTGCAAAAGTAAAGGCCGGTCTGCCGGCCAAGACCTGAAATTCGGTCCTAGCCATTGTACGCAGACCGGCCGGCCGCTCGTGGCCGCCGGCGGCGGTCATGCCGCCGCCGGGGCCCTGCGGGGAGGATTTTAGTCCTCGAGGTCAACCTCGCGGACCATGTCAGCGCCGATCCCGGCCTTGATCGCGTCAAGGACCTGCTGGGGAACGGAACTGTCGATGGTCAGCAGGGCCAGCACCTGGCCGCCCTCTGCCTGGCGTGCCACCTGCATGCCGGCGATGTTGATGTTGTTCATGCCCAGGATGTGCCCGATCGTGCCGATCACGCCGGGGCGGTCCGTGTAGGCAACCACCACGAGGTGTTCGCTGATCGGGATTTCCACCTCGTAGCCGTTGACGCCGACCAGTTTCTGGATCTGCTTCGGGCCCGTCAGGGTTCCCGCGACGGAGATCTGGCTGCCGTCGCTGAGGGCGCCGCGCAGGGTCAGGACGTTGCGGTACGACTCGGTGTCCGGGGTCGTGATGAGCCGGACGTTGATGCCGCGCTGCTCGGCGATGACGGGGGCGTTGACGTAGGAGACCTGCTCGGTCACGACGTCGGCGAAGATGCCCTTGAGCGCCGCGAGTTCCAGGACCTTGACATCGAGCGAGGAGATCTCGCCGGCCACCTCGACGTCGAACTGGGTGAGGGAG
This sequence comes from Arthrobacter sp. P1_H7, assembly GCF_056405215.1. Classification (NCBI taxonomy): domain Bacteria; kingdom Bacillati; phylum Actinomycetota; class Actinomycetes; order Micrococcales; family Micrococcaceae; genus Arthrobacter; species Arthrobacter sp. P1_H7. The sequence continues at coordinate 54,072 of NZ_JBFUCO010000005.1, read as the reverse complement.
GCATGGGTCAGGGCGGTGAAGATTCGGCCCAGCTTTTCCATCAGCGGGATGCCGGGGCGGACGTCCGGGGCGATGACGCCGCCGGCGACGTTGACGGCGTCGGGGACCAGTTCGCCGGCCAGGGCCAGGCGGACGGACTTGGCGACGGATACCCCGGCCTTTTCCTGGGCCTCGTCGGTGGAGGCGCCCAGGTGCGGGGTCACCACCACGTTGTCGAGTTTGAAGAACGGCAGGTCGGTGCTGGGTTCCTTGGAGAAGACGTCGACGCCGGCGCCGGCGATGTCACCGGCCTGCAGCGCGGTGTAGAGGGCTTCCTCGTCCACCAGGCCGCCGCGGGCGACGTTGACGACGTACGCCGTGCTCTTCATCTTCTTGAAGGCCTCGGCGCCGAGCATGCCGACGGTTTCCGGGGTCTTGGGCATGTGGATGGTGATGAAGTCCGACTGTGCCAGGAGCTCATCGAGCGTCACCAGCTGCACGCCGAGCTGGGCGGCCCGGGCGGAGGTGATGTAGGGGTCGTACGCGAGGATCTTGGTGTCGAAGCCCTTCAGGCGGGCCGCGACCAGGGCGCCGATCCGGCCCAGGCCGATGATGCCGATCTTCTTCTCGAAGAGCTCGATGCCGGTGTACTTGGACCGCTTCCACTCCCCGTCCTTGAGGGCGGAGCTGGCCTGCGGGATGTGGCGGGCGAGGCTCAGGATGTGCCCGACGGTCAGTTCGGCGGCGGAGACGATGTTGGAGGTCGGCGCGTTGACCACCATGACGCCGGCCTGGGTGGCCGCCTTGATGTCCACGTTGTCCAGGCCGACGCCGGCGCGGGCGATGACCTTGAGGTTCTTGGCGGCGGCGATGGCCTCGGCGTCCAGCTGGGTGGCGGAGCGGACCAGGATCGCGTCGACGTCGGCGATCGCGGAGAGCAGCTGGGAACGGTCGGAGCCGTCAGTCTGGCGGATTTCAAAGTCCGGGCCGAGGGCCTCGACTGTGGCGGGCGAAAGTTCCTCAGCGAGGAGTACGACAGGTTTGGTGCTTGTCACCGGTGACCTCTTTAGCTCTCTTGTGTATCTGGTGGGGATTTTGGTGAATCGGGTGATGCGGGTGGTGCTGGACAGCAGGGAAGCCGGACCCCATGATGTGGTGTCCGGCTCCCCTGCCGGGCAGTGCCTAGCGGGCCACTGTTCCTTCGGTGTAGTCGTCTTCGTTCTTGATCCAGGAGAACAGCTTGCGCAGTTCGCGGCCGGTGGCCTCGATCGGGTGGTCCTCACCCTTCTTGCGCAGCGCCTTGAACTCCGGTGCGCCGGCGTCCTGGTCGTCGATGAAGCGCTTGGCGAAGGTGCCGTCCTGGATGTCCGCGAGGACAGCCTTCATGTTTTCCTTCACCTGCGGGGTGATGACGCGGGGGCCGGAGACGTAGTCGCCGTATTCCGCGGTGTCCGAGACGCTCCAGCGCTGCTTGGCGATGCCGCCCTCGACCATGAGGTCGACGATCAGCTTGAGCTCGTGCAGTACCTCGAAGTAGGCGACCTCGGGCTTGTAGCCGGCCTCGGTGAGGGTCTCGAAGCCGTACTGGATCAGCTGCGAGGCGCCGCCGCAAAGGACAGCCTGCTCGCCGAAGAGGTCGGTTTCGGTCTCTTCGGTGAAGGTGGTCTCGATGACGCCCGCACGGGTGCCGCCGATCGCCTTGGCGTAGGACAGGGCCAGTTCCTTGGCCTTGCCCGACGGGTTCTGCTCGACGGCGATCAGGTCCGGCACGCCGCGGCCGGCTTCAAACTCGCGGCGCACGATGTGGCCCGGGCCCTTGGGGGCGACGAGGGCGACGTCGACGTCGGCCGGCGGCTGGATGTAGCCGTAGCGGATGTTGAAGCCGTGGCCGAAGAACAGGGCGTCGCCCGGCTGCAGGTTCGGGGCGATGTCCTCGGCGTAAACGTGGCGCTGCACCTGGTCCGGGGTCAGGACCATGATGAGGTCGGCCTCGGCGACGGCGTCGGCAACGTTCAGGACCCGCAGGCCCTCGGCCTCGGCCTTGGCCCGGGACTTCGAGCCCTCCTTCAGGCCGACGCGGACGTCAACGCCGGAATCGCGCAGGCTGAGGGCGTGGGCATGGCCCTGGGAGCCGTAACCGATGACGGCGACGGTGCGGCCCTGGATGATCGACAGGTCGGCGTCGTCGTCGTAAAACATTTCAGTCACTGGGGTGTCTCCTTTTGAGTGGATTCTTGGTAGATATTGTCTGTGGTGCTGCGGTACAACGGGGCGGCTCCGCATATGCGCTGTCTTACGCGGTGTTAACGCGGTCCTACGCGCTGCGGAGGGCCCTGTCACTCATGGAGCGGGATCCCCGCCCAACGGCCAAGGTGCCGGACTGCACGATTTCGCGGATGCCGAATGGCTCCAGCACTGACAACAGTGCTGTGAGCTTCTCGGGGTGGCCCGTTGCCTCAATGACCACCGACTCTGTGGAGACGTCGACCACTGAAGCGCGGAACAGGTCTGCAGCCTGGGTGACCTGCAGGCGTGTTGCGGCATCCGCACGTACCTTGACCAGGATGTGGTCACGCTGTACGGAAGATTCGGAGGTGAGCTCGACGATCTTGATCACGTTGACCAGCTTGTTCAGCTGCTTCGTGACCTGTTCGATCAGCTCGCCATCGGCGTCGACCACCACGGTCATCCGGGACATGCCCGGGACCTCGGTGGGGCCGACGGCCAGGGAATTGATGTTGAAGGCCCGGCGGGCGAAGAGGCTGGCGACGCGGGTCAGCACACCGGGCTTGTCTTCGACCAGAACGGACAATGTGTGGCGGGTCATGTTCAGTCCTCCTCTTCCCATTCCGGGGTCATGTTGCGGGCAACCTGGATCTGGTCGTTACTGACCCCCGCGGGGACCATCGGCCACACCATCGAGTTGGGGCTCACGACGAAGTCGATGACCACCGGGCGGTCATTGATCTCCAGTGCCTTCTGGATGGTGGCGTCGATGTCCTCGTCGCGTTCGCACCGGAAGGCAGCGCAGCCATAGGCGTCCGCCAGCTTGACGAAGTCCGGGATGCGGACCGTGTCGTGTCCGGTGTTGAGGTCGGTGTTGGAGTAGCGGCCCTCGTAGAAGAGGGTCTGCCACTGCCGGACCATGCCCAAGGAGGAGTTGTTGATGATGGCGACCTTGATGGGGATCTTGTTGATCGCGCAGGTGGCCAGTTCCTGGTTGGTCATCTGGAAGCAGCCGTCGCCGTCGATCGCCCAGACAACGCGGTTCGGTTCGCCCACTTTGGCGCCCATGGCCGCCGGCACGGCGTAGCCCATGGTGCCGGCGCCGCCGGAGTTGAGCCAGGCGTGCGGGCGTTCGTACTTGATGAACTGCGAGGCCCACATCTGGTGCTGTCCGACGCCGGCGACGTACACGCCTTCGGGTCCGGTCAGGGCGCCGATGCGTTCGATGACGCGCTGCGGGGCGCTGAGGCCGTCCTCGGGTTCGGTCCAGCCGAGCGGATAGGTTTCCTTGAGGTTGTTAAGGAACGCCCACCAGGCGGTCAGGTCCGGGGTGCCGAAGGCTTCGAACTGCGTGCGCAGGGCCTCGGTCAGTTCAGGGATGATCTCCTTGACCGAGCCGACGATCGGGACGTCGGCCGTGCGGTTCTTGGAGATTTCCGCCGGATCAATGTCGGCGTGGATGACCTTGGCGTTCGGGGCAAAGGACTTCAGGATGCCGGTGACGCGGTCATCGAACCGGGCGCCCAGGGTGATCAGCAGGTCCGACTGCTGCAGGGCCGTCACGGCGGAAACCGTGCCGTGCATGCCCGGCATGCCCACGTGCTGCGGGTGCGAGTCCGGGAACACGCCCCGGGCCATCAGGGTGGTGACCACGGGGGCGCCGGTCAGCTCGGCCAGTTCGCGCAGCTCGGCCGAGGCGTGGGCCTTGACCACTCCGCCGCCGACGTAGAGCACGGGCTTGCTGGCAGCGGAAATGAGCCGGGCGGCCTCGCGGACCTGCTTGCTGTGGCCGCGCACCACCGGCCGGTATCCCGGGAGATCGATCTTGGGCGGCCAGGAGAACGTCATCTGGCCCTGCTGGGCGTCCTTGGCGACGTCCACGAGGACCGGGCCCGGGCGTCCGGTGGACGCCAGGTGGAACGCCTCGGCCATCACATGCGGGATGTCGTTGGGGTCCGTGACCAGGAAGGAGTGCTTCGTGATCGGCATGGTGATCCCGACGATGTCCGCTTCCTGGAATGCGTCGGTGCCGATCACCCCGCTGGAGACCTGGCCGGTAATGGCCACTATCGGCACGGAGTCCATGTGGGCATCCATGATGGCGGTAACGAGGTTGGTGGCACCCGGGCCCGAGGTGGCGATGCAGACGCCAACCCGTCCGGTAACCATGGCGTAGCCTTGCGCGGCGTGGCCGGCTCCCTGTTCGTGACGGACCAGAACGTGGTTCATTTTGGAGGCCATCAAGGGGTCATAGGTGGGCAGGATCGCGCCACCGGGCAAACCGAAAATGTCCTGGACGCCGAGTTCTTCGAGCGAGCGGACAATTGCTTGCGAACCGGTCATGACCGTCGGGGGTACGACGTTGTTCGGTCCGAGGACAGGAGAGACGGCAGCAGAGTCGACGCCGGCGTCAGCCGGACGTTCGACGCGTTCCGGAGCCTTGTGGGCTCCAGTGGACTTGGTGGCCATCAGCGAGGGGCTGATCGGCGATCCTTTGCTCATCGGACTCTTCCTTTGTGGATCTTCGGTGATCGTGGAACTACTGGGTTGTTCTGGTGATGCGGGAAATAAAAAAACCCCTCAGCCGACGGGCTCTTCGAGGGGTTGCGCGTGACGGTTCGTTACCAGTGAAGGCTAATGAGCCACGCGCTTGGTAAGTACGACGGAAACACCCGCAGTGCTCTCGACTGCAGCGACTCCGGCTGTAACGATCTCGATCATGCGTTCAGTTTTCCCTCTGAGTGAGACAGGTGTCAACGAGCCCGGCCCGCGTCTCACTATTTGGACAACGGTGTCCACTGGTTGGGACCCTCGTTTTCCCTTGGTGAGCCCGCAGCCCCCCCCCCCCCCCCCCCCCAGGGTAGGAATCACCCGCAGTACGCGCCCGTGGAGGCGCTGTGGACGAGCTTGGCGTACTTGGCGAGCACACCCTTCGTGAACTTGGCCGGGAGCGGCTCCCAGCCGACCTTGCGGGCCTCGAGCTCGGCGCCGTCGACCAGGAGGTCGAAGGTGCGGGCCGCGATGTCCACGCGGATCCGGTCACCGTCCTTGACGAACGCGATGGGGCCGCCGTCGACGGCTTCCGGCGCGACGTGGCCGATGCACAGGCCGGTGGTTCCGCCGGAGAACCGCCCGTCGGTCAGCAGCAGGACGTCCTTGCCCAGGCCCGCGCCCTTGATGGCGCCGGTGATGGCGAGCATCTCGCGCATGCCGGGACCGCCCTTGGGGCCTTCGTAGCGGATCACGACGACGTCGCCCTTGTGGATCTCACCCTTATCCAGGGCATCGAGCGCGCCCTGTTCGCGTTCGAACACGCGGGCCGTGCCCTCGAAGACGTCGGCGTCGAAGCCGGCGCTCTTGACGACGGCGCCTTCCGGGGCCATCGAACCGTGCAGGATGGTGATGCCGCCGGTCTTGTGGATCGGATTGTCCAGTGCGCGCAGGATCTTGCCGTCCAGGTCCGGCGGGTTGATCGCGGCGAGGTTCTCGGCCACGGTCTTGCCGGTGACGGTGAGGCAGTCACCGTGCAGCAGGCCGGCGTCGAGCAGTGCCTTCATGATGACCGGCACGCCGCCGATCTTGTCGACGTCGGTCATGACGTAGCGGCCGAACGGCTTGAGGTCGCCCAGGTGCGGGATCTTGTCGCCGATCCGGTTGAAGTCTTCCAGCGTCAGCTCCACTTCGGCCTCGCGGGCGATCGCGAGCAGGTGCAACACGGCGTTGGTGGAACCGCCGAAGGCCATGGTGACGGCGATCGCGTTCTCGAACGCCTTGCGCGTCATGATGTCGCGGGCGGTGATGCCCAGGCGCAGCAGGTTCACCACGGCTTCGCCGGACTTGTGCGCAAAGGCGTCGCGGCGGCGGTCCGCGGAGGGCGGTGCGGCGGAGCCGGGCAGGGACATGCCCAGGGCCTCGCCGATGCAGGCCATGGTGTTGGCGGTGTACATGCCGCCGCAGGCGCCCTCGCCCGGGCAGATTGCCTTTTCGATGCGGTCCAGGTCCTCGCGGCTCATCTTTCCGGCGGCGCACGCACCGACGGCCTCGAACGCGTCGATGAGGGTGACTTCCTTTTCGGAGCCGTCCTCGAGCTTGACCCAGCCGGGCATGATGGAGCCGGCGTAGAGGAACACGGCGGCCAGGTCCAGGCGGGCCGCGGCCATCAGCATGCCGGGCAGCGACTTGTCGCAACCGGCCAGGAGCACAGAGCCGTCGATCCGCTCGGCCTGCATGACCGTCTCGACGGAGTCGGCGATGACTTCACGGGACACCAGGGAGAAGTGCATGCCCTCGTGGCCCATGGAGATGCCGTCCGAGACGGAGATGGTGCCGAACTGCATGGGGAACCCGCCGCCGGCGTGGACGCCTTCCTTGGCGCCCTGGGCGAGCCGGTTCAACGAAAGGTTGCAGGGGGTGATCTCGTTCCACGAGCTCGCCACGCCGATCTGCGGCTTGGCGAAGTCGTCGTCGCCCATGCCGACCGCCCGGAACATGCCGCGCGCGGGGGCGGCATGGATTCCATCGGTAACGACCCGGCTGCGGGGCTTGATGTCCGGCTTGGTGTCTGCTGCTGTTTGGGTGTCCTGACTCATGGCTCAAAGTCTAGGGCTCTGCCATAGGCGCCAACGACCCAAGAACGGAGCGTTAAGCGGAAAACCGGGAATATTTCGATCAAATAGTGGACCCTCGTCTCACATAATGACACCCGGGTCTGATTTGCCTTAGGCCCGGTGAGCCGCGTCACGCAGTTCCGGGGCCTCGGCGACACCCTGGGCCTCGGCCTTGAGCATCGCCAGGACCTGCTGGATGGTGGTCCTGGCCGCGACGTCAGGACGGGCCAGCGCCACGATGCTCCGGCTGGCCTTCACGCCCTCGATCGGGCGCAGGACGAACCCCCGGCCCTGGTTGCTGACCGCCGTGTACCGCGGCAGCAGGCTCAGCCCATGCCCGGCGCTGACCAGGGCTTCCAGGACCCGCAGATCCGGGAACTGCTGGGCCCGGACGGCCTGCGCGTCGGCCCGCACCTCGATCTGGCGCAGCACGGTGTCGAAGGGAAAGCCCTCGGGGACTCCCATCCACGGAAAGCCGACGACGTCCTCGGCGCACAGTGTGGCTTTGCCGGCCAAAGCGTGCCCGGCCGGCAAGGCTACATCCAGGGGTTCGTCCAGCAGCGGCACCACCGTCAGGCCCTGGCCGCCGAAGACTTCCGGACCGTCGACGCTGTGCGCCAGGACGATGTCGTAGTCCGCGGTCAGCCCGGCGAACCCGGCAACGCCCGGGTCCTCGAAGTGCGCCTCGAACCGGAGCCCCTCGACGGCCTTGACCCGGTGGAGCATGCCCGGCAGGAACATCTCCGCGGCGCTGGGAAAGAAGGCTGCCACCACCCGCGTCTGCCAACCGCGCCGGTACGTGTCGATGGTTGCTTCCGCCCGCGCCATGGCCGTTGACACGTCGGCGGCTGCCCCGGCCATGGCCAGTCCTGCCTCGGTGAGGCGCACTCCCCTGCCGGACTTCTCCACCAGGACGACGCCCAGTTCCTCCTGCAGGGTCTTCAGCTGCTGCGACACTGCCGATGGCGTGACCTTCATGGCCTCGGCCGTGGCGCCTACGGTCCCGCGGCCGGCGAGTTCGCGCAGAATCTGCAGTCGCTTGAAATCCATGAGGCGAGGCTACACGCCGGGCCGGGTTTGATCCCGGTTCGGGGCTGCTCACCAGGCCGGAGATCCGCTCCAGGAATGCCCGGCATTTGGCCGCCGGGAGGGTGGACAGCCGGCTTTGCCCGGACGTAACGTCAAGCATCGGCAACCATGTCTCATGGGCTGAACACGGACTGAAAGGCTCTGCTATGGACTGGATCGTCTGGCTCGTCGTCATCATCGTGGTGGTCGCTGTGGTTTGGTGGCTGCTGAACCGTAACAAGAGCCGCCCGGGCGCAGATTCCTCATCCGCCGCAGGCACCAGCACCGGCACCGGCACTTCTGCCGGTTCGACGCCGGTGGCCGGTTCCACGGCGGTGTCTGATGCGGCAGCAGCCAGTCCGACGGCGGCGGCGGGTACGGCAGCGATGGCCGGCCCGGCAGCGGCCGGGGCCGCGGGTCCGACGCCGGCCGCCGGTGCCGCAGCGATGGCCGCGCCCGATGCAGCGTCTGCGCCTGAGCCGGACGCACCTGCCCGGGAGGCCACGGCTGCCCCCGAGGCGGCCGGGCCCGCGGCGGCCACAGCGACCCCGACGGTCACGCCTGACGCCGAGGCGGTCCCTGCAGCAGCGGGCGCAACGGGCAATGCCGAGTGGGAGACCCAGTGGTCCGAGACCGCCCCGCCGGCGGAGACGCACACCGCCGGAGCTCACGTTGAGCCGGCCCGCGGTGCGCACGCTGTGACGGCCGCCGAGCTTGGCGCGGCTGCGGAGACTGGCGGGGCAGGCCTGCCCGTCCACCACCCGGAATACACTGAGCCCCACGCGCCGACTCTGCCCGGGGCGGAATCGGCAGCCGCGGAACCGGTCGACGACGAGGACTCGGTTACCGGCACGGCCACTACAACCAGCACCGGCACCGTCCCCGCCACTGGCACTGGCACGGCGATGCCCGCGGCGCCCGACGCCGGGACTGGCACAGCGATGCCCGCGGATCTCGCTGAGACGGAAACGACGCAGACGGCAGCCTCGCCAGCGGCGGCCGGGGCCTCGGCCAGCCAAACGGCCGAGCCCACCGGCCATTTGGCCACTGAGCAGCCCTACGGGGAGGGGTCAGCGGCTCCGGCGGCGGACGGAAGCGGCCCGGAGGGTTTCACCGTCAAGGGCAATGCCTCGTCGATGATCTACCACGACGAGACCAGCCCGGTGTATGAAGAAACCCGGGCTGAGGTGTGGTTTGCCTCCCCGGCCCACGCCGAAGCGGCCGGGTTTCGGCCGCCGCGCCGGACACGGCAGTAGCCGGCGGCCCGGGCCGCCGGCCCACGCCTTCCCATCGCGTCCGTTGATGCTCCCCCGTTTCACCCGCAGGCGCTTCGTTGGCAGGGCAGCGGTACGGGCCACCGCGGTGGCCGTTGCCCTGTTTTTCTTGAGTGCCTGTACCGGCGGCTCAACCTCGCCCGTGGTTCAGCCGGGAGACCGCACTGCCACCGGCGCAACAGCTACGGCCGGGGCAGCGGGTGAGCCCACCGTTGCGGGGCGGGTCAGCGGGCTGCAACTGCCGTGGTCCACGGTCTATTTACCCGACGGCACCGCGGTCATCTCCGAGCGCGACACCGCACTGCTCCGGACCATCAAAGACGGGCAGCTGGGTACGGTCGGCAAAGTTCCCGGCGTCGTGCCCGGCGGCGAAGGCGGCCTCCTGGGCCTTGCCCTTTCCCCCGACTTCGCGTCGGACCGTTACCTCTACGCCTACTTCACCGCGGCGGCGGACAACAGAATCGCCCGCATGCGGCTGGAGGAACGTGGCGGCCGGCTGGAGCTCGGCGCCCTGGAACCGGTTTTCACCGGCATTTCCAAGGCCGGCACGCACAACGGCGGCCGGATCCGGTTTGGGCCCGACGGTTTCCTGTATGTGGGGACCGGGGACTCCCAGCGCCGCGAGCAGCCGCAGGACCGCGCGGCGCTGGGCGGGAAGATCCTCCGCCTCACTCCGGATGGCCGGCCGGCGCCGGGAAACCCGTTCGGCGACAACCCGGTCTACAGCTTTGGCCACAGGAACGTCCAGGGACTGGCCTGGGACAGCGCGGGCCGGCTGTGGGCCAGCGAATTCGGCCCCGACGTCAACGACGAGCTCAACCTGATCGTGCCGGGCGGCAACTACGGCTGGCCCGAGGTGACGGGCGCCCCTCACCGCCCCGGCCTCCTGGACGCCAAAGTGGTGTGGCCGTCGACGGCGGAGTCTTCCCCCAGCGGACTCGAAATTGTCGGCAGCATTGCCTATCTGGGCGCCCTTCGCGGTCAGAGACTCTGGGTTGTACCCCTCAACGGCGAATTCGCCGGAGATCCTGTGAGCTATTTCACAGGAAAGTATGGCCGGGTGCGCAACGTTTCCCTCGCCCCTGACGGCCGCCTGTGGCTCCTCAGTAACGGCCAAAACCCTGATTTCGCGCTGATTTTGAACCTCCCCGGCTGACGTGAACCATCCCGCGCCCCTCGATTTCACACGACAGCCAATCTCGTGTAGAGTTTCATGTCGTTGCGGAGAACAACGCGGGAAATAAAAAGCCCCGGTGAACGAAAACAACAGATGCACCTCTAGCTCAACTGGCAGAGCAATTGACTCTTAATCAATGGGTTCCGGGTTCGAGTCCCGGGGGGTGCACCAGCGAAAACCCCGTCTTTACTGGCCTAGCGGCTAGCAGAGGCGGGGTTTTGTTTTGCTCCGTATGGCTCTGGGGATTTTTATGGGCTATTTATTCTGGCCCGACCCCCGCCAGCGGAAGCCCAAGGCCGCCCACACAGCTTCGATCCAGTCCCGGAAAAGTCGGTAAATCATATGGGTGGCGCGAAGCTCCTCAGACTGGATGCCTGGTCGGGTACTTGGCGAAAAACGCCTGCGCCCGACGCATCATCGTCGCGTTGAGTCTCTGTAAGCGGCATCGATGAACTAGGCTTCCAGCTCCTTGGCAGTTGTGGGGTTACAGATGTCCGGGGTCAGCTGCCTCCGGTGCCACTCTTTCGGTGCTTGAGGAGTCTTGAACCGATAAACCCCAGAAGCGCAAGGCAGAGGATGATCGCCCCACCATTGATCACTTTCATAGTTGTAGTGGCGGCCTCGGTGAACACGGCTATGAGGACGACAAGCGTAATGATGAGCGCTGTCATCTGGATTTGAAGGGACCGCCGGCTGCGCAGATTCTTCGGTTCATTCATTGGGTGCACCTCGAATTCATCGGAAGCTTCGCTAGTAGGTCCCGCCCACTGGATCGCCGGTGTTGTCATAGCATCCCTCAAACAGGCCCCAACCAGCCAAAGCGTAGCCAAAGAGGGCACCTCCAATTCCACCAGTGGCCGTAGCAAGCCCGACAACTGCGATGCCAAACCCCACTACCGCCAGGCCGCAGGCGGTGTTCACCCCTTGCGCAAACAGGATGACCACGGATGATGTGTTCTACTGCGGCACCAACGACACCATCGTCATTTCCCAGGTCCTTGCCACCAAGATCTGGAACGGCGAGGTCAAGGTGAACACCGACCCTGCGACCGGAAACCTGTCCGGGGACTTCTCGGTTGCCCTGGCCGTTGCCCACGAATACGCCCACAACCTGCAGACCGAACTCGGGATCATTCCGGCACCTCCGGCGGCTGAGACCTACCCCGTCTACAAAACCGAACTCCATGCCGACTGCTGGGCGGGCATCTGGGCCAACTCGGCCTACTACGAGGGCATTCTCGAGGCCGGAGACATCGAAGAAGGTATCCAAGCGACAATGCTGCTGGGCGACAACGAACTCAACGACCCCGGACACCATGGCACTCCGATGCAACGGCACGCCGCGTTCATAGCGGGGTACAACTCCGGGATCCCGGCCAGCTGCGACTCCCGGCTGCTCGATTCATACTGAGCACCGGCACCAGGACGCGGAAAGGCCACCGGGGCATGATGCTCCGGTGGCCTGTCGGGCTACGTGCCTACCAGGTCGGCTGGTCGAACCGCTGGCCTTCCGGCTTGGAGGGCTGCGCCATGAAAACGAGGATCAGGATGGCGCCGACCAGCGGGATCAGGACCAGGAGGTACGTCCACCCGCTCATGTTCGTATCGTGGAGCCGCCGGACGGACAATGCCACAGCCGGGACGAAGATGGCCAGGGACCAGATGATGGCCAGGATCAGCGCGATCAGATAGGCCGGGCCGGGGATGCTGGTGCCGTCGGGGCGCAGTGTCGCGCCGGCGGCGCCGCCGACAATCATGATGATGTTCAGGACAAGCGAGACGATGCCGGAGACGAGCGACCACCACCAGTATTCGCTCCGGCTGGCGCGGCCCGAGAACATTGCGTACTTCTTGAAAAACCTCGAAACCGCTTCCTGCAGGGACGCGCCGTAGAGGGGCGCCCAGAGCGGAGCCGGCCCCGCCGTAATGCCCGGGTACACCGGCGCAGCGTACGGGTTGGTCGCCCACCCTGTGTTCTGCCGGGGCTGGTCGCTCGGCCACTGCTGCTGGCCGGTGCCCTGAGGTGACTGATAAGGATCTGACATGCTGCTCCTTCACTGCTGTGGTGGGTGGGTCCGGCGTGCCGCGACGAAGCTGGAAGTCATGCCGCTGAAACGACACTGTGCCATGGTCCCCAATTCGGGGCACCTCAGCGGGTCCCCGGGTGTCATGGTACCGGCCATGCTGCGCTGTGGGCAGGCCCTGCGAGGTTCGTTTTCGCAGGTCAGGGCATGAAAGAGGGGGCCGGCAAGGGCCAGCTCCCTGCGGGGCTCTACTTGACCTGCACTAGGGAAAGTCGGCGCTGCCGAACGACTGACCCCTCGTGCTGCCGCCGCTGCCTTGCTCGCCTCCGGGGCCCTGCTACTCGTGCCCGCCGCCGCTCACGCCGACACCTGCATGACCGACGACAAGGGCAACCGGGTCTGCGGCATGTCCGGAACCGGACCGACCAGCGGCCCGGGATCGTACACCGGCAACACCGGTATTCACGACGGCACGGTCGGAATGATCGGCCCGGACGGACAGCCATTGGCACCTACTCCCCCGCAGCCCGTGACCACCCCCGGCTACACCCCCCCGGCGCCTACTGTTGAGCTGCCGCCGGCCGCCGGGTCTGCAGGGACCGGCTCAGGCACCGACGGCGCCGGCAGCGCAGCAGGCTCCGACGGAGATTCCGGTTCCGGGGCGGGCACCGACTCCCCGACGGCTTCCCCGTCCCCGGCTGCTTCGGCTGCGGCCACGCCCGTCCCGACGATGACGGAACGGGCCGTGCGGACCGCGGCGCCGACCAAGGCCGCCGCGGAGGCCGTGGCCTCGACGCCGGCGTCCGCGACCGCCTCGTTCAACCCTGCACGCATCCACCCACCGCATCTAAGAAAGCGCCCGCCACACCTGACGCCGCCGCGGCGAAGGGGGCACGCCCCTCGCTGCTCGCCGGCGCCGCCGTCAGCTTCCTCCTGGTGATCGGGTACAGCGGTTACCAGCACCTCAACATCGAGCCGGCCGAGGAACGTGCGGCGTACAAGATCGTCGTCGGATCCGACCAACAGCTCCGCGACAAGTCCATCGACGAGCTCATCAAGCTGAACGGCAAGGTCCAGGCCTTCGGCCTGCACACGCCCGGGATGATGTCAGCGGGCATCGACGCCGGCATCCGCATCGACCATGCGCTGAAAGCCAAACAGGGCAGCTGACCGTCCCACCTTCACGCCGGTGACGGCTGTGGGTTGCTCCGCACACATGAGGTCCATGAGCTACTTCACTTCCCCGTCACCGGTCGCCTACGCACTCTTGTTCGCCGCATCATGTTCGCGCTCGTGTCCCTGGTCCTGGCCTCCCGGACGATGGCTTCCGCCCCGGCTCCCCAATGACCGTCGAGGACCGACTCTCGCACCGCATCGCCGGTCTCACCGGAGCGGGTCTGCTGGTCGTTGCTGCCGTCCCGCTGCTCTGGGCTCCGCTGTCCTCGATCTCCTTCGGCGCCGGACGCTCACGAGGCCTCGCGGTGGCGACCTGACTAGCCGCCAGGAAAACTTCTGGCGCTGGCGTKCTCCGTTGTGGCCCGGCGGCGTTACGCTGACGCCATGAAGAACAGGTCCCTGTCCGCGCTGCTGATGATCCTGCCGCTGATGCTCACCGGCTGCACCCCTGCCCCGACCGCCTGCCCCGCCGTCGGCTTCGTCAACCTGGACGCCGTGCAGCTGGACCTCTCGGGCGTTTCCGGCGCCCTCGCCGTCTCCGCGTGCTTCGGAGTCGATGACCGTTGCGATCCGGTGCCGGTGACGCGCGACAGCTCCGGCCGGTGGATGGTTCCCCAGGCGGCGCCGTTCGTCCAACCTGCGAACGCCCCGACCCCGATTTCCCGGATCCGGGTCGTCGCCACCAGGCCGGACAAGTCCATCTCCGATCACCTCTACGGGATCGGGCACACCCCGCCGCGCGGAGGCTGCGACAACAGCTATGACCTCATCCCGGTGAAGGTCCACTGATCCCCTCGGCCGGTTCTGCTCCGGCCGCGATAGCGCCCACCCCCGACCGACGACGTCCGTCCCCTCGCGCCGCCGCAGGCGGTGCGGTGTGCCGGCGGTAGCCGTGTCTGCCGGCCTGTCGTGTGCTGGCTGAGCCGGGTGTGAGCATATTAAGAGGACTCGGGGCTTCGCCCCTCGCCCCTTCGCTTCCCGGCGTGCTTCCCGTGACGAGGGGCTGAATGTTTCCTCCGTGCCGAAAAGCTTCATGTTTCCTCGCGGCTGCGCCGCGGGAACCCGCTGCGCGGCTGCAGCGCTCTGCGCGCGCGGACGCCTGCGTGGCCGGCCGAGGTGCAGAGGCGGGCTTTTGTTTTGCTCCGTATAGCTCTGGGGGATATTTATGGGCTAATCATTTCCCCGCCGCTCCCTCGTATGCGGCTGCGCAGCAACCGGTGAGTCGCAGGCCGACTTCCGCCCACATGAGGCCCATGTCCTCTCTTCACAACGGTGTTACCGGGACGGAGCCGGCCGCCGCCGACCGCCAGGCCATCGCCGCGCCGGCCAGCCGGCATCACGTTGAAGGTCGAAGGGACCTACCCAGCTGCGACCCAAGCGGCGCGATGACGATGAAGATAAGTCACCGACCGCGTAGCCGCGTACTGGCACGTGCTGTCCTACTAGCGCCAGAAACGCCGCGACTGCACACCTGAGGAATAGGGCGGGTGACCGCAATGCAGGTGCAGCGGGCGGCCCTTTGTGATCAGGGAGGATCCAAAGCTGGCTGACGTCAACCAGCCCTGACTGGGGGCGAACCGGATGAGTTTCGTCGTGGAGGTCAGGCCGGTCACAAAGTGATTGGTCAGGTGTCGCCTGATTCCCGGGATAACCCGATGCCCATGACGATCAGTACCGGGACTGACAGCAGGAAGTTGAAGAGGAACATGCCGACGCCGGATCGGCCGGCAAGGTAGAGGACACCGACAAAGAGGGCGAACCCTGCGAAGCTCATCACGGTGACGGGCGCGCCCCTCTCCCAGCCCCGCTGTTTGGCCAACAGCACAATGCCAGCTGTGAGCGTCCCGCCCGCAGCGACGAGTGAAAGGAAGGCCAGGAAACCGAGTCCTTGGGAGGCTCCGACCAGAAATTGCAGGAACAGCCAGGCGCCCAGCACGATCGACGTGGTGCCTGCCGCGATGCGGTATCCGGAGGTCCTCGAAGCCGGCGTGTACGTCCATCTGCCGTCCGGTGAATACTGCGGCGGGGGTGCCGGCGGGTAGGCCGAATACGGCTGCTGAGCCTGGTACAGGTACGGCTGCTGGCCGTACGGCGGAGCGTAGGTCTCGGGTGCACCGAGAGGCGGCTCGTTGCCCGGGACAGGGCCGAACTGCCCCTGCCGCGGGTGGGGCGGCGTCTGGGGATACGGCGGTACTGGCGGGACGGCCGGGATGTTCTCAGTCAAGGTTCCCCATTACGTTGCGAGCGATTCGAAGTCAGATTACATGCGGCTTGCGGATTAGGCCATGACGAGAAGTGCAGTCCGCCGGGGCTCGGAGCTCCGCACTCCTCAGCGAGGTAACTTGACCATGTGCGGACATCTTGTTCGGGTCACAGGGCGGGGCCACGCGGTGTCGTCGTCCGCAAGGCATGGAGGGGGTATCCGCAGGCGCCTGCCCGCCGGGCCGGGATGACTTGTAATTCAAAGGACTGACCGTAGACTCGGCCCATGTCTGGACCTGGGGGAACGAAAACAGTCCGCGTCGCTGCGGCACTCATTGTTGGCATGCTTGTGGCCGGCAGCGTGGCCGCCTGCGCCTACGAGGACGACGGCGATCCGCGGCCGGCGGCGGCCGGGCAAAGCCACCGGCCGGCGCCCGCCGCCTCGACGAAAGATCCGGGGGTTCTGGGCGTGGAAGCGAGCAACTACGCCGAGCTGCATAAGCGTCTGGCCGAGGCGCCAGGGTCCGCGCTCCTCTCCGACGCCGGTCCGGCGGACGGGCCAGGGGTTGGCTTCACCAAAGCCGCAACGGTGACGGTCGCCGGTCCGCACACAGTCACCGCGGCCTGCGTGGGCATCCCCCATGCCCAGATCTATCTCTCCCAGAACTCGCTGGCCGGAACAGAGCACACGGTGGTGGAGGTCGATTGCTCGCGAACCCAATCGCAGGTTGTCCAACTGCAGAAGGGCTACGTCAGTGCCCAGTTGACCCGCCCGGACCCGACCGGCGCCTGGACCGGGGCGGTCGCCGGAATCAAAGTCACGGGCCAGTGAGGCTGACGAGACTGGTGCCGACTCTGCGGGACGTGCATTGGGCACCGCTCAAGGGCTGCCCGCTGTTCATCAGGTTCTTCGGCGGCATGTTCGCCCTCATTGGGGTCGGGTTCGTGGTGGGTTCGTTCATCTCCGCTTCAGCGTTGCCATGACCGCGAACTCCGGAGGCAAATGGCAAGAATGGCTGCGGCGCACACCCCTGTGGGTACTGGTTCCCGTGATTGCCGCGGCGCTGACCGCAGTGCAGCTGGGCACGAGGCTCCTCAGGGGCAAGGAGGTCCCGGCTGAGGACGTCCTTGCATACGGCGCCTTCGGGGCGGCAACCGGAATCTTCACGCTGTGGTCGGCCTTCCGCGCCCGGGCGAAAGAGCGGACACTCCCTCCCGGCTCGCCCACCGCAACGAACATCAGGACGGCCATCTCCACCGGGCAGCTGCCGGAGGAGGCATCCACGGAACAGTGGGAACCGGAGCCTCGCTAATCCCCACCCTCGCGCTTTCCAAACCGTACCGGGCCTGAGGAGCCAGCCGCCGTCCAGCCTGGGCGTAAGCCGCTCTCATCCCTTCCCATCCAAGCTTTGGGGACACGCAAAAGACGTGATTACCCTGGCTGCCGGCGGTCGAACCCTACGATGGTGAGGATGAAGTCCATCCGGAAGGCCTCGTACGCATCCGCCGTGGCCCTGCTGCTCGCGGCCTCGCCGTTAGCCCTTGCGTTGCCCGCGGCGGCCGGGCCCTGCAAGCCGGCCGGCCTTCTTCCCGTGAAGATCTGCCCCGCCTCGCCGACGCCGGGCCCACCGTCCGCTTCCCCGACGCCCAGCGCGACTGCCCCGGGCAATGCAGCGCCGCCGTCGGACCCCGCACCGTCCCAACCGCCGTCACAGCCGCCGTCTCAAGGCCAGGTTCCCGGGCAGGTCGCGGCTCCGCGGACGCCAGGCCCCGCCCCCTCCGTCAGCCAAGGAGCCCCCACCCCACCGGCCGCGGGTGCTGTTCCGGCCCCAGCTACGGCGGGCACGCCCGCGCCCCAGTCACCGGATGCGGGCCAGGGCTCGGAGCCCTCAACGGCGAATCCTTCCGGAGCGGCGGCCGGCCGGGTTGGTCCCGGACCCGACGGGCAAGGCGGTCTCGCCGGAGGATTACTGCTGGCGCTCAGCGGCCTGCTCATAGGCCTTTCCGCGGCCCTTGGCCTCCGCCGGCCCGCCTGGCCATGAAACGGCCGCCGAACCGTCACAGTGAACTGTGTGGTTCAGCGGCCGCGAATGCACATCGATTTGTCAGACCTTCTCGCGGGACCGGTCGCGCACCTTCTCCGGCTCTTCGACCGTGAACTCCTTGCTGCGGCGGGGGAAGGCCCAGAACCTGAATTCCGGCGCCTCCGCCCGGGTCTTCGGGCGATCCTCAGATTCCTTTGCGGCATCCTTCCGGGTATCCCGCCAGGAATCCCTGTTGTACGAATAGCACATCACTGACCTCCTTCATGGTGATTGCCTTTTAATCGTCCTCCCGATCCGCTGGCGCGTCGATACTTCAGGACTGCCCTTTGTGCCTGGGTGGCAGGCTGGCCCCGGGGTTCCAGCGGATGGGTCTGCGCCGTCGGCCGGCCTTCCCGCCGGCACGGGCCGCGGTTAGACTCCATCCAATGCACCACTGAGACCAATGGGGGGAATCATGGAGTTGCTCATCCTGGGCATTGCAGCCGTTCTCATCGTGATCGCGACCATCATCCGTGACCTGCGGCAAAAGTCCTGGCGCATGCGCACCGGCTCCGACCCGGAATCGGAACGGGCCCTCAGGGATTTCATGCACGGGAGGACCGTTGGCCTCTCGCATTTCGTCGGCCTCGACAACACCGGTCACCGCCGCTGACGCCGCTCCCCCCTTGCAGCCACCCCTGTACGCTTTGTGCCAGAACAGAATAGAACAAGTGAATGCGCCACGCCCCGCAAAGGATGAACAGCCATGACCGTCCCGCCCAACGCCTCCGCCCCTGGCCCCGGCTGGTATCCGGACCCGGCAGGCTCGGGCCGGCTTCAGTGGTGGAACGGTTCGGCCTGGACCGGCCAGTTCAACGCACCCCAGTTCCAGGCGACGGCGCCCCGGCACCCGGTGGCACCGCGCAGGCGCATCAGCGACCGGACACCGGTCTACAACGCGTACATCTGGACAATTGTGGCCCTGCCGCTCATGCCGCTCATCCTGCTGATGTTCTGGAACCCTGTGCTCCGGCTGCGCACCGTGGGCCCGCGGCAGATCCAGACAATTGATCCGGCGTCGATTTTCACGGCGCCTTACTTCCTCTTCATAGCCATCAGTTTCGTGGCCTACGGTGTGTCCGCACTCCTGGCGTACCTGGACTGGGACCGGCTGCGCAAGGACGGCGTTGTCCGGCCGTTCCACTGGGCGTGGGTGTTCCTCAGCAGGGATGTCTACGTGATTGGCCGCTCCGTGATTGTCCACGAGGTCGCCCCGCGGCGCGGGCTCGCCCCGGTGTGGGTCACGATCAGCGTCGTATTGCTCACGGCGGTGCTCACCGGCCTCAAAATGTCAGCCATCGTAGCCACTCTGGCGAACCAGGCCGTAACGGTGTAGGCAGCGTCAATCCAGGCAGCGGCCAACGTGCCGGGGCTGATCCGATCGCCAGCGTCCTGGCTCCTGAAACGATCCGTCCGATTTCGGCAAAAACAGGGTCTTTAGTCCCTTTTGAGAGTCAATGCAGGGGCGTTGACTGGAAAGGTGCTCCGGGCAACTGTTCTGGAGCGACAGGTCCTGCAGACCCGGGCCGACAACAATGCCGGCCAGAGAGCCCGACGCGACCACCAAAGATGACATTCAGATCTCCCGGTGCCCTCACTGAGGATCGCGTCAGCAGACACGGAATCATGGGCCCCCGGCAGCATGCCTGCGCGGCCCGCCCCGGGGCCAGGGAAATCGATCTCCGTAAGGACCAAGTTTCATGAACAAGGCTATTCGCATCATTGGAACAACCGCGGTGACCGCCGCACTGGGCCTGGGCGCCAGCGCCCTTCCTGCCAGCGCCACTGCTACCACCTCTACCGCCTCCGCCAGCTCCTGGAGCCAGTCCTCATTTGAGAACCGGCACCACATGCGGGACAACAACCGGCACGACACACGCAATGGCTGGTGGGACGGAGAGAGCCGGTGGCATGACAACGCCGACGGATGGGGTTGGCGCGACGATCATGGCAATTGGCGTGACGACAACGACCACCGCGGCTCGTGGACGGGCCGGGACGGCTGCCGGCATGACAAGGACGGGTTCTGGGACCATAACGGAAACCGGCACGACAACAAGAAACACAACCACCACAGGAACCCCTGGTGACCGATCACCCCTGAAGGCCTCGAGAACGGGATTCATTGGGACGGCGGGAAAACCCTGCCGTCCCGTTCCCGTTTCCCCCGAGGCGGGGTGGCTAATTCAACGGGGTGGCCCCGGCAGCGGCGCCCGGCTCGGCGGCCGTGACGATGGCCTTGGCCTCCGGCGAGGAGGACCTGGTTGCCAGCACCCTGACCACGGCCTGGAGCTCCTGGCGCAGCAGGTCGGGGTCAATGGGCGTGGCGGCGAGCACGGAACGTTCCATGTCGGCGGCCGCGGCAACCGCCTGGCGCCCCTGGTCAGTCAGCGACACCACGTGGCTGCGCCGGTCGGAGGTGCTCCGGTGCCGCGAAATGTGGCCGTGCGCTTCCAGCCGACTCAGTGTCTTGCCCATCGTCTGGGCCTGGACCCGGACGAGCTGGGCCAATTGGGCTTGCGTCATCGGCCCATTCGCCGAGAGCACCTCCATGGCGATCACCCCGGCATGGGTCAGGCCAATGGCCCCCAATTTTTCGTTCCAGGAGTGTTCTACAAGACGTGCTGCCGTGGACAATAGGCGGCCCGTGGGCCAGCGATCCATATCAGGCATACCCAAGAGTATAGCGAGCAGCGGATTCGTCCGGCGCCGATCGCGTCACTACGCTGGATTACCACCCCCATTTCATGACGAACCTCATCAAGGAGACACCCGTGCCTGAGCGACTCACCGCCGGTGCCACAGCACCGGATTTCACCCTCAAGAATGCCGAAGGACAGGACGTCAGCCTGCGCGATTTCCGGGGCCGGAAGACCGTAATCTACTTCTACCCGGCAGCCGCCACGCCCGGATGCACCAAGCAGGCCTGCGATTTCCGGGATTCCCTCGGCGCGCTTCAGGCCGCAGGCTATGACGTCGTGGGCATCTCCCCCGACCCCGTCGGGAAGCTTGCGGCGTTCGCGGCCGCCGAAGGGCTGAGCTTCCCGCTGCTCTCCGACGAGGACCACTCCGTCGCCGAGGCCTACGCGGCCTGGGGCGAAAAGAAAAACTACGGCAAGACCTACCAAGGCCTGATCCGCTCCACGATCGTGGTCGACGCCGACGGCCAGGTTGCCGTCGCACAGTACAACGTCCGGGCCACCGGGCATGTCGCCAAACTTCGCCGGGACCTAAACCTCGACGCCTAGTCTCCGGTCCGTCCGCCCGCGGGCAGCTTTTGCAACCGGCAAACCGGCAGTAGGTACAATAGAGCCTGGCGTCCGCCGCCGGGGTTCTTTCCCGGGACGACGACGGCGCCGCGCGCGAGTGGTGAAATTGGCAGACACGCAGGATTTAGGTTCCTGTGCCTTCGGGCGTGGGGGTTCAAGTCCCCCCTTGCGCACAGAGAGAACCCCGGTCTTCGGACCGGGGTTCTCGTCGTTTCCGGCGCTGTTCCGGGGTTTTCAGGAGTTTTGAAGCCGCCAAAAAGAATTTCACATCCGCACCCATCCGTTTCCTCCGGGCAGCCGAATACCCATTGAGACACCAACCAAGGGTCGGTGCCCAACAGTCGGGAAAGGGCCGCAGCGGCAAAAATTCGCCGCCGGCAAACATCGGCACAACAAAGGAGAAACCGAAATGCAGAACATCAAGCGCACCACGTTCGCCGTTGCAGGTATCGCAGCTGCCGCCATGCTCAGCCTCACTGCCTGTGGCGGATCCAGCGCCTCATCGGCCCCCGCCTCCTCGGCACCGTCCTCCGCACCGGCGGAATCCAGCATGGCGTCCCCCTCCACGAGCGCCTCCGCCGCAGCCATGGATCCGGCCGCCAACCTCGTCGGCTCGGGCTGCGCCGCCTACGCCGCCCAGGTCCCCAGTGGTGCCGGCTCCGTCTCCGGCATGGCGCTTGACCCGGTAGCCACCGCGGCGTCCAACAACCCGATCCTCACCACCCTGACCGCCGCCGTTTCCGGCAAGCTCAACCCCAAGGTCAACCTGGTGGACACGCTCAACGGCAGCGAATTCACCGTCTTCGCCCCGACGGATGACGCCTTCAAGAAGATCGATCCGGCCACGATCGAGGCCCTGAAGACGGACGACGCCACGTTGAGCAAGATCCTGACCTACCACGTGGTCCCCGGCAAGATCACCCCGGACCAGATCGTCGGCACCCACAAGACGGTTCAGGGCGGTTCGGTGACGGTCACCGGCACCAAGGATGCCCTCAAGGTTGACAGCGCCAACGTCGTCTGCGGCGGCGTCCAGACCGCCAACGCCACTGTCTACATGGTGCACCACCAGGTGCGGGCCTCCGCTTTTTTGCGCTGCCGTGCGCCGTGCGGCGGTGTGCCACAAGAGCTGGCGGACCCGGCCGTCAACTAGACTGGGGCTGGTCCGCAGCCGGCGGACCATCCAGTTCCCAGAGGTGATTCTCGAGTGCCCAGCAGTACAGTGCCCAGCAGGACAGTGCGGCGGATTGCCGCCAGCATCGGGGCCGCCCTCCTCGTCCTGCCGCTCGCGTCCTGCACGGGCAGCCTCGGCCCGGCACCGAGTTCCCCCACCGCCTCTGCCACCGCCAGCGCGGCACCTACGGCGGTTTTCACCTTCGGCACCGGCTCGGAGCCGCTCGGACTCGATCCTGCCCTGGTCTCCGACGTCGAGTCCTACCGAGTCACCCGGCAGGTACTGGAAGGCCTCGTCGGCGTAGACCAGACCACCGGCCAGCCCACGCCGCTGCTGGCCACCGAATGGTCCCAGAGCGATGAAGGCCGGACCTACGAGTTCAAGCTGCGCGGGAACGTAAAATTCCAGGACGGGACGCCGTTCGATGCCGCCGCGGTCTGCACCAACTTCAACCGCTGGTTCAACTTCTCACCGGCCCTCCGCGAACAGGCCACCGGCACCACCTTCAAGGGCGTCTTCAAGGCCCATGCGGACCAGGCGCCGCTGTCCATATACAAGAACTGCACCGCCGTTGCGCCGGACAATGTGCGGATCGGCCTCACCCAGCCCTTCACGGGTTTTCTCCAGGCCCTTACCCTCCCGGCCTTCGCGATCTCTTCGCCCAAGGCTCTCGCTGCGGAGAACGCGGACGTCCTGAACCAGAGCCGGGGCGGGCAGCCGGTGTCCGCCTACGGCCTCCACCCGGTGGGCACCGGGCCGTACGTTTTCGACTCGTGGGACTCGGGCAGCGTCTCCCTGGCCAGCAACAAGGACTACTGGGGGGACAAGGGACAGATCGGGACCATCAAGTTCGTGACCTACGATCACCCGCAGACCCGGATGCAGGCGCTCCTGGACGGCAAGATCGACGCCTACGACGCCGTCACCGTGGGAAACTTCGACCAACTGGTCAAGAGCGGAAAGCAGATCATCCAACGGGACCCGTTCTCCGTGATGTACCTGGGCATGAACCAGCAAGTCCCCATCCTGCAGAACCTCAAGGTGCGCCAGGCGATCGAAATGGCGCTGGACAAGGACACGCTGATCCGCCGGTTCTTCATCGACAACACGGCCCAGGCGTCCCAGTTCGTTCCGCCCAAGCTCAGCGGCTTCAACAACAATGCCGCGGCGCTCGGCTACAACCCGGGCAAGGCCAAGGAACTCCTGGCCGAAGCCGGCTACAAGGGCGAGGAGCTGAAGTTCTACTATCCGCTCAACGTCACCCGGCCCTACCTGCCGACGCCGGAAAAGGTGTACGCCGAAATCAGCCGGCAGCTGACCGCCGTCGGGCTCAACGTCAAGCCCGTACCGGTGGACTGGGCTGACGGCTACCTGCAGAAGGTCACCTCCCCGGGCGACCACGCCCTGCACCTGCTGGGCTGGAACGGCTCGTATTCGGACCCCGACAATTTCGTGGGCCCGCTCTTCGGCGAGAACACCGGCGAATTCGGTTACCAGGATCCCCAGGTCTTCTCCAAGATCGCCCGGGCCCGGGGCCTGCCGGACGGCAAGGACCGCACCGAGGAGTACCAGACCATCAACGGACAGATCGCGGCCACGGTGCCGGCGGTTCCCATTGCCTTCCCGATCTCGGCCCTGGCGCTCTCGGACCGGGTGCTGAAGTACCCGGCGTCGCCGGTGCTGAACGAAGTTTTCACAAAGGTCGAGCTAAGGCCTTGACGCCCGGGGCCAATTTCAGTTAGTGGGCGGTGCGGGATATTCTGTGACAGCCAGAGCCGCTGCTATCGGAGACTGATTGTGACTTTCATTTCCAAGACCCAACACGCCGACGTCGTACTGATTGGCGGCGGCATCATGAGCGCCACGCTCGGCGCCTTCATCAAGCAGCTTGAGCCGAACTGGACCATCTCGCTCTTTGAGCGGCTGGACGAGCCGGGACTGGAAAGCTCCGACCCGTGGAACAACGCCGGCACCGGACATGCCGCCCTGTGTGAGCTTAATTACTCCCCCGCAGCCAAAGACGGCTCGGTGGACCCCGGCAAGGCCCTGAACATCAACGAGCAGTTCCAGCTGTCCCGCCAATTCTGGTCCCACCTCGTCTCGAACTCGCTGATCGGCTCCCCCAAGGGCTTCATCAACACCGTTCCGCACATGAGCTTCGTGATCGGCGAGGACCACACCAAGTTCCTCCGCACCCGCTACGAGGCACTCAAGCCGAACCCACTGTTCCGTTCGATGGAGTATTCCGAGGACCACGCGCAGATTGCCAAGTGGGCCCCGCTGATCGTCAAGGGCCGCGACCCCAAGCAGCGCGTCGCGGCAACCCGCGCCGCCGAGGGCACCGACGTCGACTTCGGCGCCCTGACCCGCGAGCTGACCACATACCTGGGCAACAACGGCGTGGAGATCAACTACGGCCACAACGTCAGCGACATCAAGCGCGCATCCGGCGGCGGCTGGGACCTGTCGCTGAAGCACGCCAAGAGCGGCGAGCACGGCTCCATCCACGCTAAATTCGTGTTTGTCGGCGCGGGTGGCGGGGCACTGCACCTGCTGCAGGCCTCCGGCATCCCGGAAGGCAAGGGGTTTGGCGGCTTCCCGGTCTCCGGCCAGTTCTTCCGCTGCACCGACGAGACCATCGCTGCCCAGCACAGCGCCAAGGTCTACGGCCAGGCATCTGTCGGCGCCCCGCCCATGTCCGTGCCGCACCTGGACACCCGCTACGTCAACGGCAAGCGCTCCCTGCTGTTCGGCCCGTACGCCGGCTTCTCCACGAACTTCCTCAAGAGCGGCTCCTACCTGGACCTGCCGCTGTCCATCCGCCCCTCCAACATCATCCCGATGCTGGCCGTGGCCAAGGACAACATGGACCTCACCGCCTACCTGATCAAGGAAGTCGCCAAGCGCCACGGCGACAAGGTCGAGGCCCTGCGGGAGTACTACCCCGAGGCCAAGGACGGCGACTGGGAGCTCATCACCGCCGGCCAGCGGGTCCAGATCATCAAGAAGGACCCGAAGAAGGGCGGCGTGCTGCAGTTCGGCACCGAGGTCATCGCCGGACGCGATGGCACCATCGGAGCCCTGCTCGGCGCATCCCCGGGCGCGTCCACCGCAGTGCCGATCATGATCGAACTGCTCCAGAAGTCCTTCCCGAAGAACTTCAAGGGCTGGCAGTCCAAGCTCAAGGACATGATGCCCGGCTACGGCGTCAAGCTCAACGACAGCCCTGAGCTCGCCGCCAAGCTGGAGGCCGCGACGGCCAAGACGCTGCAACTCGAACAGGTCACCGCCAGCAACTAAGCCGGGGCCCGGCCGCGGCTGGTTTACACTGCTGGTTTGGGACCGCTGCAACCCGTGACGTCCCCGTTTTTGATGTCCCGTAGTGCAGGACGCCCCGACCCACCAGGAGACCATGAGATGTTCCGGCTCGCAAAGCTGTCTCTCGCCAACCGGGCCCTGATCGCGCTGATCACGGTGTTCGCTTGCGTTTTCGGCGTGATCACGATGTCCTCGCTGAAGCAGGAACTCATCCCCTCCATCGAGTTCCCGCAGATCACCGTGATCTCCTCAATGCCCGGCGCGTCGCCGGAAGTCGTGGACAAGCAGATCAGTGCCCCGTTGGAAAAGGCGCTGAACAGCGTCGAGGGGCTGGAGTCGACGTCGTCAACGTCCCGGAACGGCGTTTCGCAGATCTCCCTGGCGTTCACCTACGGCTCCAACCTGGACCGGGCCCGGAACCAGATCGACCGCGCCATCTCCAACGCCAAGCAGGCCCTGCCGAAGGACGTCCAGCCGCAGGCGATCGCCGGGAGCATCAGCGACTTCCCGATCGTCTTCCTGGCCGTGTCCTCGGACAAACCGCTCAGTGAGCTCAACGCCGATCTTGCCCGGCTCAGCGTCCCTGCGCTGCAGAAGCTCGACGGCGTGCGCGGCGCCGACGTGACCGGCGGCGCCACGCAGCACATCCAGATCCTGCCGCGGCCCCGGGACCTGGCGGCATCCGGCGCGAGCCTCCAGTCCATCAGCGACGCGCTGAAGAACAACGGCGCATTGGTTCCGGCCGGCACCATCGAGGAACAGGGCAAGACCCTCTCGCTGCAGATCGGCAGCCCGGTGGACTCCCTCGACGCGATCAAGGCCCTCCCCCTGGGCGCGGCCCGCGATGCGGCGACGATCGGCAGCGTGGCGGATGTCAGCCTGGTCGAGGACGCCCGCACGTCAATCACGCGGACGAACGGCAAGGAAACCCTCGCCCTGTCCGTGACCAAGAAGCCCGAGGGCGACACCGTCGCGATCTCCCACGCAGTCAAGGACGCCATCCCGCAGCTTGAGGCCGAGCTTGGCTCCAATGCCAAATTCACCCCGGTCTTCGACCAGGCGCCGTTCATCGAGAAGTCCATCAAGGACCTCACCACCGAGGGCCTGCTGGGACTGGGCTTCGCCGTCCTGGTGATCCTGGTGTTCCTGATGTCCGTGCGCGCGACCCTGGTCACGGCCGTGTCCATCCCGCTGTCCCTGCTGATCACGTTCATCGGGCTCTCGGCCACCGGCTACTCGCTCAACATCCTCACCCTTGGCGCGCTCACCATCGCGATCGGACGCGTCGTGGACGACTCGATCGTGGTCATCGAAAACATCAAACGGCACCTGAGCTACGGCGAGGACAAGATCACCGCGATCGGGACCGCCATCCGCGAAGTCGCCGGTGCCATCACGGCGTCCACCCTGACCACTGTGGCCGTCTTCCTGCCCATCGCCTTCGTCGGCGACCTGGCCGGCGCGCTGTTCCGGCCGTTCGCCCTGACAGTGACCATCGCACTGATCTCCTCACTGCTGGTCTCGCTGACCATCGTGCCGGTGCTGGCCTACTGGTTCCTGCGCACTCCCGCCGTCACCGGCTCTCCGGCTTCTGCCGCTGGCATTGCCACCAAGGCGCACGAGGCCGAGCAGAGCACGCTCCTGCAGCGCGGCTACCTGCCTGTCCTGTCCGGCACGCAGCGGCACCCGGTCCTCACCCTGATCGCCGCGGCCCTGGTGCTTGCCGGTACCGTGGCGATGTCCCCGCTGCTCGCCACCGACCTCCTGGGCCGCTCCGGCGAGAACAGCATGACCGTCAAGCAGGCCCTGCCGGCAGGGACCAGCCTTGACGAGGCCAGCGCCTCGGCGATCCGGGTCGAGGACACCCTGCGGGGCATCGACGGAATCAAGGACGTCCAAGCCACCACCGGCAACGCCCAGACCGGCTTCTCGGCCCTGCTCTCCTCCGGCGTGTCGAATTCGACGTTCACCGTGGTGACGGACGAGAAAGCCAACCAGGGCAAGCTCCAGGAGACCGTCCGCCGCGAACTCTCCAAGCTCGGCGACGCCGGAAAGATCACGGTCGGTTCCCAGCAGGGCGGCTTCGGCACTTCGTCGACCGTGGACATCACCCTCAAGGCCGCCAGCACCGCCGATCTCCAGACCGCCAGTGACGCGATGGTCAAGGCCATGGACGGTGTTCCCGGCAGCAGCGAGGTGGCCACCAACCTGGCGGCCAGCCAGCCGGTGGTCCAGGTCAAGGTGGACCGCGCCAAAGCCGTCGCGGCCGGCCTGAACGAGGAGCGCGTGGCCGGGGTCCTGGCCGCCACGATCAGCCCGATTCCGGCCGGGACGGTCCGCATCGACACCAACGACTTCCCGGTCCGGATTGGCGAGGGCACCCGCTTCACGAGCATCGAGGCCGTCAGGGACATCCCGCTCCCGACTGCGGCCGGCGCCGTCCCACTCGGCCGCATCGCCTCGGTGGAGCAGGTGGACGTCCCCGTCTCCATCACCGCCAGCAACGGCCAGCGCACCGCGCGGGTTTCGGTGACGCCGTCGGGCTCCAACCTCGGCGCGGTCAGCACCGAGGTGCAGAACCGGCTCAAGTCAGTCCAGCTGCCGCCCGGGGTGACCGCCACGATCGGCGGCGCCACGACGCAGCAGGCCGATTCGTTCCGCCAGCTCGGACTCGCGCTGCTGGCCGCCATCGCGATCGTCTACGTGATCATGGTGGCTGCGTTCAAGTCGCTCGTGCAGCCGCTGATCCTGCTGGTCTCCGTCCCGTTCGCCGCGACAGGCGCAATCGCCCTGCTCGTGGTGACCGGCGTGCCGTTGGGCCTGCCGTCGCTGATCGGCATGTTGATGCTCGTGGGCATCGTGGTGACCAACGCGATCGTGCTGATCGACCTCATCAACCAGTACCGCCAGCCGCGCAACGGCGAACCCGGGATGAACGTGGCTGACGCTATCACGCACGGCGCCCGCCAGCGCCTCCGCCCCATCCTCATGACAGCGCTCGCCACGGTGTTCGCCCTGACACCAATGGCGCTGGGACTGACCGGCGGCGGCGGCTTCATCTCCCAGCCCCTGGCGATCGTGGTGATCGGCGGCCTGATCTCCTCCACGGCCCTCACACTCATCCTGGTCCCGGTGCTGTACCGGCTCGTGGAAGGCCGGCACGAGCGCAGGGCGCTACAGAAGCCGCTGCGCCGCGGACGCCATTCCGGGCCGGCCGTGACCGAAGACTTCCCCGACGACTTCCCCGAAGACGCTCCCCTGCCAACCGGTTCGCACTAGGAACCAGAACCAGGCGTCCCTGCCTTTTTCCGCGATGCCCGGTGGGTCCCGTGGGCTGCGTTCGCTGCAGCACGGGTTGCGTGGGTCCCGTGGGCTGCGTTCGCTGCAGCACGGGTTGCGTGGGCTCCGTGCGTACCCTTGGAGAGTTTAGGCCGGCCGGCAGCTGCCGCGGCTGAATCCCGGTGACGGGGCCCGCGCGATGCCAGGGACGCGAGGGTTGCGGATGCGGCGGGGTTCATCACCTCGCGGGCCGGGTTCCCGGAAAACGTTGCACCTTCCGGGACATCTTCGCCTTTCATCAGAAAGGCGTCGGCGCTGAGGGACGAACCCTCGTGCATCGTCGCCCCGTAGTTGACCCAGCCATCGACGCCAAGGGAGCAGTGGTTGCCGAACACGATGTAGTCGGACTTGAACGCGCCGTCTTCCATGGAGTGGCCCTGGACGTGTGTTCCCTCGTTGAACGTACAGTGATCGCCGATCGTGACGAGGGTTTTTTCCGGCATGTTCAGTCCGGCGTCGTAGAGCCGTTTGCCCACCTTGACGCCCAACAGCCTCCACATCAGGGACTTGAACGGGGTTCCATTGAACGGCGCCCCGGCCAGCAGCTTCCAGAGACGCTCATGCCGCCAGAAGTACCGGTCGTAGATGGAGCAGTATTCCGGCTTCAGGCGGCGGAAGCCCATGACCGAACGCTCCACCAACGCGGTAAACAGCACCCGGAACACCAGCAAGCCAAGCATTGCCCCGGCGATGGCCAGCACACCGAGGAAGCTGTGCGCCGAAACGGCAACAGCGCCGGCAAGTGTGGCAGCGAGCAAGAGGACCCATTTCACGGAAAGGAACAGCACCATGCTCAGGATGTTGTGCCGGTTCTTGGCCGCGGCCGCCACCCGCCCCCACTCGTACCTCCGCGTACCCGTCACGCTAAGAACATACTTGCTCAGTCGCCGAGGAGGAAGGGTACCCCTAGTGCGAGCCGGCCCCGAGCGGTGCGGCGGCCACAGCCGCCGGGTCGGAGAAGGCCAGGCGGGGCACCATCACCAGCGCGGCGGCCGCGGCAAGCCCGGTGACCCCGCAGATGGTCCACACCGTGAGGTAGCCGGCGAGCGGCGCCGCGGTCTGACCGGCGTCCCCCGCGCCGGCCCCGGCCTCAGCCAGGACGTGGCTGAGCAGGGCGATGCCGAACACCGCGGACGCGAAGGCTCCGCCGATGGTCTTGGTCGTGTTGGTCAGGCCCGTGGCCATCGCGGTCCGGTTGAGCGGCGCCGCCGCGGCGGCCGCCGAAGGAAGCGCCGCCACGAGGGCCCCGGAGCCCACACCGGCGATCGCCATGTTGACCAGCGCCTGGGTGAGACTGCCATGGAACGGCAGGAACAGCAGGTAGCCCAGGCCCACGAGCGTGGCGGCGCCCACGAGGGTCCAGCGCGGGGTGAGCCGGCGGGTCACGACCGGATACAGCAGGGCGCCCACCAGCAGCGCCAGCACATAGACGCCGATGATGATGGAGACTTGCCCGGCGCGCAGCCCGAGGCCGTAGCCGTGCAGCGCGGGGTCGGTCCGGGCGAAGGTGGACAGCGGGGCCTGCGCGCCCAGGACCGAGACGCCAAAGAGCCCGGCTGTCAGCTGGACGGGCCACATGGACTTGCCCCGCAGCATCCGGATGTCCACGAGCGGATCGGCCTCGCGCAGCTCGTACCGCGCGAACGGAATGAACACCAGAATTCCGGCTCCCACCAGCGCCCACGGCCACCACGCGCCCGCTCCATTGAGGCGCATGAAAGTCAGTCCCGACGTGATGAGCAGCAGCCCGAGGGCGAGCAGCGTGAAGCCGCGGGTGTCCACGCGTCCGCCGCTGCGCTCACGCGATTCCGGCACGCCAAACCGGACGGCGAACCAGCATGCGGACACGGCCACCGCAGGGACCAGGAGCACCAGCTGCAGCTGGCCCGCGAACACTTCCACGAGCGCCCCTGCGGCGAGCGCCCCGGCGATGACACCGGCCTCCAGCGCCCCGACGAGGACGCCGGCTGCGCGCCGGGTGCGGGCGGCGCCGTCGGGCAGCTGATGGACGCGGCTGAATATCAGGGCAATTTCCAGTGGCAGCCAGACCACGTAGAAACCCTGGAACGACCACGCGGCCAGGAAGGTCCAGAAGTCCGAGGCGAGAGCGACGCCCCAGGAGGCCGCAGCGGTGACCAGCGTGGAAACCAGCAGGATCTTCTTGTGCCCGTACATGTCCCCCAGCTTGGCCAGCACCGGCACGGCGAGGGCGCTGACCAGGAGCTGCGCAGCCTCGAACCAGTTGACGTCGGCGTCGTGGATCCCTAGGTGCCGGGCGATATCGGTGAGGATGGGCGTGTAATAGCCCTGCAGGACCCCGCTGGTGAGCTCCACCAGACACAGAAAAGCGACAACACGGCGCATGGTGGCCTTCCGGGAGGGCGGGCACCTCGCGGCCAGCCGGTTGATTGCATCCTAGGCCCGAGCCAGCTCCGAAGGCGGGAACGCGGCCGGCAACACGGCCGGGAAGACGGGGCGGGAAACCCGGCCGGAACGTGCGGGAATATTCGTCCGTGGCGGGCGTTATATTGGTCGATAGATGCAAACGCATGTATATCGGCTATAATAGAACCAGCTCCCGGATCCACCCCGGCCACGGAAAGGCACACCATGCAGATCGGCGTATTCAGCGTCAGCGACATCACCACCGACCCCACCACGGGCCGCACCCCGACGGAGCACGAACGGATCAAGGCGTCCGTGGCGATCGCCAAGAAGGTCGAAGACATCGGCATGGATGTCTATGCCCTCGGCGAGCACCATAACCGGCCGTTCTTCTCGTCCTCCCCCACCACCACGCTGGCGTACATCGCGGCCCAGACCGAGCGCATCATCCTGTCCACGGCCACGACCCTGATCACCACCAACGACCCCGTGAAGATCGCCGAGGACTTCGCGATGCTCCAGCACCTCGCCGACGGTCGCGTGGACCTGGTCCTGGGCCGCGGCAACACCGCCCCCGTCTACCCCTGGTTCGGCAAGAACATCCAGGACGGGATCGAACTCGCGATCGAGAACTACTCCCTGCTGCGCCGCCTGTGGGACGAGGACGCCGTCAACTGGTCCGGCAAGCACCGCACGCCGCTGCAGAACTTCACCTCCACCCCCCGCCCGCTCGACGGCGTCGCCCCCTTCGTGTGGCACGGGTCGATCCGCACGCCGCAGATCGCTGAAGTGGCGGCGTATTACGGTGACGGCTTCTTCGCCAACAACATCTTCTGGCCCAAGGAGCACTACCAGCAGCTGATCGGCCTCTACCGCGAACGCTACGAGCACTACGGCCACGGCAAGGCGGACCAGGCGATTGTGGGCCTCGGCGGCCAGTTCTTCATGCGGAAGAACTCCCAGGACGCCGTGAAGGAGTTCCGCCCCTACTTCGACAACGCCCCGGTCTACGGCCACGGCCCCTCGCTGGAGGACTTCACGTCCCAGACCCCGCTGACCGTCGGCAGCCCGCAGGAAGTGATCGAAAAGACCCTGACGTTCCGGGAGTACTTCGGCGATTACCAGCGCCAGCTCTTCCTGATCGACCACGCGGGCCTGCCGCTGAAGACCGTCCTGGAACAGCTGGATCTGTTCGGCGAGGAAGTGCTGCCGGTGCTGCGCAAGGAATATGCCGCGCTCAAGCCGGCACACGTGCCAGAACCGCCGACGCACGCCGGCCGGGTGGCCGCCGCGCTGGCAGCGGGGCCCACCGACGCCGCCGCGGCCGCCGCGTCAGAGACCACCGTCCAGGGGTCATGATGCCCGCCAAGGCCACAGAATCGCCGGTACGCCTGGCCGCGGAAACCTGGGAATCCCTGTTCCGGGCCCAGGTGGCGGTGATGCGCAAGCTCCAGGCGGCGCCGGCGTTCAAAGCCCTGGCGCTCAATGAGTACGACGTCCTGTTCACGCTCTCCCGCTGCCCCTCCGGGTGGCTGCGCCTGAACGAGCTCAACGACAACGTGCTGCTGAGCCAGTCCAGCCTGAGCCGGCTGGTGGAGCGGCTCGACAAGCGCGGGCTCGTTGAACGGACACCGGCCCCGGAGGACGGCCGCGGGATCCTCATCCGGCTCACCGATGCCGGACGGGACCTGCAGAAGCAGATCGGCCGGGAACACGTGCGCGACATCGCCGCGCTCGTGGGCCCGGCCCTCTCCGCCGCCGAACAGCAGGAGCTGCTGCGGCTGACCGAGAAGCTCCGCGCCGCGGTCTCCGTACGCTGAGACTGTCCGCTGAAACCGTGCGCTGAGACCGCACGCCGGGCGTGCGCCGGCGCGCCGGCCGGCCTAGTGGATGGCGACGAGCTGCGCTGGCTCTTCCTGCGGCAGCTCGTCGACGACGGCGGTGACGCTGAGTTCCTTCAGCGACAGGCTGCCGCCCACGGTGGACAGGAAGGCGGTGTCCGAGGAGTCGCGCCCCGCCGTGATCCGCAGCATGCTCTCCCGCGGCGCCAGCCCCGTGGGGTCGATGACGTGCCAGGCGCCGTTGATGTGCGCCTCGGCCACGGCGTGGAAGTCCATCGGGGTCAGGCCTGGGGCGTAGACGGCGGCCAACCGGGCCGGGACGTTCTTGGATCGCAGCAGGGCAATGGCGAGGTGGGCAAAGTCCCGGCAGACGCCGCGGCGGTGCAGCAGGGTTTCGACCGCGCCGTCGGTTCCCCGCGAGGATCCGCTGACGTAGCGCAGTTCGTTGAAAACCCAGTCGCGGACGGCGCGGAGCAGTTCCTCGCCCTGAAGCCCGCCGAATTCGGCATAGGCAGTGGGCAGCAGCCGGTCCGACTCCGCGTAGCGGCTGGGCCGGACATAGCGGATCAGCTCCATGAGCCCGGGCTCCTCGGGCAGCGCGAAGCCGGTGACGGTGGCCGAGTACTCAACCAGCACGTCGGTGGGCTCGGCGAATTCCATGTAGTGGAAGCGCCCGCCGTGGTGGTCCGAGAGTTCGGTCAGCGGCACGTCCGCGCCTCCCGCGGTCACCCTGAGCGATTCTTCGATCGAGTCGTACCCGGCGTTCCGGGCCACGGCCACGGCCAGAGCCACCTTGGTCTCGGCAACGGTCTTGAAGGCCAGGCGGGCGGCTACGGCGCGTTCCATGTATCTCTGTCTCCGGGATGTGGGATGTGAGGCGTGTGCAGGAGGAAGTCGCCGTCAACGGCCCGGGGATGTGCGGGCGGGCGGGACTAGTTTTTGATCTTCAGAGACATTAGCATCCGCTGGACGTTCGCGAATTCGGACCCCTCGTTGACATACTTGGCCGCCTGGTCGAGAGTGTCGAACGCCTTGGCGGGGGCAACCTTCTGGTCCGGGGCCAACGCTTTGAGCACCGTCAGGTCCCCGAATGAATAGTCCCCCTTGCCGGCCGGGCCACGGACCACGTTCTGCAAGGCGCAGCTCTTCCCGCCGTCGCCGCCCACCAAGTTGGTGATGCCGTAGGAGCCGAAGTACTTGTAGCCCTGGATCACCCGGAACACCACGTGCGGGTCAATGGTTCCCCCGCCGCCGGCGTGTGGCAGGTCAACCGGCACGCTGCTGACCACGACGTAGTTGCGTGCTGCGTCGGCCGCGCAGGCCGCGGCGGGCTGCGGGGGCAGGCCGGTCTGCAAGGTGGCCAGGTAGGCGCCGTCGGCGTCCTTGACGGTGATCTTCAGCGCCCCGGGCAGCGCACCGGCGTCGGGAGCTACGGACTGGACAATCCAGTCCTGCGGCACCTCAAAACTGACGGTCTTTGCGGGGTCGGTGAAGACCTTCCAGGCCGCCGCGCTCGAGCCCGGAGAGGCGGAAGCGCTGGCCGAGGGGGCGGGACCAGTGGCGGCAGAGGGCACCGCACTCTCACTCGCACTCTCACTCGCGCTGTCCGCCGCGCTGCTGCCTGCGGTCCAGACCGGCGTCCCCTTGCCGTCGCTGCTGCAGCCCGAAAGGGCTGCCGCCGCGACCGCGAGCGCCGCGCCGGTGCGCAGCGCAGCACTCCGGATTCCTGCGGTGCCTGATCCTGAAGAAGGGGCCGTCCCAGTCATGGTGCCAGCGTAGCCGGGGCGCCGCATGACTCAGAGCTCCCGCATCAGTGTTTCGTAGAACCGGACGCCCTGCTCCAGCGTTTCCAGCCCGATCTTTTCGTCAACGGCGTGGATGGAGCCGCGGGCCCGGACGTCCATGAAGAAGGGCGCGAAGCGGTACACGGCACCGCAGATCCCGGTGAAACGGCGCGAGTCGGTGCCGCCCATCATGATGTAGGGGGTGATGATCACCTCGGGGAAGACCTGCCCGATGCAGTCCGCCAGCAGGTCCCACTGGGCCCCCGAGGACGGCGACACCGGGGACGGTCCGTTGCCCTCCACGACGCGCAGTTCGACTTTCGGGTCGCGGATGATTCTCCGCAGCCGTGCCATGGTGCCCTCCACCGTCTCCCCCACCGCCACCCTGATGTTGGCGTTGGCCTTCGCCGTTGCGGCGAGGACGTTCGCCCCGGAGCTGCCTTCGAGCGTGGTGATGGCGACGGTGGTTCGGGTCATGGCGTTGGTCTCGCTGCCGAGCCGGCCGAAGAGCCAGGTGATCGGCGCCCGGAGCAGTGCCACATTCGCGAACACGGCCCGCAGCGGCGGCGGGGTGTGCGGGCCGAAGCGGCGCAGCATCTCGGCGGTCACCTCCGGCAGCGACTGCGGGAACGGGCTGTGCTCGACCCGGGTGATGGCGCGGGCCAGCCGCGCCGTCGCCCCCATCCGCGGCGGCGTGGAGGCGTGTCCCCCCGGGTCCCGGGTCAGCAGCTCCACGTCCAGGATTCCCTTTTCGGCCACACCGACGACGGCGGCCGGCCGGCTCACCCCCGGGAAGGCGCCGCCCGCGACGGCACCGCCCTCGTCCAGCACGAGCCAGGGCAGCACACCGCGGCCGGCCAGCAGGGCCGCGGCAGCCGCCGCGCTGTTGCCGGCCGTCTCCTCGTTGTTGCCGAACGAGAAGTAGAGGTCATGCGCGGGCGCGTACCCCGCCAGCAGCAGGCGCTCGGCCGCCTCCAGGATGGCCACGAGCTGACCCTTGTCGTCCAGCGTCCCCCGGCCCCACAGGAAGGTGCCGTCGTTGTGGCCGGAGAACGGCGGGTGTGTCCACTCCCCCGGGTCGTCCGCCGGGACGACGTCGTAGTGCGCCATCAGCACCGACGCCGGGTGCCCGGCCGCGGGGTCCTCCGCCACGGCGCTGCCGGGCCAGCGGTACAGGAGGGCGTGGCCGTTGACACGCTCCAGTTCCAGGGCGGCATGGACCGCCGGATACAACCGGGGCAGCGCCGCGATGAAGGACTCGAACTCGGCTGTCTCCACCCCGGCCCCGGCCCGCGAAGTCCCCCCGGCCCGGGAAGACACGGTCCGGTACGTCACGAGCTCCGCCAGCGACGCCGCCGCGCGCCCGGGACTGCCCGGCGCGTGCCCGGGACTGCCCGGTGTGCCGCCGGGGCTCTTGAGGGCATCGCCGGCGGCCGCGTTCTGCAGGGGGTTGCGCATGCGCGAAAGTCTACGGCCGGAGGGTCCGCCGGAACGGGCTATCCGGAGCGCGGGTCCGGCCCCGGAATCCCGGGCACAATTTCGGCGCCCAAATTTCGGCCTCGCGAAAGCGGATACGCTGGGGGCATGGCCGAACAGCACATTGACGGAACGCACTTTGGAGACCAGGGCGACGTGGCAGGCATGTCGGCCCTCGATATCGCGGACTGGCGGCTGCGGACCTTTGCCCTCTACGCCACGACGCGGAAGATCGCCGCGGACAGCCCGGCCGAGGCGCATTCCTACTGGCGCCAGGAGCGGGACCGCATGTTCGGCACCCACCCGGCCTCCGCGCTGACCGCCGAGGCCAAGGCCACTTTCGGCGGCCTGAAGACGGCGGACTACGATCCGATCTACCGTTTCCACGTCCCGCTGACCCCCGAGGGCGCCGGGCGGGAGATGAATGTGGAGACCGGGACCGACGGCCTGGTCCGGTTTGTGCGGCTGGGCACCTTCGACCTGCCCGAGATGGGACAGCTCGCGGTCTGGAAGCTCAGGGGCTACGGCGGCGGCATCTTCGTGCCGTTCCGTGACGCCACCGCAGGCCAGCCCGGCGGCAGCTACGGCGCGGGACGCTACCTCCTGGACACCATCAAGGGGGCTTTCCACGGCGTGCGGGGCACCGGGCCCCAGGCCGAATTCATCCTGGACTTCAATTTCGCCTACAACCCCTCGTGCGCCTACAACGAGGCCTGGGCCTGTCCGCTGGCGGGCCCGGCAAACCGGCTGGCCGTGGACATCCCCGTGGGCGAGCTGTACTGAGCGGATGGAGTCCCAGCTCGAACAGCTTGACCCAGCCCCCGCCGTCGTCCGCGGGCCGAAGACCCGGCGGTACCGCGGAATCCTCCGTTACCCCGTGGTCCGGCAGCTCATCCGGTTCACCGGCGTCGGGATAGTCTGCACCCTGACCTCCCTGGCCCTGTACGCCCTGTCCCGGCCCTGGCTCGGTGCCCAGCCGGCCAACGCGGCGGCCCTGATCCTGACGTCGTTCATGAATACCGCCCTCAACCGGCGCCTGACGTTCAAGATCACCGAACGCCGCCGGATGAAGCGGGACCACCTCAACGGCCTGATCGTGATACTCGTCGCGCTGCTGATCACCGGCGGCAGCCTGGCCGTCCTGCACTGGGTCAACCCGGAGGCCACCGTGGCCGAGGAGCTGTGGACCACCACCCTCTCCGGTTTCGCCGCTACGGCCTTGCGGTTCACGATGCTGCGGCACTGGATCTTCCGCCGCGCCCGCCACCGCTGACTTCGGCCAGGGCCCCCACCCCCGGTTGAGCTGTCAGTTGAAGCCGCCATGGGTGCCCGATAAGGACATTTAGTGTTAGCTCAACCGGAGGAGGGGGTGCCGAGGGTGCGGACGCCGGCGACGGCGGTGCGGACCGCGGCCGCCGCCTCCTGCAACTGCGCTGCCGTCACGGTCGAGTCGAAGCTGAACCGTACCGCCGTCTGGGCGATCTCGGGGGCGATGCCCATGGCCAGCAGCACGGGCGAGGGCGCATCCGAGCCCGCCGCGCACGCGGACCCGCTGGAGCACACCACACCCTGCCGCTCGAGTTCCAACAGCACGGACTCGCCGCTGGTGCCCGGGAAACAGAACGACGCCACCGAGGGCAGCCGCTCGGTGGGGTGGCCTGTGAGCTGCGCGCCGGGAACACCGGCCAGCACGGCGTCGATGAACCCGTCGCGGAGGGCAGCCACGCTCCCGGCCGGCTCCCGCGGCAGCGCCAGGGCCGTTGCGAGCGCCACCGCGCCGGCGACGTTTTCGGTGCCCGAGCGGCGGCCCCGTTCCTGCCCGCCGCCGTGGACCAGCGGTTCCACCCGGACCCGGCCGCGCACAAACAGCGCGCCGCTGCCTTTGGGCGCGCCCAGCTTATGGCCGGAAATGCTCAGTGCGTCCACGCCCAGCGCGCCCGTGTCCAGCGGCAGCCAGCCGGCGGCCTGGATGGCATCGGTGTGGAACGGCACCCCGTGGGCGCGGGCCAGCGCCGCGAGCCGGGCGATGGGCTGGACCGTGCCGACCTCGTTGTTGGCGTACATGATGCTCACCAGGGCCGTCCCGGGCTGCAGCACGGCGGCGAGGGCCTCTTCGCGCACCTGCCCGAAGCGGTCCACGGGGATCACGTCGACGGCGAAGCCGTGGACCCGTTCGAGGTATCTGGCGGATTCTTCCACCGCGGGATGTTCGACGGCGCTGATCGCCACCCGGTCCGGGCGCGGATCGGCGGCGCGCCGGGCCAGGGCGATGCCCTTGACGGCGAGGTTGTCCGCTTCCGTGCCGCCGGAGGTGAAGACGACTTCCCCGGGCCGGCAGCCGAGGGCCTTGGCGGTTGCTGCGCGGGCCCCCGCGAGCGCCGAGGCAGCAGCCTCACCCAGGGAGTGATGGCTTGACGGGTTGCCGAATTCGCCCGTGAGGTACGGCCACATGGCCTCCAGCACCTCGCGGCGGACCGGTGTGGTGGCTGCGGCGTCCAGGAAGATCACGGTGCGCCTCAGCCGGCCGCCGGACCGGCGCCGGACTCAACGGCCGGCTCGACATCCAGCTCAATGTCCAGGCCAAGGTCCAGGGCCGTGACACTGTGCGTCAGGGCGCCGATCGAGATGACGTCAACCCCCGTGGCCGCGATGTCCGCCACGGTAGCAAGGTTGACGTTGCCGCTGGCCTCGACGCGGGCCCGGCCGCCCACCAGCCCCACGCCGGCCGCGAGCTCGGCCAGGGAGAAGTTGTCCAGCATGATGGTGTCCACCCCGGCGGCAAGGACGG
Organism: Arthrobacter sp. P1_H7; assembly: GCF_056405215.1. Lineage (NCBI taxonomy): Bacteria > Bacillati > Actinomycetota > Actinomycetes > Micrococcales > Micrococcaceae > Arthrobacter > Arthrobacter sp. P1_H7. The sequence continues at coordinate 14,881 of NZ_JBFUCO010000005.1, read as the reverse complement.
GCTCGATCTGCTCCATGGTGTCCACCTCCACCTCGAAGTGAGTTGTGTGGCCCAGCTGGGCCTTGGCGCCGCGCAGCACCGCGGTCAGCTTCGCCGGGTCACCGCCGGTGAGGACGGCCAGGTGGTTGTCCTTGGCCAGGACCGCGTCGGAGAGGCTGAAGCGGTGGTTGGCGCCGCCGCCGCAGCGCACGGCGTAGCGTTCGAGCACCCGCAGCCCCGGCGTCGTCTTGCGGGTGTCCGTGATCCGGGCCCCGGTGCCGTCCACGAGCGCCACGAACTCGGCGGTTTTGGTGGCGATGGCGCTCATCCGCTGGACCAGGTTCAGTGCGACGCGTTCGGCCAGCAGCACGGCCCTGGCGTTCCCGATCACGCGGGCCAGGGCGGTTCCGGCGGCGAAGGCCTCGCCGTCGTGGACCAGCAGGTCGACGACGGCGCCCGGGTCGGTCAGCCGCATCGCCGCGGCGAAGACCTCCCCGCCGCTCAGTACGCCGGGAACACGGGCATTGAGCACCGCGGTGGCCCGCGCCTGCGCGGGGATGAGCGTCTGGGAGGTGATGTCCCCGTAGGGGGCGTCCTCCTGGAGCGCCGCGCGGAGGACGGCCAGGACGGCGGCCTCGGGCAGGCTCCCGGCGAGCGCCGCGGCGCTGGTGGGCAGGGTTTCCGGGGCAGCGGTTGCGTGGGCAGTGGTGGTCACGAGGAAATCCTTTGCATGGAATGGGTGAAGGCTGAGGTGGCGGCGGTGTCTGCCCGGTAGTGGGCGCCGATGGAGTGCGTGCGCTGCCGGGCCGCCGCCACGAGGAGTTCCGCGGCCAGCAGCAGGTTCCGGTCCTCATGGCCGGCCTGGTCCAGCCCGGCCAGGTCGCGGCCTTCAAGGACGGTTCCCCACTGCGCCAGCTGGGCCGCGGCGGCGTCGAGGTCGGCGCCGGTGCGCGTGACCCCCGCGGCCGCGGTCATGAGCCGGCCCAGGGCCGCCCGGCTGAAGGGGACCTCCACGGCACCGGCGGCGCCGGTCGCCCCCGTCCTGGGAGTTTCAGCCGGCGGGGACGTCTCAGGGCTGCCGGGGTGGAAGTCCCCGGCGGCCGGCGCGGGCCAGTCCGTCGCCGGCTCGGGTGCGCGCAGGAAGTCCTCGACCGCACGGCGGCCGAATACGAGGCCCTCCAGCAGCGAGTTGCTCGCCAGCCGGTTGGCCCCCTGGGCGCCGGTGCGGGCCACCTCGCCGGCGGCATACAGGCCGGGTACCGACGTGCGGCCCCGCAGGTCGGTGCACACGCCACCCATCCAGTAGTGGGCTGCCGGGGACACGGGTACGGTCTCTGTGGTCCAGTCGTAGCCGGCGGCCCGGGTGGCAGCCGTGATGGTCGGGAACCGCCGGGCCAGGAAGCCCGCGCCCCGCTCTGCCTCGAGGCCGCGGGCGTCCAGGTAGACCGGGCTGTCCGGCGCGGCCCCGGTGGCGGCCAGGTGCAGGGCGATGCTGCGGGAGACGACGTCGCGGGGGGCCAGTTCGGCGTCGGGGTGGTAGTCGGGCATGAAGCGGTATCCCGCGGCGTCCAGCAGCACCGCGCCCTCGCCGCGGACCGCTTCGGAGATGAGCAGGGCCGGCGGCCCGCCGGGGACCTCCTCAGCGGCAAGGGTGGTGGGGTGGAACTGGAAGAACTCGAGGTCCCGCACCGCGGCGCCGGCACGCCAGGCCAGGGCCAGGCCGTCGGCGGTGGCGACGGAGGGGTTGCTGGTGCGGGCAAAGAGCCGCCCCGCACCGCCGGTGGTGAGCAGGACGGCGTCGGCTGCCAGCTCCTGGGGCCGCCCGCCGGCCAGGTAGGCCACGCCGGTGACCCTTACCGGCGCCGGAGGTGTGCTGCCGGGCTGTGACAGTTCTGCCGGCAGTGCTTCAGCCAGTTCTTCAGCCAGGTCCGCCGGTTCGGTCAGGAGCCCGGTGACGAACGCGCTGGTCTCCACCCGGAGCCGGCCGTGGCCGGCACGATCCAGGACGGCGCGTTCGAGGACGGCGGCGACGAGCCCGCGGGCGATGCAGGCGCCCGTCGCGTCCCCGCCGGCGTGCAGGATGCGCGGCGCCGAGTGTGCCGCTTCCAGGCCCAGGGCCGGCCCGCCGTCGGGACCTGCGTCGAATTGCACGCCGTAGCGGCCCAGGCCGGCGATGTCCCGGACAGCCTCGGTGCACAGGACCCGGACCGCCTCGGCATCGTTCAGCCCGGCGCCGGCGGCGAGGGTGTCCGCGATGTGCGCCGCCACGGAGTCCCCGGGGGCGGCATCCTCCGGTGCCAGCACGGCCGAGACGCCGCCCTGGGCGTAAAAGGTGTTGCTCTGCTCCAGCGTGCCCTTGCTCAGCAGGACCACCTCGATGTCACGGCCGCCGCCGGTGGCGAGCAGCGCGGCGTAGAGCCCCGCAATCCCGCTGCCGACAATCACGAGCCGCCTGGTCACGGCCGCGCCGCCAGCATGCGTTCCAGGGCTACCTTGGCCGGGGCGGCCACGTCCTCGTCCACGGTGATGCGGTTCAGCACCTCGCCGCGGACGAGCGCTTCCAGGACCCAGGCAAGGTAGCCGGGGTGGATGCGGTACATCGTGGAGCAGGGGCAGATGACCGGGTCCAGGCAGAAGATGGTGTGCTGCGGGTATTCCGCGGCGAGACGGTTCACCATGTTGATCTCGGTGCCGATCGCAAACGTGGTGGGTTCCGTGGCCGCGGCTATGGCCTTCTTGATGAAGTCGGTGGAGCCGGCGGAATCGGCGGCATCGACCACTTCCATGGGGCATTCCGGGTGCACGATCACCTGCAAGCCGGGGAACTCGGCGCGGGCCTTTTCGATCTGGCCCACGTTGAAGCGCTTGTGGACCGAGCAGAAGCCGTGCCAGAGGATCACCCGGGAATCGAGCAGGGTCGCCTCGTCGTTGCCGCCGAGATCCTTGCGCGGGTTCCACATCGGCATCTGCTCCAGCGGCACCCCCATGGCCTTGGCGGTGTTGCGGCCCAGGTGCTGGTCCGGGAAGAAAAGCACCCGCTGGCCGCGCTCGAACGCCCATTCCAGCACCGTCGCGGCGTTCGAGGAGGTGCAGACGATCCCGCCCCGCTCGCCGCAGAAGCCCTTGAGGGCTGCGGAGGAGTTCATGTAGGTGACCGGGATGACCGGGACCCGGCCCTCGGCGTCGGGCTCGGTGCCGAAGACTTCCTCAAGCTGTTCCCAGCACTCGGTGACCGAGTCGATGTCCGCCATGTCCGCCATGGAGCAGCCCGCGGCGAGGTTGGGCAGGATCACGGCCTGGTCGGGGCGGGACAGGATGTCCGCCGTCTCGGCCATGAAGTGCACGCCGCAGAAGATGATGGCCTCCGCGTCCGGCCGGGTCAGGGCGGCGTTGGCGAGCTGGAAGGAATCGCCCACGAAGTCGGCGTATTCGATCACTTCGTCGCGCTGGTAGAAGTGCCCCAGCACGACGGCGCGGTCCCCCAGCGCCGCTTTGGCGGCGCGGATCCGGGTGTCGAGTTCGGCGTCGGATGCGAGCTTGTACTCTTCGGGGAGCTGGCCCTGCCGGGGAGTGGAGGCCGGCGCGACGTCGGTGGAGGAGGCACCCGGGCCGTAGGCGGGCACTCCGGCGAGGGCCTCGGCGAGGTCGTAGTCCCAGGGCCCGCGGGCCAGCGCGGGGCTGCAGGTGGAGGCGGCCGCGCCCTGTGCCAAGGTGGTGGCCTGCTCGCGCGTGATCAGCTGGATTGCCGTGTTGACGCTGCTCATGGTGTGCTCCTGTTGTCTGGGTCGAGGCCTGGGCGGCCGGTGAAGCGGTAGAGGCGGGGCGGGCGGTGCTTGCCGCCCTGCAGATAGTGATCGGTTTCTTCGATTTCCGGTGTGGCCTTGACCTGCCGGCGGAAGTTGGCGGGATCGAGTTCGCGGTCCAGGACGGCCTCGTAGACCTCCCGGACCTGGGCGAGGGTGAAGTACTCCCCCAGCAGGTGGTAGGCGATGGATCCGTAGGCCATCTTGTTGCGCAGCCGCCACAGCGCGTAGTCGACGATCGAGTTGTGGTCGAAGGCCAGCTCGCCCAGCCGGTCGGCGCGGAACCAGCGCACGTTCTCCGATTCGTCGGCAAGCGCGGCCTCCGTGGGCTGGACGAGTGCCCAGTACACAATCGAGACGACGCGCTGGGTGGGCGAGCGGTGCAGCCCGCCAAAGGCGTAGAGCTGCTCGAGGTAGTTCGGGGCCAGGCCCGTGGTCTCGCGCAGGTTCCGCGACGCTGCGTCCTGGAGTGACTCGGAGTGTGTCAGCGGGCCGCCCGGCAGTGCCCAGAGGCCCTTGAACGGTTCGCGGATCCGGCGCACCAGCGGAATCCACAGCGTGGGCCGTCCGGACCGCTCGCTGGGTCGCAGCGCAAAGATCACAGTGGAGATGGCCAACGACGGCGGCGCGGTCTGGCGCTCCGAGACGTTGGCTGCTGTGGTGTAAACGGTGATCCACCCGCCCTCTTGGGTCCCGGGCGGGTCCCGTCATGGACTGCCCGGCTGGATCCGGCCCAACCGCCGGATTAGTTATAGTCAAAGTGACTAGAACTAATGATACGGCCGAGCCGCCCGGTCGCAAAATGTTTCAGGTCACATGCTTCTCACTTGGCGGCGGCCGCGGCTTCCAGCAGCGGCAGGGTGCGGCCCTGGAAGTGGGTATTGAGCACGATCACGGAGGACGAGCGCAGGACGGACCTGGTCGCGATCATGGCATCGAGGACGCGCTGGAGGTCCGAATTGGAGCGTGCTGCTATCCGGGCCATGAGGTCCGAGCTCCCGGAGACCGTGTGGATCTCAATCAGCTCGGGGATCCGGGCCAGGGCCTCCACGACGGCGTCATGGCCGAGGTCCTGGTTGATCGTGAGGGAACAAAACGCCACCACGGGATAGCCGAAGTGCGCCGGATCGGGCTGCGGCACCCATGAGCCAATCACGCCGGCGTCCTGCATCCGGTCCAGGCGCGACTGCACCGTGGCGCGGGCAACCTTCAGCACCCGGGAGGCCTCCAGCACGGAGGACCTGGGGGAATCGGTGAAAAATCGGACAATCCTTGCATCAAGCGGATCAACATCCATGGATTTTTCCTTCCCAAGCGGAACCGGGCCGGACAAACAGCCGCCGATGCCCTGATTCAGTTAGCAAACTGCCACCATGCTCTCACGGCGGAGGCCCCCCGGCGGCCGGGGGCCGGGCCCAAATCCGGTAAATTCAATAGGTCCCATAAGGACGCAAAGATCCAAACCACACAAAGGTTCGCCATGACAATGAAGTCCACCGCGACGCTACCCACCGCGGTCCCCGCCCCGAGCCTGGGGCACAGCATGAAGCCACGCCAACTGACCATGATGGGACTGGGCAGCGCCATCGGCGCGGGCCTGTTCCTCGGCTCGGGGGCAGGAATCCAGGCGGCGGGACCGGCCGTACTGATCTCCTACCTTGTCGCCGGAACCCTGATCATCCTGGTGATGTGGGCGCTCGGGGAGATGGCCGCGGCCAATCCCAACAGCGGCGCCTTCTCCGTGTACACGCAAAAGGCCATGGGCAAGACCGCCGGGGCCACCGTCGGCTGGCTCTGGTGGCTGCAGCTCGTGGTGGTCATCGCCGCCGAGGCCCTCGGTGCCGCCGGGCTCCTGTTCACCGTGTGGCCGGTCATCCCCGTCTGGGCACTGTCCCTGATCTTCATGGCCCTGTTCACCGCCATTAACCTGGCGGGCGTGAAGAACTTCGGCGAGTTCGAATTCTGGTTCGCCATCCTCAAGGTCGCCGCCATCGTGATTTTCCTGGCCATCGGCACAGCCCTGTTGCTGGGCTTGCTGCCGGACGTCCCGTCCCCCGGCCTCGGCAACTTCACGTCCGGCTTCGCCCCGGCAGGCCTGGGCGGCATCGCGACCGCACTCTTCGTCGTGATTTTCGCCTTTGGCGGCACCGAGATTGTCAGCGTGGCCGCGGCCGAGACGGAAAACCCGGAGCGCAGCGTCGCCCAGGCGATCCGCACCGTGGTCTGGCGGATCCTCGTGTTCTACATCGGCTCGGTATTCGTCATCGCGGCCGTCCTGCCCTCAACCTCCGCGGCCCTGAAGTCCCCCTTCGCCGGCGTCCTCGACGTCGCCCGGATCCCCGGCGCCGGTGCCGCGATCACCCTCGTCGCCGTCATCGCGCTGCTGTCCGCCCTGAACGCCAACCTCTACGGCGCGTCCCGCATGGTGTACTCCCTCTCTGAGCGCGGCGAAGCCCCCAAGGTCCTCTCGAAGCTCAACACGGCCCGGGTCCCGGTCGTGGCGGTAAGCGTCTCCGTGGCCTTCGGCTTCCTGGCCGCCGTCCTGGAACTGCTCTTCCCGGACCAGATCCTGCCGGCCCTGTTCCAGCTTGTCGGCTCCACCTGCCTCGTGGTGTGGGGCTCGGCCCTGCTGTCCCAGCTGATCCTGCGCCGCCGGGCAGACCGTGACGGCACTGCGCTGCCGCTGCGGATGAAGGGCTTCCCGGGGCTGACGATCTTCGGGCTCGTGCTCCTGGCGCTGATCTTCGCCGTCGGCTTCAGCAGCCCGGAGAGCAGCAAGCAGCTGGTCAGCACCCTGGTGCTGGTGGCCGGCATCGCCGTGGCGTGCTGGACCGGCGCCCGGATCACCCGGAACCGCAACGCGGCCGCCGCCGCCGCAAAAGCCGATCAGCCGTCCAGCTAAGTCGTTAGACAAATTGCCAAGCTCACCGGCGCGCGGGGCGGCAAAAGTATGCAGTCTGGGCACCCCCGGCTAGGCTGATTGCCCACCCCGCCGCCGGTGACTAGGGTCACAGGCATGGACACACTTCTCCCCGTGGCTTCCGGCAGCGCTGCCGGGCCGCTCACAGCCGACGAACTCCGCGAGCTCTATTCGCTCATGGTGGCCGTCCGTCACCTCGACACCTCGGCCATCGCCTGGCAGCGGCAGGGCATCATCCCCGGCTACGCCCCCGAACTCGGCCAGGAAGCGGCCCAGGTGGGCAGCGGCTATGCCGTGGACACCACCCGGGACTTCGTCTTCCCCACCTACCGCGAAATGGGCGTCGCCCGGACCATGGGGGTGGACATGGTGGCCTACATGTCCACCCACAAGGCCACGTGGCACGGCGGCCTGTACAACCCGCTGGAATCCCGGCTGGCGCCGATCCAGGCGGTCGTCGCCGGGTCCGTGCTGCACGCCGTCGGCTGGGCCCACGGCCAGACGCTGGATGGGAAAGACGGCGTCGCCCTGACCTACTTCGGTGACGGCGCCTCCTCGCAGGGCGATGTGCACGAGGCGATGAACTTTGCCGCCGTGATGAAGGCGCCGGTGGTGTTCTTCGTCCAGAACAACGGCTGGGCCATCTCGGTCCCCACCGAACGGCAGGTGGCCGGCGGCTCCGTCGCGGCCCGCGCCGCGGGTTACGGGATGCCGGCGCTGAAGATCGACGGCGACGACGTCGTCGCGGTCCTGGAGGCGACCCGCCGCGCCTTCGCGCATGCCCGCTCCGGCAACGGCCCGGTGCTCATCGAAGCCATGACCTACCGCCGCGGCCCGCATTCCACGTCCGATGACCCGGGCCGCTACCGCTCCCTCGACGAGGAACGCGACGGCGCCGGCACCGACCCGATCGAGCGGCTCCGGCAGCGGCTGCTGGCCGATGGAATCGCCGACGAGGCGTTCTTCGCCGGGGCGCTGGCCGCGGCCAAGGCCGAAGAGGAGCAGATCCGCACCGGCATCCAGGCCCTGGGCTCCCGGCCCGGAACTGAAATGTTTGACCTTGTCTTCCAGGAAACCACCCCTGCCCTGCAGGCCCAGGCCGCCAACTGGCGCGAGGAGTCCGAACATGTCTAACTCGATTCTCGAAAACGTAGACGCCGCAGGCGACAACACTGCCGACGACACTGTCACCAACCCGGCCGGCGAGCCCGCCACCACAGTGATGTCGATGCAGCAGGCGCTCAACCGCGCCCTCGACGAGGTCCTCGCGGACAACCCCAAAGCCGTGATCTTCGGCGAGGACTGCGGCCGGCTCGGCGGCGTCTTCCGCATCACCGACGGACTCCAGGCCAAGCACGGCGCGCAGCGCGTCTTTGACACCCCGCTGGCGGAATCCGGCATCCTGGGCATGTCCGTGGGCCTGGCGATGGCCGGGTTCCACCCCATTCCCGAGGTCCAGTTCGACGGCTTCGCCTACCCGGCCATCAACCAGATCGTCTGCCAGATCGCCCGGATGAACTACCGCAGCCGGGGCACCCTGCCGATGCCCATCACCCTGCGGGTGCCCAGCTTCGGCGGCATCCGCGCCCCCGAACACCACGGCGAAAGCCTGGAGGCGCTCTTCGCCCACGTGCCGGGCCTGAAGGTGGTCTCGCCGTCGAACCCGCATGAGGCCTACCACCTGCTCAAGTACGCCGCCACGCGGCCGGACCCGGTGATCTTCATGGAGCCGAAGTCGCGGTACTGGCAGAAGGGTGAGGTTGCTACACACGATGCTGGCTCCCCCACCGGCGCCAAGGTCATGCGTGAAGGCCGCCACCTCACGCTGGTCGCGTGGGGCGCCATGGTGGCCCGCTGCCTGCAGGTGGCCGAGCTCGCGGCCGAGGACGGGATCGACATCGAGGTCCTGGACCTGCGCTGGCTCAAGCCGATCGACGCCGAGGCCCTCGCCGCCTCCGTGCGCAAGACGCGCCGCGCCGTCGTCGTCCACGAAGCGCCGCTGACCTCCGGCCTCGGCGCCGAGGTGGCGCAGCTGATCACGCAAAGCTGCTTTGACACCCTCAGGGCGCCCGTGGAGCGCGTCACCGGCTTCGACGTCCCGTATCCCTCGGGCGACCTGGAAGATGAATACATCCCGAACATTGACCGGATCCTCTTCGGCATCCAGCGAGTATTGGAGTACAAACGTGGCTGAAATTTCCTTCCCGCTCCCGGATCTCGGCGAGGGCCTGATCGAGGCCACCGTGCTGGAATGGCTGGTTTCCCCGGGCGAGCAGGTGGAGCGCAACCAGCCGCTCGTGGAGGTCGAAACCACCAAGTCGGCCGTTGAATTGCCCAGCCCGCAGGCAGGTAAGGTAGTGCGTATCTACGGCGGGCCCGGCGACAAGATCAATGTCGGCGAGCCCCTGATTGTGTTTGAGGTGCCGGACAACACCGCCGGCATCGTGGGCACGGTCCCGAAGGAAGAGGCACCTAAGCGCCGGGTCCGCCTGAGCGCCGTACTTGATGAGGACTGAGAGCATGAGCGGCAGACACACCGGCGAACAGCATTCGCACACCGTTGAGGGCACCGACCCCCAGCTGTATGTGCAGGTGCATGAGCCCCAGAACGACGCCGGGCTCCGTCCCGTCCTGCTGCTGCACGGCTTCTCCTCCTCCTCCAAGCTCAACTGGGAAGACAGCGGCTGGCTCACCGCGCTCCTGGAAGCCGGCCGTCGCGTCATCACCGTGGACCTGCCCGGCCACGGCCGCAGCGGCGCCCCGGAGGACATGGACTCCTACTCCCCCAGCCGGATCCGCGCAGACCTGCTGCAGATTGTGTTCGACGCCGGCGCGCGTCCGCTGCGCGACGGGGACCCGTCCAGCGGGCTCGACGTGATCGGCTATTCGCTGGGGTCCCGGCTCGCCTGGGAGTTCGGGGCCACCCAGCACGAGCTGGTGCACCGGCTGGTCCTGGGCGGCCCGAACGTCGCCGACCCCCTGGCGGACTTCGACCTGATCGCCGCGCAGCGGTACCTGGCCGACGGCACGCCGATCGCGGACGAGTCGACTGCCGGGCTGCTGAAAATGGCCATGCTGCTGCCCAGCAACAACATCTTCGCGCTGCTGTCCCTGGTCGAGGCGATCAAGACCGAGCCGTACGACCCCGCCGAAGCCGTCCCCCACATGCCGATGCTCCTCGTGGCGGGGGAAAACGACGACCGGGCCGCCTCCATGCCGGAACTCGCCGCCCTCGGCGCCAAGGCCGGCGGCATGGTCGAACAGCTCGTGCTGCCGGGCCGGAACCACACCAACGCCATCACCAGCCGTGCCTTCAAGCAGGGCGCCATCAGCTTCCTGGGCGTCTAAACCCACCGTACAAAAAGCAACGCGGGGTCACTTACGGCCCATCCGAATGACTTGGATGGGCGCGAAGTGACCCCGCGTTGTTTGTGGTGGCGACGAAGGCGGCGAAGCTAAAGGCGTCGCCGCCGGCGGCGGCTAGTGGTGGCTGCTGACGCCGAGCGGGCGGCCCTTCGTTTCCCCTGCCAGCAGGACGCCGACGGCGGAGATGACGCAGAGGACCATGATGTAGATGCCGATGGAGCCGGTCCAGTGTGTGCCCTGCAGGAGGACTTCCGCGATGGTGGCCGCGAATGCGCCGCCGAGGATGGCGCCGAACGCGTAGCCGATCGAGATCCCCGAGTAGCGCACGTTCGCCGGGAACATCTCGGCGTACATGGCGGACATGGGGCCGTAGGACAGGCCCAGGCCGATCGTCAGGACGAACAGCGCGACGCCGTAGAGCAGGATGTTCTTGGTGTCGATCAGCGCGAACATCGGGATCATCCAGGCGAAGACGATGCCGTAGCCGATCAGGAAGGTCTTGACGCGGCCGATCTTGTCCGAGAGCCAGCCGCCGACCAGGGTGAAGATCAGCCAGCCGAAGGAGGCCAGCGTGGTGGCGAGCAGGATCTGCGGGGTGGGCATCTTCAGCGTCTTGGTGGCGTAGGAGATGAAGAAGGCAATCAGCAGGTAGCCGGCGGCGTTGTTGCCGATGAAGATCATCGTCGAGTAGAGGACGGCCTTCTTGTGCTTGCGGAGCAGCTCGCCCAGGGGCGCCTTGCTTTCTTCCTTGCGGTCCTGCATCTCCTTGAATACGGGGCTCTCGGCGACCGCCCGGCGGATCAGGTAGCCGACGATGATCAGCACGATGGAGAGCAGGAACGGCACACGCCAGCCCCAGGCCGCGAAGTCTTCCTTGGACATGGACGTGTTGAGGAAGTACAGCAGGCCGGTGGCGAGGATCATGCCGACCGGAACGCCGATCTGCGGGTAGGCACCGAAGAGGCCGCGCCTGCTCTTGGGAGCGTGCTCCACGGCCATCAGGGCAGCGCCGCCCCATTCACCGCCGGCGGAGAAGCCCTGGATGACGCGGAGCAGGATCAGCAGAATCGGGGCCCAGACGCCGATCTGCGCGTAGGTGGGCAGCATGCCGATCAGGGCCGTGGCGGCACCCATCATGATCAGGGTGAAGACCAGCATGGCCTTGCGGCCGAGGCGGTCGCCCAGGTGGCCGGCGACGATCGCGCCGAGCGGGCGGAAGAGGAAGCTGATGCCGATGAGGGCGAAGGACAGGATCTGTGCCAGGCCCGGGTTGGAGGCGTTCAGCGGGGCAAGGAACAGCGGCGACAGCAGCGTTGCGGTCAGCTGGGCAAAAATGAAGAAGTCGTACCACTCGATGGTGGTGCCGACCAGTGTCCCGGCGAGGACCTTGCGTTCCTCGTGTTTGCTGCTGGGACCCGCCTCAGAATCTACGGATGAAGTTACGGTCATTGGAACTCCGTTGCTGGGGGCAGAGGTACTGCCCGGGGTGGGTGCGAAGTGGATAACTGATGCCTCGTGGATTACTGATCGAACGGTCAGTTAGTATCCTGATACTACTATGAAAGATGTGATAAGGCACACATATTTCCGGGGAGTGTTTTCCGCGGGTCAGTCAGGGCGGTTGAGCAGCTCTCTGACCCTGGCCCGGACCGGCTCGCGGTCGTAGGTGTTGACCAGGGCGCCGGCCATGCGGACGGGGTCTCCGAAGAAGAAGTACTCGTAGAGCGACTGGCGCCCGGAAAACCCGGAGATCGAGGCGTCGAAGGCCAGCTTGAACAGCCGGACCCGCTCGGGGCCGGTCAGGGTCTTGCCCTGCAGGTACAGCTCGATGTCCTCCCGGGCCTCGCTGTTGACGTCGGCCTCCCCCGGGAGGGCCATGAGGCCCGACGCCGAGAACTTCCGGATGATCTGCGGGAAGCGCTGGGCGATCTTCGGGTACCAGTTGCGGGCAGCGTTCAGTGTGGTCCACTTCGGCAGCATGACGCCGGCGTCGTTGAGCCCGGCGTCGGCCTCGGACGCGCGGACCAGCGCCTTGCCGATTTCGACGTCGATAATCAGTTCGGCGATGTCCTCCTGGATGTGCTGGAATCCGTCGATGCCGATCGATTCGGCCAGCTCCGAGGCCAGGCCCAGGAAGAACTCGCTCTTGGCGACGGTGCGGGTGACCACCTGATGGGTCATGAGCGCGCCGGCGCCGGTCTCGGTGTAGAAGCTGTTGCACAGTTGCGGGTGGCCGAGCATGAAGATGCGCTCGTTGGGCACGAAGACGTGGTCAAAGACCGCGACGGCGTCCATCTCCTCGTAGCGGGAGGCCAGCGGCTCGTCGTGGATGCTCCCGCCGTTGTACAGCGAGGTGCGGCAGAGGTAGCGCAGGCCCGGGGCATCGTTGGGGATGGCGAACGCGTAGGAATAGGGCGCGTCTTCCGGGGTGCCCCGCAGGACCGTGGACGGGAAGACGAGCAGTTCGTCGGCGATCGGGGCGATGGTGGCGAGCATCCGCGCGCCCTGGATGACAATCCCGTCCCCGCGCTCCTCCACGATCCGGGCCGAGAGCTGGCCGCCGAGCTGCTCCGAACCGGAGACCGAGCGGTTGACCTGCGGCGGGATGAGGGTGTGCGTGGCGAGGACGTCGTTTTCCCGGGCCCACTCGTAGTAGTTGCGGATGTTGTCGCCGAACTTCGGATCCGCCTGCGAGAACCACTTCCCTGCCGTGCCCAGCGCGGTCAGCGCGGAGTTCATATAGTCCCCGGAGCGGCCAAGGAAGCCGTTGGAAGACTCGGCCCAAGTGGAGATGGCGCGGCGCCGCCGCTGGAGGTCCTCGATGGACCTCGGCACCAGGAAGGAGGCATTGACCCGGTCCCCGGTGCTGGGTGAGACGTAGGTGAGCGCGCCCTGGTACTGCGGATCATGCTGCATGTCGAAGAGCTTGGCGTAGGAGCGGGCCACATTGCGGAAGGCCGGGTGCTCGGCGATCTTCTCGCTGACCACCTCGCCGTCGATCACCACGTGCGGGGTCATGGCGTTGAGCTTGTCCAGGTACTGCCGTCCGGTACGGATACCCATGGTCTTCCTCCAGTCGAAGTTGAGCTGAAATGCCGGGAAGGATGTGGTGCGGCGCTAGAGCAGATCCTCCATGCCAAGCTGGCTTTCCGGGATGGTGGTAAAAGTGCTGTTGGCGAAGGCCAGGGCATCGCCGTTGCGGTAGTTGAAGTCCACCACCTCGCCGACATACAGGGTGTGGTCTCCGCCGTCGTACGCCGCCCAGGGTTTGCATTCGAAATAGGCGAGGACGTTCGACAGCCGCGGCGCGGTCTTCCCCTCCACCCACAGCGGCTCGGGGCCGGGGCGGCCGGCGAAGTGCATGGCCAGGTACCGCTGCTCGGCGCCGAGGATATTCACGGTGAAGGGCCGGCCGGCGAGCTCGTCGTGGGCCCTGGCCGTGCGGGAGATGCTCACCAGCACCAGCGGGGGGTCCATTGAGACCGAAGTGAAGGAGTTCACAGTGATGCCGCGGCGCTTCGTGGCACCGTCGAAGGTCACGATCGCGACGCCGGTGGCAAACCTGCCGAGGCTGCCCCGGAAGTGGTTGGCCTGCGGCGCCGACAGGGGGCCCTGGGCACCCCCGGCGTGGCCGCCCGGCGTGGCAATCATCATTGATCCCTTGCGTTCGTTGCGTTTCCCCGGCTGTGGTGTGGGTGTGCTTTGGATCAGCTGTGTTCTTGTAACCGTTTTTTACAGTGGTGTTTGCAATTTTGTTCTATAATCTTGTTCTATAATCGAACAAACAGTTCCCATATAGAACGCTAGCGGACCATGAGCCTGAACACAAGGGTTGCCCGGCGGGCCCGGCGTCCAGCACCCCCGCCCCTAGGATGGACCCCATGACCCCGAATGCCGGCACCGCCCAGGCTTCCCCATCCCAGACGCTGTCCCGCGGCATCAGGGCGCTGGAGATCCTCGCCGAGGCCCAGCAGCCGCTGACCATTGCCGAACTCGCCGATGCCATGGGCGTCCACCGCTCCGTGGCCTACCGGATCCTGCGCACCCTCGAGGACCACTCGCTGCTGGTCCGTGACGACGGCGGCCGCGTCCAGCCCGGCCCGGGCCTCGCGGTCCTGGCCCGCGGGGTCTCCCGGAACCTGCAGTCGGCGGCGCTGCCGGAACTGACCCTGCTGGCCAACACCCTGACCATGAGCGCCTTCGTGGCGGTCTGGGACCGGGAGGAGTGCGTGACGCTGGTGACGGTGGATCCGCGGCACAGCGGCGCCGCTGTGGTGCAGCACCCGGGGTCGCGGCACCCCATCAGCGCAGGGGCGCCGGGCATTGCGATCCAGTCCGCCTTCCCGGAACAGGACTGGCGGGCCCTGGTCCCGGGCATCCCGTACCGGCCCGAAGCGGCCGAGGCCCGGCGCCGCGGCTTCGCCGCCAGCCATGACGAGGTGATCCCCGGCGTGTCCTCGATTGCGGTGCCGCTGCGCGTACCGGGCGGCCGGCCGGCCGCCCTCGCCGTCGTCTATATCCGCGCCGCGCAGGATCCGGACGAGGTCGCCGCGGCCCTGACCAAGGCCGCGCGCCGCATCGAGGCGCAGCTGGGCTAAGCGCGTGGAAAGTGCCGCCGACGCCCGTTTCCGCCGATGCCCTATCAGTAAATGTCCTCCTGGCGCCGTGTGCTGTCTCACCTCATCGTTGACACTTCATGTCTCAACTGATCGTGGACGGTTCATGTCTCAGGACTTCGTGGACGGTTGCTTGCCCGTGCCGTTGAGGCCGATGTAGACGGTTCCTTTGGGCGGGCGCGGGTGGCTGATGATTT